>NZ_QULS01000050.1:0-583 GCF_003482185.1 Faecalibacterium sp. OM04-11BH
TTGCCGTTTCCACCGGGCTTCCGATGCTCCACACTGTACTGTTTTCCAATGAGGAACTTCTTCTGCTCCGGCGTGAGATT
This sequence comes from Faecalibacterium sp. OM04-11BH, assembly GCF_003482185.1. NCBI lineage: Bacteria > Bacillati > Bacillota > Clostridia > Eubacteriales > Oscillospiraceae > Faecalibacterium > Faecalibacterium sp. OM04-11BH. Next base: position 81 of record NZ_QULS01000050.1, read on the forward strand.
ACGCCGCCCCAGCTGATTCTTGCAGATCCATGCGAGGACTTCTTCTCTGCTTTCAAACGGGAGCGGCATGGTGGAGAAAGAGATTTCGGGATGCTCCTGAACGATTTCATAACGATTGTGGCCATCAACAAGGGTATTACCCCAAACAATCAAAGGAGAAATCAGCTTGCCCTCTTTGAGGATGTTTTCTTCAAGCTGCTTAAATTCATCATCGGTCAAAGGGGGAATCTGGGACTGAAACTCCGGGTCGATTTTCAAGTTGATCATACGCACACTCCTTTATCTCTCCTGCTGCGTCTGCTCTTCCTCCCGGAAAAAGGACGCAACATTCTGCTTTGCGGTTTTCAGTTTGAGCAGTTCCTCTTTAGATTCCTTGTACTGCTCGTAGAACTTTGCCTTTTCGGATGCCAACTGTGCATACTCGGCTTCCAGCTTTTTCGGGCTGGGCAGCTTTGTGGTGTTGTTTGCCTTGAAATAGGCTGCTGCCACCCGGTATGCTGTCA
>NZ_QULS01000051.1:0-308 GCF_003482185.1 Faecalibacterium sp. OM04-11BH
ATCAATGTATAACCGTGGCTGGTCTGAACCACCTCATACAGTGGATCATCATCCAGATATGCCTGAAACACTTTCAAAATCTTTTCAAAGGTCAGCATTTCCCGCACCTCCCATTCAGCTGCAAATCAGTTCCCTGATTAAAATTTCCTCAATCTGTGCCGTTAATGTGTTCATCAGCCCCACCCAACGCATAGGGTCACAGGCTTTCAGTTCTTCCGTGACACCCGCAGTCTCCATCATGTGAGGCAACATGGTTTCCACACGCTCCTGCGCTGTCCGGGCAATCTCTAACAGGTGTGGATACAGCT
>NZ_QULS01000051.1:318-567 GCF_003482185.1 Faecalibacterium sp. OM04-11BH
CAATCTCTAACAGGTGTGGATACAGCTTCTCGCTCATCAGCAGTTGGTTGTAGAGAATGGGGCGATGTTCCTTTAGGTAGGATTTTCGCATTCTGCCGTACTTGCCGATAGAAGTTTCCGGCTGTTCAGAAAGTTTTAGGTTGGGTATATCATAATCTCCACAACGAATGTAAGTCAACTTACTCATATTCATTCTCCTTTACTTCGTGATGATTAGACTGCTGCGCTGGCTGCTATGCTGCCTTTGCG
>NZ_QULS01000006.1:0-167778 GCF_003482185.1 Faecalibacterium sp. OM04-11BH
GCTGGAAACGGCTTGTGAAAATAGGTAGTCGCCGACTTAACGAAGAGCTCTGAGATGAAAGTCTCGGGGCTTTTTTGTTGCATAAAAATATGGCATGATTTTTGGTTGTAATGCCAATAGGCTAGGACTTGACAGAAATACTACTATGTAATACAATGTAGATAAGCTACTACGCATTACATAATAGCAGAAAGGAGGACTTATGGAAAACAACGCACAGCTTTTAAAAGGTGTTCTGGAATACTGTGTACTGAAATTGATTGCGCAAGAGCCGACCTATGGCTATGAGATCGTGATGCATCTGAAACAGGTCGGATTTTCTGACTTGAGTGAAAGCACGCTCTATCCGCTGCTATTGCGCTTGGAGCAGCAGGGAAAGGTTACGGTAGAGCGCAGACCTTCTCCCAAGGGGCCGAGCCGAAAATACTACATTGTAACGGAAGAAGGGCGGCAGGCGCTTCTTGAGTTCCGGCAGGATTGGAGCCAGCTCTGCCAGCTGGTGAAAAAAATTTTTAAGGAGGAGCCAGATGAATAAGTATTTTGCATTGCGAAAAACAAACCGGATGCGTACTAAGCTGCTGACTGAAAAAAGTCGGGCACAGCTTAAAGAAGTGATTCGTTATCTTCGCCGGGTCAGCTGGGACTTCTGTGGTATCGAACTTGTGCGCAGCGATTTGCTTGATATTGCAATCCAAGCCAGCAAGGAAAATCAGGAACTGTTTCATTCGATTTCGGACGCAAAGACCTTTGTGGAAGAGGTCAAGCCCAGCTTGAAAACACTGAGAGCCGGGGATTACTTCTGGTATGTTGCACCTCTGTATTTCTTTTTTGGGTGGGGCGTGGAAGGCTTGCTGCTCTATCCGGTAATTGGAAATTGGTTTTTTGAACTATCCGTAGGGTATCTGATGCAGCTTGCTGTTGCAGTGGCGGCGTTTTGCATACTGTTCCGCCGGATGATGGAGCAGGTGGGCTTTCCGCCGCGGGAGCATTGGCTGAAATATGCTGCATGGCTGGTGCTTTATATCGTGATTCTGTATGGAACGGGCTGGTTCTTTACCCAGATCGCGGGTAAGATTGTACTGCTGCGGCTTCCGATCCTTAGCTATTCGATTTTTTGCCTCCTTCTGGGTGCGGGACTGTATGCAATCCATTTCTGGCGATATGGAAAAGACCCACGTCTGAGTGCTCGCATATAAAATAAAAAGCGGCCCCGCTGCACTGTGCATAACAGTGCGGCGGGGCCGCATACTTTATTGGGTGGTGTACCGGTTACGATACAAGCTTCTGCTTAGCCCTTGCCTGCGCAGCCGAACAGCTCGATCTTCTCCTTGCACTTGGCCTCGATGGCCTTTGCGCCGGGAGCCAGCAGCTTGCGGGGGTCGAAGCCCTTGCCCTGCTGATCTTTGCCCTCTTCGATGTACTTGCGGGTGGCCTCAGCAAACACCAGCTGGCACTCGGTGTTGATGTTGATCTTGGAAACGCCCAGGCTGATGGCCTTTGCGATCATCTCATCGGGGATGCCGGTGCCGCCGTGCAGAACCAGAGGAATGTTATTGGTGGCCTTGTGGATGCGGTCCAGAGCCTCGAAATCCAGACCCTTCCAGTTTGCGGGGTAGACGCCATGGATGTTGCCGATGCCGGCAGCCAGGAAGTCGATGCCCAGAGCGGTGATCTTTGCGCACTCCTCGGGATCAGCGATCTCGCCAGCGCCTACAACGCCGTCCTCAACGCCGCCGATGGAGCCAACCTCGGCCTCGATGCTCATGCCGTGAGCGTGTGCCAGAGCAACCAGCTCCTTGGTCTTTTCCACGTTCTCCTCGATGGAGTAGTGGCTGCCATCGAACATGATGGAAGAGAAGCCGGCCTCAACGCAGGCCTTGCAGCCCTCGTAGGTGCCGTGATCCAGATGCAGAGCAACGGGAACGGTGATGCCCATGGAATCGACCATGGCGCTGACCATAGCGGCAACGGTCTTGAAGCCGGTCATGTACTTACCTGCACCCTCGGAAACACCCAGAATGACGGGGCTCTTCATTTCCTCGCAGGCGGTCAGGACTGCCTTGGTCCACTCCAGATTATTGATGTTGAACTGCGGCACACCGTAGTGGCCATCGCGTGCCTTGAGCAGCATTTCGGTTGCATTTACCAACATTATTCATTACCTCCAAAAATTATCGGGGTTCCGGCTCTGCCACACACCGCATTGTGCATGGTTTAACAAGCCCACATGGTTAGTATACCCCAAACTGCGCCTAAAATCAATCCGAACAGGCGCTTTTTCTTGCATAGAGCTGCTGTGGAACGGGCACGGCACAAAGCAGCTCCAGCGGCTGCATCAGAAACTTATCATGTTTAGAGACAAAAATCCATATACGCCGCAACATCTGCCTTGTGCTTGGATGAAGTGGGTTTTCAACGTATTTTAACATTCGTCAAAATGATGTTGGAGGAAATTGCAAAAACGGACAATTTCCGGTTCAAAAAATTGTCATAATTCCGACTTGAATTTTACAAATTGTAAGACTTTTGCTAAGATATGGGGGAAGCTGTTGTTGAAAACTCGGTGGAAACTGTTTAATTCCACCCGGAAAACAGGCGCTGCGGCTGGACTTTTGCACACTTTCCACGGAGTTTTCAACTTGTGGAAAAATTGCAGAGCATTTACGGAATGTATAGACATTTTTTGTGGAAAACTTTTTGCCTTGGCAAAACAGCAGAAGTGTGCCGTGCCGACCGGGCAGCGGACAAAACATTTTTACAGATGCCCAGTCCGGCCGGAAAGACGCTTTCTGTCGAAAAAAATTTAGGCGTCGGGGAATAAAATCCCGGCAATTTGTGGCGAAGCCGGGCGAGATATGGTATACTTTATCTTGGATTATCATAAACAAAATAAAACGCTCCGGCGCGGCACTGCCCGCCCGGAACGGAAGGAGCATAAAAAGATGGAAGAACGTAACCAGCCGCGCCGTCCGCGCCGCGATGCAGAGCAGCCGCAGCAGAAGAGCGAGAGCCTGATCTACGGCAAAAACCCGGTGACCGAGCTGCTGAAGAGCGGCTCCGGTGTGGACACCGTGCTCATTGCCGAGGGGATGGCTCCGGCAGTGGCGGCATACTATACAGCACTGGCCAAGGAAGCCGGCGCAACGGTCAAGCGGGTGCACCCCAACAAGCTGCGCCTGATGACCGGCACCGAGAGCCATCAGGGCGTAGCGGCCTTTGCCAGCGAGATCGAGTACGCGACCGTGGAGGATCTGCTGGCAGCAGCCAAGGCCAAGGGCGAGCCGCCCTTTCTGGTGCTGAGCGACGGCATTGAGGATCCCCACAATCTGGGCGCAGTCATGCGCAGCGCATTGCTGTGCGGTGCCCACGGCATCGTCATCCCCAAGCGGGGTGGTGCATCCGTCACCCCCACCGTCATCAAGTCCAGCGCAGGCGCTGCCGAGCGTCTGCCGGTGGCGCGGGTGGCCAACATCGGCGAGACCATCCGCCGCCTGAAGGAGCAGGGCGTGTTCGTCTATTGCGCCGACATGGACGGTGTGTCCCTGCGCAAAAATAACCTGACCGGCCCCATCGCGCTGGTACTGGGCAGCGAGGGCAGCGGCGTATCCCAGCTGGTCAAGAAGCTGTGTGACGGCGTGGTGCGGCTGGATATGGCTGCACCCGGCACCGGCGTGGACAGCTATAATGTTTCGGTGGCAGCTGGTATTATCCTGTACGAGATCCAGTCGCAGCGCGCCGTAGAAGAATAAAACAAGCGGTAAACTCCATCCAGAACAGTGGGAGGAACAAGGATGCCGAACAATAAAAATGAACGCAAGGGCAAGCAGGCAGGGGAGCTCTCGGCAGAGGAGCGTTTCCGCAACTTCTTCAGCACCAGTGTGATCGATCTGCCCGAGGAGATGACCCGCCGGGACGAGACTGCTCCGGTGGAGGAAAAGCCCAAGGCCGGGCTGCTGGGCAAGCTGTTCGGCCACGACAAAGATGAGTCGCCCGCCCCGGCACAGCCGATGCTGGAGATCCCCACCGGCGAGATCCTGCTGGGGGCAGATGCAAAGCCGGTACAGCCGGAGCAGGAGGACATGGCGCTGGAGCTGCGCACCGAGGACCCCATTCCGGCCATGCTGTTGCAGCCCGCCCGCCCGGAGCCTGTCAAGGCCGTCCCGGCAGAGCCTGTGCCTGCACCCAAGGCGGCTGCTGCCGTGAAGCTACAGCCGAAAAAGCCTGCACCCCAGCCGGAGCCGCAGCCTGTTGCGGCCCCCCAAAAGCAGCCCAAGGCGAAGAACGCCCCGGAGACGCTGCTGCCGCAGGAGGAACTAGAACAGCGGGAGATGCAGCAGCTGAAGGATATGCTCAACGGCATGAGCGGCAAGGCAAAGCCTGCCCCGCAGCCCGCAAAACCTGTGCAGGCAGCGCCGCAGCCCAAGGTGCTGCCTGTGCCTGCACAGCCTGCCGCAGAGCCGGAGAAAACCCCGGCAAAGGCAGCACAGAAGCCTGCCGAGGAGCTGCCGTCGGCGGTGTTTGCCAGCGTTCCGGCAGACCCGGAGACACTGCCGAAAAAGCCTGAGAAAAAGTCGATTTTCCAGATGTTCGGCACAGCAGAGGACGAGAAGCCCGCCGCCCGCAAGCCGGAAAAAGAGGATACTATGAGCCTGCCGCTGCTCCCGCTGGAGCAGGACGGCGCTCCTGCTGATGAAACAGTGCCCGCACCGGCAGCCGATGCAGCTGTGACCCCGGCACAGCCGGAGGACGCACCCGCAGCAGAAACCGCTGCCCCTGCCGAGGATACTGTGCCGGAATCCACCACTGATAAGCTGCACCACATGGCCGCAGAGCTGACCTTGCGCTGTGTGCTGGCGGGCATTCTGGCTGTGGTGCTGCTGCACCTTGGGCTGACGGCAGAGCGTCTGCTGCCGCCGCTTTCGGTACTGGACCCGGACGCTGCCCCGGCGGCGTTCTATGCCGCCAATCTGTTGCTGTTTGCCGCCAGTCTGTTTGTGGGCTACCCGGTGCTGCGGGACGGCCTGACCGGCTTGCGCGGCCGTCCCAGTGCAGACACCATGCCTGCGCTGGCTGCTGTGGCAGCGCTGCTGCAGGCAGTGGTGGCCATGCTGAATGCCAATGCCTACCGCAGCACCGAGGGCATCGGCCTGCTGACCGGTATGGCAGCGCTGGGGCTGTTTCTGGCGCTGGTGGGCAGCCGGGTAATGCTGGCTGCCGTGCAGGGCGGCTACACGCTGGCAGCAGAGGGCGGCGAAGTGCGGGGCGCTTACCGCACCCGCGATAAAGATCTGATCCGCGCCCTCGCCCGGGATCTGGAGCAGAAGGACCCGTGGGTGCTGCTGAGCCGCCCGGTGCAGACCGCCAGCGATGATTTTGTGGAGCAGAGCCTCAGCGAGCGCGCCAGTGAGCGCCGTGCCCGCAAGGTGGCCTGCGTTCTGCTGGCAGCGGCAGTGCTCAGCGGCGTCGCCTTCCTGCTGTTCGGCGGCGGTGTGAACTGCGCCGTGGCTGCAGTGGCTGCCGTGCTGTGCATGGGTGCACCCCTTTCTTCGGTGCTGGTGCCCGGGCTGGCGGCGCTGCGGCTGCAAAGAGCGGCTGCCGCTGTGGGCGCTGTGGTGCCCGGCTGGGCAGCCATTGAGGAGCTGGGCGGCATCGACACCATTGAGCTGGACGCCGACGACCTGTTTACCGCCGACAGCGTAACGCTGGAGGATATCCGCATCTTCAAGGGCGGCCGCATCGACCGCGCCATTCTGTATGCGGCAAGTGTGCTGAACGAAAGCTGCGACACTCTGCGCGGGCTGTTCAGCCAGATCATTGAGGACCGCACCGATATCCTGTTCCCGGTCAAGGATCTGGAGCAGCACACCGGGATGGGCTTCTCGGCATGGTGCGACAATAACCGCATCCTCATCGGCACCCGCCGCTACATGGAGCAGGAGGGCGTGACCCTGCCGGAGCAGGACTACGAGGACAGCCATTCCAAAAACGGTGAACTGCAAATTTTGTATCTGGCAGTGTCCGGCAACCTGCACGCCATGTTTGTGCTGCGCTATGTGGGCGGCCGCAATGTGGCACGCAGCCTTGCTTCTCTGCAAAGGGAGAACATCCGTCTGCTGGTCACTAGCAAGGACCCCAGCCTGACGGCGCGGCACATCACAGAGGCGTACCATCTGCCGGAGGGCATGGTCACTGTGCTGGACGGTGAGCAGTGTCAGGCCATTGAAGCCGCTGATGCAGCCCCGGAAAAGCCTAAATGCTGCTTGTACCACCACCGGGGCTTTGCCAGCCTGACCGGCGGCCTGCAGGCCGCAGATCAGGCACAGAATGCCGAGACCAGTGCCACGACGGTGCAGCTGGTGTCGGTGTGCTTCTCGGTGTTCATTGCAGTGCTGCTGACCTATGCGGGCAGCATCTGGCAGCTTTCCATCGCCACGGTGCTGATGTATCAGGCCGCATGGAGCGCCTTGAGCATCGCCGTCTGCGCCCTGAAGCAGCATAGCTGAAAGTTTTAGCAGATCACAAAACGGGCTGTTGCACAGAACCTTGTGCAGCAGCCCGTTTTTGTGATCTTATTTCAGCTTTTTGCGCATTTCGTAGTCGTTCAGGGCGGTCAGCGCCTCGCCGGAAAGGGGAACGAGCGCCAGCATATTGAAGATGGTCATCAGTCCGATGCCCACATCGCCCAGATCCCACACCACGGTGTAGGCCTGTGTGCCGCCGATCAGCAGCATGGCCAGCGTCAGCAGCTTGTAGGCAGTCTGGCTCCACCAGTTGTCGCCGCACAGGTAGGCCACATTGCCCCGGGCGTAGTACAGCACCCCCAGAAAGGTGGAAAAGCTGAACAGCGCCAAGATCACTGCAATGAACACGATGCCAAAGCTGCCCAGATGGTACTGCATGGCAGTCTGTAAAAGGTCCATGCCGGTCAGCCCGGCGGTGATGTCCTGCGGCACCAGCAGCATCAGAAAGGCGGTGCAGCTGCAGATGACCACCGTGTCGATCAATACGCCCAGCGCCTGCACAAGCCCCATCTTTACCGGGTCGTCGCACTCCGCAGCGGCAGCAGCGCAGGGGGCCGAGCCGCTGCCCGCTTCGTTGGAGAACAGCCCGCGCTTGACACCGTTCATCAGCACCGCGCCAAAGCCGCCTGCGGCCACCTGACGCAGGCCGAAGGCCTCGGCAAGGATGCGTGCCAGCACGGCGGGCAGCTGCCGGATATTCAGTACCACGATGCCCACCGTGATGACAAAGTAGCACACCGCCATGACCGGCACGATGAAGTCAAGGCTTTTCACGGTGGCGTTCTTGCGCAGCACGATCAGCGCTGCCAGCAGGGTAAGCACCACGGTGGTAGCCAGCGGTGGGACGTGAAAGGCGTTTTCAAAGGCAGAACTGACCGAGTTGGAGATGACTTGGCTGATGCCGCACCAGCAGATCAGGCCGGACACCGCAAACAGCACCGCACACACCGAGCGCTTGAGCTTTTTGCCCCGTTTGCGCTCGGCCAGCACATGCAGGTAGTAGGCCGGACCGCCCCGCCAGCCGCCGTACAGCGGGTCCGGCACGCGGCATTTCTGAGCCAGAGTAGACTCCACAAAGGAGGTGGAAGCACCCAGCAGGGCAGTGACCCACATCCAGAACACCGCGCCCGCACCGCCCGCCGAAACAGCGGCCACCACGCCCACAAGGTTGCCCATGCCCACCCGGGTAGCGGTGGAGATGACCAGTGTCTGAAAGGAGGAAAGCCCGCCCGCAGCCTGCTTTTTTTCGCACACTGCGCCGATCATATCCCGGAACAGCCGCACCGGCAGCAGCCTTGTGCGCAGGGTAAAGCCGATACCGGCTGCAAACAGCAGCACCACCATAAAGGAGATGCCAATGCCGCCTGCCACCGGCAGGGTGAACAAATCGCCCCACAGCAGGCGGTAAAGTGCTTCAATCAGATCAATTATCAAGAAAACAGCCTCCTGTACTTTTGAGTAATAAAGTTGCTACTTCATTATAGTACAGCACAGAAGAATTGTAAAATCTAAAATATTGATAGTATGGATTGACCACATCGAACACGGCGCAGCGTTATGCTGCCCCAAAACTGTACTCGGTCTTATTCTTCTATGTTTTTGTGCAAAATGTATGGAAAAGCGCTGCTTTTTTGGCGGGGAAGAGATTGCTGATACGGGCGGAGTATGCTATCATAGAAGCATCAGGAGTAACACTCCACTTTATGACAGAAAGGAATGACCCTCATGAAAAAGCTTGTAAGACTGACCGCCCTTTTGCTAGCCGGTGCCTTGCTGGTGCTGATGACCGCCTGTGGTGCTGCACCGCTCAATGCGGAGCAGAAGGCCAAGAAGGATATCCTGAAGGCCATTAACGATTACCGCGCCGAGCTTAAGCTGGAGCAGCTGGAGGAAGTGGCCGAGCTGTCTGCCGCAGAAAAGGTCTGGACGGATGCCTTCCGTGCTGCCGGTAATGTAGAACTGCCGTTTGATGAGAAGCTGTACGACGCTTATGATGCCAAGATCGAAGCTGCTGAGGCTTGGGTGGCACATGATGATCATTTTGGTCTGGGCGGTACCAATACCATAGATTGCCTTGATGTCGAAGTACCTGCAAACGAGGCAGAGCTGAAGGCGCTGGTGCGGAATGCGACAGGTTTTAACGGAAACCCGTTTGTCTGCAAAGATTGCCGCGCCATCGGTATTGAGGTCGTGACCATCGGAGAGAAGATGTATTTTGTCTGCACCGTTTACGACCATGTATGATAACCTGCGGAATATCTTGCTTTTGTACTGGCTGGATAGGAACAGTTGATTGAAACAAAGCACCCCTGCACAGAAGAAGTGCGGGGGTGCTTTTGCATTGCAGGGTGCTGTATTTGACTTTTTGCACAAAATGCGTGAAAAGACGTTGCTTTTGCGTGTGCTTGGCAACGCGCATTTTGGGACTGTTCCATAAAAAGGGACTGCCGCACGCTTGTGCAGCAGTCCCGGAGGAAGAAGCGCCTTTCAGCGCGGGAATAGCTTACAGGATATCGATGTATTCACCGGCCAGTGCCTTGTTCATGCTGCGCACGGCGCAGAACTTGCCGCACATGCTGCAGGTGTCGCTGTGGTCGTCCTCGGGCAGGCGGGCGTCGCGGATGGCCTTGGCGGTCTCGGGGTCCAGTGCGCAGGCAAACTGTGCATCCCAGTCCAGTACGCGGCGGGCATCGCCCATCTTGTCATCGATGTCCCGGGCGTGGGGGATGCCCTTGGCAATGTCGGCGGCGTGGGCGGCGATCTTGGAGGCCACGATGCCCTGCTTTACGTCCTCCACATTGGGCAGTGCCAGATGCTCGGCGGGGGTCACATAGCACAGGAAGGCCGCACCGCTGGCGGCTGCCACTGCGCCGCCGATGGCAGCGGTAATGTGGTCGTAGCCGGGGGCGATATCGGTGACCAGAGGTCCCAGCACATAGAAGGGTGCGCCCATGCAGATGCTCTTCTGCACCTCCATGTTGGCGGCGACCTGATTCAGGGGCACATGGCCGGGGCCTTCTACCATCACCTGTACGTTGTGCGCCCATGCGCGCTTGGTCAGCTCGCCCAGACGCACCAGTTCCTCGATCTGGCACACGTCGGTGGCGTCAGCCAGACAGCCGGGACGGCAGGCGTCGCCTAGAGAGATGGTCACGTCATGCTCGGCGCAGATCTCGCAGATCTCGTCAAAGTGCTCGTAGAAGGGGTTCTCGTTGCCGGTCATGCTCATCCACGCAAACACCAGAGAGCCGCCGCGGCTGACGATGTTCATCTTGCGCTTGTGCTTGCGGATCTGCTCGATGGTCTTGCGGGTGATGCCGCAGTGCAGGGTGACAAAGTCCACGCCGTCCTCTGCGTGCAGGCGTACCACATCGATGAAGTCCTGTGCGGTCAGTTCTGCCAGATCCCGCTGGTAGTGGATGACCGAATCATATACCGGCACAGTGCCGATCATCACCGGGCACTCGTGGGTCAGCTTCTGGCGGAAGGGCTGGGTGTTGCCGTGGCTGGACAGATCCATAATGGCTTCTGCGCCCATGTTCACGGCGCTCATCACCTTCTGCATCTCAATGTTGTAGTCCTTGCAGTCGCGGGAGACGCCAAGGTTCACGTTGATCTTGGTGCGCAGCATAGAGCCCACGCCCTCGGGGTTCAGGCACTTGTGGTGCTTGTTGGCGGGGATGGCTACCTTGCCTTCGGCGACCCACTGGCGGATCTCCTCGGTGGTGCGGTATTCCTTTTTGGCTACGATCTCCATCTCCGGGGTGATGATGCCCTTGCGGGCGGCATCCATCTGGGTGGTATAAGTCTGCATACGCTGTGTTCCTCCAAATAACAGTTTATCTCTGAACAGCAGGGTGCTGGTCATACAGTGATGTGGGGCAGCCCGCGTGCCGGGAGCTTTCTCCTCGGACACGAGTACGGGTTGCGGCACCCAGCGGATGCTTCGTGCATTGAGCAGCACTCGCATCCTGCTGGCCGCTGCCCCAACAGCAACTTCCTGTTTCCGCCACTGGCGGCGGTCGTTGCTGTTGCAGGTCATTCCATCGCCCGCCCTACTGCCTGCGGCAGCAGGGTCCCACCCCAGCGGACGGTCCTCGGAGGAACTCCCGACCCGCAGGCAAGGGTGGCAGACAGGTAGCCGTCATTCAGAAAAAACAGTATGCTCTGGATGCCGGCACCTGCGCAAAATACGCTTTTCATGTTGGTTTTCTCCATGAATTTTGTAACGCGGCCCAAGGTGGTGCCCCCGGTTTGCCGCGGGATGATAGCTTACTTTATGATCTGCTCCGAAAGGGCGCGCAGTTCGCGGCACTCGGCCTCGATGTCCTTTGCGGCAAAGATAGCACTTACCAGCGCCACGCCGTCCACGCCGGTGCCCTTGAGCTGCAGGATGTTCTCCTTGTGGATGCCGCCAATGGCCACCACCGGCACATCCACGGCGTTGCAGATGTCCAGCAGGGTCTGCCGGGGCATCTCGCTTACGTCCGTCTTGGTGTGGGTGGCGAACACCGCGCCAACGCCAAGGTAGTCCGCGCCGTGCGCCACAGCGTCCAGCGCTTCCTGTACCGTGTGGGCAGAAACGCCGATCATCACGCCCTCGCCCACGCGCTGACGCACCTGTGCGGCGGCCATATCGTCCTGTCCCACATGGATGCCCTCGGCGTGGCACTGCAGTGCCACTTCCACGTTATCGTTGATGAACAGCGGCACACCGTACTGCTGGCACAGGGCGTGGATCTGAATGGCTTCCTGTAAAAAATCTGCGTCGCCCAGCTGCTTTTCCCGCAGCTGCACACAGGTAGCACCGCCCTTCAGGGCGCTTTCCACCTGCTGATACAACGTCTGCTCGCCCACCCATGCGCGGTCGGTCACCGCGTACAGGAGCATGGTGTGTTTATCGCACTTCATAGTTTGCGCCTTTCTCCAGCTGTTCAGGGGTCATGTTGTAAATGGCATCAATGATGTAATTGCGGTAGGTGGCGTTGCCGTCCTGCGGGGTGAGCCGCTGGTGGGCGATCTCGCCCGCCAGACCCATGGCGCACACCGCCGCAGCGGCAGCTTCCAGCGGGTAGCCGGGGTTGGCGGTGACAAAAGCCGCCGTCAGGGCAGAAAGCTGACAGCCCGTGCCGGTGATGCTGCTCATCATGGCGTTGCCGTTGCGGATGCAGTAGGCTTTTTGTGCATCGGCCACGATGTCAATAGCACCGGTAATGGCGATTACCGCGCCGGTGCGGGCGGCAAAAGCCTTGGCAAAGGCTACAGCGCTGTCCAGATTCTCCTCGGTCACCTTGTCGGCTACGTCTGCATCCACGCCCTTGGTGGTGCCCGCGCCGGAGGCAAGGGTTTTGATCTCCGAGATGTTGCCACGGATCACCGTGAACTGCACCTCCCGCAGCAGGCGGAAGGCGGTGTCGGTGCGCAGACGGGAAGCACCTGCACCCACCGGGTCCAGTACCACCGGATGCCCCAGCTGATTGGCCTTTTTGCCCGCCAGCAGCATACTGGTGACGGTGCGGCTGTTCAGCGTGCCGATGTTGATATTCAGTCCGCCGCAGATGGCGGTGATCTCCTCTACCTCGGCGGCATCATCGGCCATGATGGGGGAGGCACCGCAGGCCAGCACCATGTTGGCGCAGTCGTTCACGGTGACGTAGTTGGTGATGTTGTGGATGAGAGGGCTGCGGCTGCGCAGGTTCTCAAAGGCGGTTTTGAGCATTCCCGGCACCTCCGCTCAGGAAAGGCTGTTCTGCATGGAGCGCAGAGCGCCGGAGCGCTGCAGGCTGAACACCACAGCACCGGCGATCACCGCACCCACGGCGGTGGAGATAAGGAAGGGCACGATGTAGGCGTAGAAGGCGATATCCGCAGCACTCTTGCCCATCAGGAAGATGGCTACGGGCCATGCGCACAGGCCGCCCAGAATGCTGGTGCCGAACACCTCACCCACCACGGTGGCGATCAGGTTTTTGGTCTTGTGGTATGCAAGGCCGCACAGCAGCGCACCGAACATACTGCCCGGGAAAGCCATCAGGCTGCCCAGACCCAGCAGATTGCGCAGCAGGGAAGCCACAAAGGCCACGCCTACACCCCACCACGGCCCCAGCAGAACGGCGCACAGAACATTGACCATGTGCTGCACCGGGGCGCACTTGCTGCCGAACATGGGAAAGCTGAACACGCTGCCCACCACGCACAGGGCACAGAACATACCGGCAAGGGCAAGCTTTTTGACAGAGAGATTCTTCATGATAAATTGGCTCCTTTTCAACCATCTGCGGCAGCGCAGGGTGAATACCGGCGCTCCCGCAACAAAACAGCCCGTGCCCGCCACAAGGCGGGAACAGGTACGGAAGGTGCGGTCGAAACTTACTGGTTTCCTCTCACGCCGGAACACGGCTTCCCATCGCTGCATTCATCCAAGGCTCAGGGCGCTCCCCCTCAGCCGGCTGCGGAACCTCCGCAGAGGTACAAAAAAACAGGAGGGGCCCGGCACGGCTCCTCCTGCAAAAAATCATAAAGGGTATGACTTCCTACGGCGGCATTATCCGCATCAGGTAAAAGGGTCGAAGCTTGCTATACTTCCTCTCAGCCCGCTGCACGAGCTCCCCTGTGTTTGATTGTGACTGTATTCTACACCTCTTTTCCCAAAATTGCAAGAGGAAAGAGGACGATTTGGAATGCGCGGGCAGGTGAAATGATTTTGAATGCGCTCCGCGTTGCTCTGCGCATAGATAGCGGAATTATGATTTTAATTTGCATTTCAGCCAAGCCTGCGGGCTTGGCTGAAATGCTTTTTTCACAGGAGGGGTCGTAGCGGTCAACTGCATTTGTGATTCAGACCGCCCATTAACCATTGCAGCCCCACTTGTGAAAATGCGTTTGGAGCGCTCCGCAGAGCGCGACAAACGCGAAATATTAAAATAACCTTTCCGCTGAAGATGCGCAGAGCAACGCGGAGCGCATTATCAATCGTTAAGCTGTTAAAATATTTTCATTATAAACCAAAACCGCCGTGCAGAGGTCTGCGCGGCGGCTTTGGTCACAGAAAGGAGAATAATATGAAAAAGCAGAGAAAGTTGGGTTAACCCATGGTCACCTGCACCGTTACCTCAGTACCGGCGGCAGCCAGCGGCAGTACATTGCCGGAGATGGTCTTGCCGTCCACAGTAACGGCCTTGATGCCGTGCTGCACCCCGGCGGTGTTGTCCACCGTAATGTGGTACACAGCACCGCGGAAGCGGCGGGTCACAGTAAAGCCGGACAGGGTGTGGGGGATGCAGGGGTCTACCCGCAGGCCGTCCAAGGTGGGCTGGATGCCCAGAATGTACTGGCTGATGTTGAAGAAAGTCCATGCCGCTGTACCGGTCAGCCAGCTGTTTTTGGCTTCGCCGAAGGTGGGGGCGTCCTTACCGGCCACCATCTGACTGTAAACATAGGGCTCGGTGCGGTGGATCTCGGAAATGTCCTCAATGTAGGCGGGGCAGGTCTTGCGGTACACCGCAAAGGCACGGTCGCCGTGGCCGAGCGTTGCTTCGGCGCAGCTGATCCACGGGTTGTTGTGGCAGAAGATACCGGCGTTCTCCTTGTATCCCGGAGGATAGCTGGAGATCTCGCCCAAATTCAGCTGGTAGCTGGTGTAGGCGGGCTGCAGCAGCACCACACCGTATTTGGTGTCCAGACGCTCTTCCACACTGGCAAGTGCCTGTGCGGCCTGTCCGCTCTCCTTGCCGATGCCAGCCATGACGCACATGCCCTGCGGCTCAATAAAGATCTGACCCTCGGTGCACTCCTTGCTGCCGACGGGCTTGCCGAAAGCATCGTAGGCACGGCGGAACCATGCGCCATCCCAACCGGCGGTCAGAGTAGCCTGCTCCACGGCATCAATGTGCTTGCGGGCGGCAGCGGCCTCCTCGGTCAGATTCAAATGGTCGCACAGTTGGGCGTATTCGTGGCCGTACTTGACGAACATACCGGCAATGAAAACGCTTTCGGCTACGGGACCTTCGCTGGGGCCGGTGATCTGGAAGCTCTCGCCCGGGTGCTCGGAGAAGCAGTTCAGGTTCAGGCAGTCGTTCCAGTCGGCGCGGCCGATCAGCGGCAGGCCGTGGGGACCCAGATGGGTGCAGGTAAAGTTGAAGCTGCGGCGCAGGTGCTCCATCAGCGGCTGCGCCTTGGTGGCGTCGTTATCAAAGGGTACCTGTTCTTCCAGAATGGACCAATCGCCGGTCTCCCGCAGGTAGGCAGCAGTACCGGCAATGAGCCACAGCGGGTCATCGTTGAAGCCGGTGCCGATATCCCGGTTGCCTTTTTTGGTCAGGGGCTGGTACTGGTGGTAGGCGCTGCCGTCCTCAAACTGGGTGGCGGCGATATCCAGAATGCGCTCCCGGGCACGGGAGGGGATGATATGCACAAAGCCCAGCAGGTCCTGACAGCTGTCCCGGAAGCCCATGCCGCGTCCGGTACCGCTTTCGTAGTAGCTGGCGGAGCGGCTCATGTTAAAGGTAACCATGCACTGGTACTGATGCCAGATGTTGACCATGCGGTTCAGCTTTTCCTCACCGGATTCCAGATGGTAGGTGGACAGCAGCTCTTCCCAGTGCGTGCGCAAGGCGGCGCGGGCGGCATCGATCTGTGCATCGGTGGCGTAGCGCTCCATCATGGCATGGGCGCGGGTCTTGTTGATGACGCCCGGCGCAATGAACTTTTCCTGCTGCGGGTTCTCGATATAACCCAGACCAAACAGGATGCTGCGGCTCTCGCCGGGGGCGAGGGTCAGGTGGATGTGCAGTGCGCCCACCGGTGCCCAGCCGTGGGCAATGCTGCCGGAGCAGTGTCCGGCGCGGACGGCCTGCGGATCTGCCGGGCCGCCGTATACGCCGCAAAAGGCATCCCGGGTGGTATCAAAGCTGTCCACCGGGCAGTTTGCCCAGAACACAGCGTAGTGGTTGCGGCGCTCGCGGTACTCGGTCTTGTGGTAGATGACGCTGCCCTCTACCTCCACCTCGCCGGTGGAGTAGTTGCGCTGGAAGTTGGAGCTGTCATCCACAGCGTCCCACAGGCAGAACTCCACATAGCTGAAAAGGTCCAGCTCCTTAACAGTGGTGCCGCCGTTGCACACGGTCACGCGGTCCAGCTCACAGGCATCCCCCTTGGGGACGAACAGCTCCTGCCGGGCGGTCACACCGTCCTTTTTGCCCTCCAGAATGGTGTAGCCCAGACCATGGCGGCAGCTGTAACTGTCCAGCGGGGTCTTGGTGGGCTGCCAGCCCGGGTTCCAAACGGTGTCGCCGTCCTTGATATAGATCCGGTGGCCGTCCATGTCCAGCGGGGAGTTGTTGTAGCGGTAGCGGGTCAGGCGGCGCATCCGGGCGTCCCGGTAAAAGCTGTAACCGCCCGCCGTGTTGGAAACCAGACTGAAGAAGTCCTCGCTGCCAAGGTAGTTGATCCAGGGCAGGGGTGTCTGCGGGGTGGTGATGACATATTCTTTATTCTGGTCATCAAAATATCCGAACTTCATAATGCTTCCTCCTTAAAACTGCGCCTTGTCAGGTGGGCAGTGTGTCGATTGCGAAAACGATTAAGGCGCTGCGAAAGAAGCAATCTCATCACGCTAAGCATACCCTATCCCACCCAAAAATGCAAGAGCTTTTTGCAAAAATCTCAACGGAAATTTAAAAATAATCTGCGCAGCCCCGGCGGTTTTCGGTGGCTTTCTGCGCTGCGCATACCGGCGAAACGCGGAACGAAAGACCTGAAACCCATTTTAAAAGTAATATATACATACAGCCTCTGACACCGAAAACCATAACGAAACTGCAACGAAAATTTTTCCGTTTTAATCGAAATGTAACGAAAGTGAATCGAAATGCACAATTTTTACAGGTCAAATTGAAACGAAATGCCAAAAGTGATGCAGCTGAGCTAAAACTTTTACATTTTCGCTTGATTTTTGGTACAGAATGCGCTATATTGAGATTGCGAAAACGATTAAGGAACTCGCGAGAAACATTCCGCAGCTCCTTTCCTTGGAAGGAGGCCATAAGATGCCGTCCCTGAAGGATCTGGCAAAAGAGTGCGGCGTATCCGTCGCAACTGTCAGTAAGGCGCTGAACGGCCAGCCAGACATCGCACCGGCCACGCGGGAGCGCATCTGTGCAGCAGCCCGCCGCATGGGGTACCTGCCCAACGCAGCGGCCCGGGCGCTGAAAACCAACCGTACTTACAACCTTGGCGTTCTGTTTGTAGATGAAAAGCAGAGCGGCCTGACCCACGAGTACTTCTCCGCAGTGCTGGACAGCTTCAAGGTAGAAGCGGAAAAGCGCGGCTATGATATCACCTTTATCAACCACAACATCAGCGGCAAGTCCATGAGCTATCTGGAACATTGCCACTACCGGGGTGTGGACGGCGTGGTGATCGCCTGTGTGAACTTTTATGATCCACAGGTGGTGGAGCTGGTCAACGGCGATGTGCCGGTAGTGACCATCGACCATGTGTTCAACAACCGGATGGCGATCCTTTCAGACAACGTGGTGGGCACAAAGGCTCTGGTACAGCAGGCATGGGCCTGCGGACACCGGCGTATCGCCTTCATCCACGGCGAAAAGACCGCCGTTACCGAGAACCGCTTGGCAGGCTTCTATCAAGCCTGCGAGGAGCTGGGGTTGAAGGTGCCGGAGGAGTACGTCCGCTGCGGTGTGTACCACGATGTGGATCGCTGCGCAGAGGAGACCCGGGCGCTGCTGGCACTGCCGCAGCGGCCCACCTGCATCATCTTCCCGGATGACTTTTCCGCACTGGGCGGCTACAACGCCCTGACCGAAGCGGGGTTGAACATCCCGGAGGACATCTCGGTGATGGGATACGATGGCATCTATCTCTCCCGGGTGGTCAAACCCCCGCTGGTGACCTACCAGCAGAACACAAAATCCCTTGGCAGGCTGGCAGCGGATAAGCTGATCGAGCTGATCGAGCATCCGCGTGTGACCCTGCCGGAGCAGATCCGGGTGTCCGGCAAACTGCTGGACGGCGGCTCCGTCCGCATCCTTTAACAAAGGCCCACAACTCCCGGCGCGGAGTTTTTGAGAATGAATTTTTTTAATTGGAAAACCATGAAGGAGGTTTACCCTTATGAAAAAGATCTCTCGTCGTAATTTCCTGCTCGCTTCCGGTGTCGTGACTGTTGGTGCTGCTCTGGCAGCCTGCGGCGGCGGTTCTTCCAGCAGCACCGCTGCTTCCTCTGCGGCTCCTGCATCCTCCGCTGCTGCTTCTGCTCCGGCTGCTGCCGAGGGCAAGGTGCTGAACATCTGGTGCTGGAATGATGAGTTCCAGAGCCGCTTCAACGACTACTATCCCGAGGTCAAGGAGATCGCAGCCGACAAGTCCACCACCACCCTGAAGGACGGCACCACCGTGAAGTGGACCATCAACGCCAACGAGAACAACAACTACCAGAACAAGCTGGACGAGGCTTTGCTGAATCAGGACTCCGCTGCCGATGACGACAAGATCGACATTTTCCTGATCGAGGCTGACTACGCTCTGAAGTATGTGGATTCCGACTACGTTCTGGATGTCAAGAAGGATATCGGCCTGACCGATTCCGATCTGGCCGGCCAGTACCAGTACACCAAGGACATCGTTTCTGTGGACGGCAGCCAGCGCGGCACCACTTGGCAGGCTACCCCGGGTCTGTTCGCATACCGCCGCAGCATTGCCAAGGAAGTGCTGGGCACCGATGACCCCGCTGAAGTGCAGACCTACCTGTCCGACTGGGATAAGTTCAACGATGTAGCTGCCAAGGCTGCTGCCAAGGGCTACAAGATGCTGTCCGGCTTCGATGATGCATACCGCACCTTCTCCAACAACGTCTCCGCACCCTGGGTCACCGGTACCACCGTTACCGTGGACGAGAACCTGATGAAGTGGGTGGATCAGACCAAGGAGTACACCGACAAGGGCTACAACAACAAGTCCAGCCTGTGGGACAGCCAGTGGGCTTCCGATCAGGGCCCCACCGGTAAGGTGTTCGGCTTCTTCTACTCCACTTGGGGCATCAACTTCACCCTGCTGGGCAACTCTCTGGCAACTCCTACCGCTGAGGGCGGCAAGGAAGAGGTTGGCAACGGCATCTACGGCGACTA
Source organism: Faecalibacterium sp. OM04-11BH (assembly GCF_003482185.1). Classification (NCBI taxonomy): domain Bacteria; kingdom Bacillati; phylum Bacillota; class Clostridia; order Eubacteriales; family Oscillospiraceae; genus Faecalibacterium; species Faecalibacterium sp. OM04-11BH. The sequence goes on from NZ_QULS01000006.1 coordinate 18,668, forward strand.
CGCTGTGTGCGAAGGCCCTCAGCCCTACTACTGGGGCGGCACCTGGATCTGCGGCGCAGCCGGCAGCGACAACCTTGAGACCATCAAGGACGTTATGCTGAAGCTGACCTGCGATGAAGCCATCATGAAGCAGATCACCATGGATACGCAGGATTACACCAACAACGAGAAGGCCATGAACGAGATCGCCAGCAGCGATTACAAGTCCGACTTCCTCGGCGGCCAGAACCACATCGCTCTGTTTGCAGAGGCTGCAACCAAGATCGATATGTCCAACGCCGGCCCGTACGATCAGGGCCTGAACGAGAGCTTCCAGAACGCTTTCAAGGATTACTTCACCGGCAACGTGGAGGAGGATGCCGCCAAGGCAAACTTCGAGACCGCCATCAAGGAGAAGTACCCCGAGCTGACCGACGTGGTATGGCCCGCATAAGCGGTTTTACTCCGAACTGAAAATTGAAGCAAAGGGGCGGGCGGCGTATCTCGCCCGCCCCTTTGGTTTTGCTGTGACCCGGCAGGAGGGAGATCTCATGGGAGAAAAAACAAAGAAGAAAGGGTCGATCAGCTACGCGAAATGGGGCTATATCTTCATTGCACCGTTCTTTATCATCTTCGCGGTATTCCAGCTGATCCCTCTGGCATCCACCATCTATTACAGCTTTTTTGAGTATTACCGCAGCGGCCTGAAGATCATCGGACCCAGCTTTGTGGGCCTGAAGAACTACATCACCCTGTTCGCGACCGATCTGCCCAAGTATTTTGGCAACACGCTGATTTTGTGGATCATCGGCTTTATCCCGCAGATCATCGTCTCGCTGCTGCTGGCGGCATGGTTCACCGACCTGCGGCTGAAGCTGAAGGGACAGACCTTCTTCAAGACGGTCATCTATATGCCCAACCTGATCATGGCCTCGGCTTTCGCCATGCTGTTCTTCGCCCTGTTCTCGGATAACGGCCCGGTGAACGCAGTGCTGCTGAGCATGGGCTGGATCAAGACCCCCATCAGCTTTTTGAATACCGTGTGGGGCAACCGTGGTCTAGTGGGCCTAATGAACTTCCTGATGTGGTTCGGCAACACCACCATCATGCTGATGGCAGCCATTATGGGCGTGGATCCCACCCTGTACGAGGCTGCAGAGCTGGACGGCTGCACCCCGAATCAGATGTTCTGGAAGATCACCCTGCCCCTGATCCGCCCCATTCTGGTCTATGTGATGATCACCTCCATGATCGGCGGCCTGCAGATGTTCGATGTGCCGCAGATCTTGACCAACGGCAAGGGCGGTCCCGACCGTACCTCCACCACCATGATCATGTACCTGAACAACCACCTGTTCAGCAAGAACTACGGCATGGCCGGTGCAGTATCTGTGGTGCTGTTCCTTGTGTGTGCAGTGCTGTGCGTCGTCGTGTACTTCTCGCTGACTAAGGAAGATGACGGCCTGACTAAGGCCCAGCGCAAGGAACTGAAAGCAGCCAAAAAGGCTGCTGCCAAAGGAGGGAAATAAGTATGGCACATACGCCTAAAAATCAGTCCGAAAAGGCGGTCTTGACCGCCCGCCGTGCGTGGTGCTATCTGGTGCTGGTGCTGATCAGCTTTCTGTGCCTGTTCTTCTTCTATGTGCTGATCATCAACTCCACCCGCACCCACTTTGAGATTCAGAAGGGCTTCTCGCTGATGCCGGGCAAGTCCATCATCACAAACTTCCGCAACGTGCTTACGGACGCCAACATCCCTGTGATAAGCGGCATCCGTAACAGCCTGCTGGTGTCTGCCTGCTCGGCAGCGCTCAGCGTTTACTTCTCGGCACTGACGGCCTACGGCATCTACGCCTATAACTTCAAATTCAAAAAGGCCGCTTTTGCCCTGATCCTGCTCATCATGACCATGCCCACACAGGTGTCTGCACTGGGCTTTCTGCAGTTGATCTCCAAGATGGGCTTGAAAAACAGCTTCATCCCGCTGATCGTTCCCAGCATTGCAGCACCTACCGTGTTCTTCTTCATGAAGCAGTATCTGGACGCCTCCCTTCCCATGGAGATCGTGGAGGCCGCCCGCATTGACGGCGCAGGCGAGTTTTATACCTTTAATAAGATCGTGCTGCCCATCATGAAGCCGGCTCTGGCTGTACAGGCCATTTTCTCCTTCGTGGCAAGCTGGAACAACTACTTCATCCCGGCTCTGGTACTGGATACCGCCGACAAAAAGACCCTGCCGATCCTGATCGCTCAGCTGCGCAGCGCGGACTTCCTGAAGTTCGATATGGGCAAGGTGTACATGATGGTGGCCATCGCCATTCTGCCGGTCATCGTCGTCTACCTGCTGCTGTCCAAGTTTATCGTCCGCGGCGTTGCGCTTGGTGGCGTTAAAGGCTAAAATTGCGACCGCCGCCTGCGGCGGAAACAGGGAGCAATTTTTGGCGCAGCGGTCTGCAAGACGCGAGACCCGCCCAAGGGTCGAAGCGGATGCAGGGCACCGCAAGAGGTTTTAAGCGAACAATAACACCTTCATTTCTCTGTTACAGCATAGCAAAGCCCCCGGGGGTCACACCCTCGGGGGCTTTGTGCGTGGTAAAAAACTTAAATCAAGATCCCATCGCAATGGTCGATCTCGTGCTGGATGATCTGCGCCGTCCAGCCGGTAAAGGTCTTGATGCGCGGCTTGCCGTCCATGGTCTGGTACTGCACCTTGATGCTCTGCCAGCGCTTTGTTTTCCGCACGCCTTCCAGCGAAAGACAGCCCTCCTCGGCCTCGTACAGGCCGGATTTTTTCAGGATGACCGGGTTGAACAGCACCAGATACCCCCCGTCCTCGGCCTCCACCGCAATGATGCGCTTGAGCACGCCGATCATGTTGGCTGCCATGCCCACACAGCCGTCGGCGTGGGCGGTCAGGGTGTCCAGTAAGTCCCGTGCAACAGGGGCATCCTCCGGGGTGGCAGGGGCAGACTTCTGCGCCAGAAACAACGGATCGTGCATGATAGGCTGGATCATAGTAAAATCTCCTTTATTTTTCTGTACAGCTCAAAAGGATGCCTGCCAGTAGCCCGGCAACCGCCGGGAACACCCAGCCAAAACCCAGTGCTGCCAGCGGCAAAGCGTTGGCAAGGGCAGAAAGTGCGCCAAGCGGCAGCGCGGCGGCAATGCTCTGCACGGCGGTGCAGCCGATGCACAGCGGGTAGACCCGGCGGCGCTGTTCCAGCCCGGGCACGAAGGAAAGTACGATCAGCACAATGGCCACCGGGTATAGCGCGTTGAGCACCGGGATGGACAAGCGCAGGATCTCTGCCAGCCCCAGATTTGCGATCAGCATACTGGCAGCGGCAAAAAAGGCGGCAAGAACAGGGTAGGGGATGCGGGGCAGCAGGGTGTGGAAATACTCTCCCACACAGGCAATCAGCCCCACACAGGTGTTGAAGCAGGCCAGCATAAAGATGGCAGCAAGGAGCACCAGCCCCGCCTTACCGAACAGCCGCTCGGCCAGCACGGTCAGCACCTCGGCACCGGTGGCAAGGCCGGGTACGGCGGCACCGGTCAGCGCTCCGGCGTGCCCCAGCATGGTGTAGACCGCCAGCAGCAGCCCGCCCGCCACAAGCCCGGCGCGGATGGCACTGCGCTGCACGTCCTGCTCCCGGTCAACGCCCTGCGCCCGGATGTTCATGGCAATGACCGCACCAAAGTTCAGTGCCGCAAGGGCGTCCATGGTCTGGTAGCCGTACAATACGCCCTGTAACACAACAGCGGAACGGTACGCCTCGGTGGGGGCACCGTACTGCGCCGCCAACGGGTGCAGCAGACAGCCGCCGAACAGGATCAAGATCAGAACCAGCAGGCAGGGGCAGAGCAGCCTGCCCAGCCAGCGGGTGAGCCTGTCCGGGTGCAGCGCCACCAGAAAGGCCGCGCTAAAGAACAGCACGGAGTACCCCAGCTGCAACCCGGCGCTGCTGCCCAGCAGCGGGGTAAGCATGGCAAAGGAGGTACTTGCGGTGCGCGGAATAGCCAGACACGGCCCGATGGACAGGTAGATCAAAATCATGAACACCTGTGCGAACACCGGATGCACCCGCCCGGCCAGCTTGTCCAGACCGTCTGCTCGTGCCACCGCGATGACCCCTGCCACGGGCAGACCCACAGCACTGATGGCAAGCCCCAGAAAGGCGGGCCAGAAGTTTGTCCCTGCCTTTGCGCCAAGATCAGGCGGGAAGATCAGGTTGCCTGCCCCGAAAAACATGGAAAACAACGTAAAACCGACGAGCAACAGCTTGCGGCCCTTGAGCGCTTGCGTCAATACCGTCCCCCTCTTTTCTGCGCCGGTGCAAAGATGCACCGTATACTGTATCCAGTTTACACTGGATGTAAATTCATGTCAAGCATACGACGGTTGAATAAAAGTATATACAACGTGAACCGACCCGCCGCAGGTGGTGCACAGGTCATTCCCCTTTGCGGGACGGTATGGTATACTATACCTTATAATAGGCAGGGGAAGAGGGCAGTTTATGAAGCAAAACAAGCAGTTTTTTCGCCGTCTGCTGGCGGTGGCGTTCTGGCTGGCGGTCTGGCAGGCCGCAGCTATGGCCATCGGGCAGGAGGTGTTTTTGGTATCGCCGGTGCAGGCGCTGCGCACTTTGGTTCAACTGCTGCCAAGGGCAGATTTCTGGCAGCGGGTGGGCTTCAGCTCCGGGCGCATTCTGCTGGGCTTTGTGCTGGGCGCAGTGGTCAGCGTGGTGCTGGCGGTATGTGCCGCCCGGTGGAGCACTGCCGATGCGCTGCTGGCTCCGGTGATGCAGCTGGTCAAGGCTACGCCGGTGGCAAGCTTTATCATTCTGGCGCTGGTCTGGGTGCGGGGCAGCGCCCTTTCGGTGCTTATCAGCTTTCTGATGGTGCTGCCGGTGCTGTACGGCGCGGTGCGCACCGGCATTGCGGGGGCAGATGTGCAGCTGCTGGAAATGGCAGCGGTGTTCCGTCTGCCGCCGGGTCGCCGCCTGCGTGCGGTCTGGCTGCCGGCGGTGCTGCCGGCTTTCCGGCAGGGGTGCAGCGTGGCGCTGGGCATCTGCTGGAAAAGCGGCGTGGCGGCGGAGGTCATCGGCCTGCCCAACGGCAGCATCGGCGATGCGCTCTACCGCGCTAAAATCACCCTTTCCACCGGGGAACTGTTTGCGTGGACCTTTGTCATCATTCTGCTGAGCGCAGGCTTTGAAAAGCTGTTCCTGTTTGCACTGGATAAAGCCGTTGGCGCAGTGCTGGGAGAGGAGGGGACAAAATGCTGAGGTTTCAACACCTGACAAAACGGTTCGGCACAGCGCCGCTCTTTACAGACCTGTGCATGGAGGTGGACGCCCCTGTGGTGCTGTGGGCACCAAGCGGCTGGGGCAAGACCACCCTGCTGCGCATCCTGATGGGGTTGGAGCGCCCCACCGCCGGCAGTGTGGAGGGTGTGGGCCGGGTGGCGGCGGTCTTTCAGGAGGACCGTCTTTGCCCCCAGCTGAATGCGGTGCAGAACGTCACTTTGGTGCTGCCGGGGGCAGAAAACCAGTACAAAGAGCAAATTATAAATGAATTTCAACAGCTTGGAGTGGAACTTGCCGCCTTGCAGCTGCCTGCCCGCAGACTTTCCGGCGGGCAAAAGCGGCGGGTGGCGCTGCTGCGGGCGCTGTGGGCATCCAGCGACACCCTGCTATTGGACGAGCCCTTTACCGGCATGGACCCGGACACCCTGAAGCGGGCGGCGGCGCTGCTGCGGCAGCGCTGCGCGGGCAAACCGGTGCTGCTGGCTACCCACGACGAAAGCGCCATCCGCGCCCTTGGCTGGCCGGTGGTGGAGCTGGAAAAGCTGGGACGTTCTTGAATGCCCTCCGCTTCGCTCTGGGCATGATTTAAGGAAATTTTGTTTTTCAAATATGGCGTTTGTTTTAAAATCACCTAAAAAGCAAGGACGTGCAGCCCGCGGGCTGCACGTCCTTGCTTATAGAATATCCTTTACCCGAACAGGCTTTTAGTGTTGTGAGAGTATACAGACAGGACTAAACCGACGCAGATATACAGCATAAGCACCGAGCTGCCGCCGGCGGAGTAGAAGGGCAGCGTGACGCCGATGACCGGCAGCACCCGCAGGTTCATGCCTACGTTCACCGCGATCTGCGCCATCAGGGCACCTCCGATACCGGCGCAGATGTAGCTGCCCAGCAGATCCTCGCTGCGGGCACCGGTGGCAAAGGTTTTGATCACCAGCGCCAGCAGAACGCCCAGCACCACGCAGCAGCCCACAAAGCCTGCCACGTTGCCGATCCAGCTGAGGATGAAGTCATTGTGGGCGTTGGGCACACTGTAATACCGGCCGGTGAATAGACCGTTGCCAAAGATGCCGCCGGAACCCAGCGCGATCTCGCCGCGCTGCTGCTGGTAGATGATGTTCTTCCATACCGTCTCGCTGGGGGCCCAGCCGGTGGTGTTTTCCGGGTCCAGCACCGCCAGAATGCGGTACCACTGGTATCCTTTGCCGATCTTATCGCTGAAAAAGGCAAAGGCCACCGCTACGGCAGCACCCGCCGCCGCAAAGGCCGCAAAGATATACTTCCAGCTCAGCCCCGCCGCAAACATCATGCAGCAGCCGATGATACCGTAGATGATGGCAGTGCCGTCATCGCCCTGCACATGGATGATGGCAATGGGCACCAGCAGATGCAGCAGCAGCTTTGCCAGCTCCTTTGGTTCGTTGATGCGGCTGCGCACATTGTTCAGGTGCATGGCAAAGGTCAGGATAAAGCTGATCTTTGCCAGCTCTGTGGGCTGAAAGGTAAAGCCGCCCAGCTTGTACCAGGAGTAGTTGTCGGTATCACCGGCGTTGTAGCCGATGGTCAGCGGGCCGATGGATACGTTGCGGATGACCAGCGTGGGCAGCACCAGACCCCACGTCAGCACAACGTGCACCGGCCACACCTTTACAAGGCTGCGGTAGTCCACGCAAGAGAGCAGCAGCGCGATCACGATGCCAATGACGGAAGCGCCCGCCTGCACCAGTGCCCGGCGGTAGTCGCCAATGCCAATGATGGCACCGGTCACCTCGTCGGTGGCAAAGCCGTTGCCCTGCTTAGCTGCCCACGAGGACAGCGCCAGCACCGCCATAACGCTGCTGAAAATGCACAGCAGCAGATAGATCTTATCGGTGCGCTTAAAATATTGTCGAATGCTATCCAAGGAAAGCACCGCCTTTCATCAGAACAGTCTGCCGGGGTGTACCTGCGTACAGGCGATAAAAACCCAACATATCGCTATTATACACAAATCCCCCTGCCAATGCAATGCGCCGGGTGTGACGGAATGGTAAAACATTGCCGGGATGCTTGACAAAGCCCCGGTTGCATCCTACAATGAACCTGTGGGCGCAGCCTTGCGCACAACAGCCCCGGCAGTGTGCCGGGGGAGAGGAACGGGAAAGAAGAAATGGAACATACAGTTTATCGCCGCCTGCTCAGTGCGGTGTGTGCCATCGCACTGGCCTTTACGGCAGTGTGTCCGGCAGTGGCCGCCGCGCCGGAGGAGACCACCGGCACCCCCCAGACCCTGACTGCCTCTGAGGTAAAGGAGATGCAGCAGACGGATGCCGCCGTCACCGCCCTGACCGACAGCGCCGCCTACGCCGGAATGTCGGAGAAAGCGCGTCAGACTGCTGCGCTGGCGCAGCTGGACGAGCTGGCGGCACAGGGGCTTATAAAAAAGGACAGCATCTATGTGGATGCGAAAAACGGCATGATAAGCTTTACTTACAGCTGCGGCGCACTGGGCGGTATTCTGCTCACCGACACCGAGAGCGAGACAGACGCCGCCCTGCCCGGGCCGGAGATGGAGGATGCGCCCGCCCTGCTCGCTGCAGAGAACGGCACCGTGGGCAATGCGGTCATCTACTATGCCTTTGATAACGGGGTGAACAGCAACCGCTACCCCTACTATTCTTATATGAAGGACTACTGGAACGGCTACGGCCTGGACACTCATCTGGACATGATGGTGACCGTCTCCGACCTGAAGCGGATGGCAGACTACGACCTTGCCATCCTAAGTGCCCACGGCGCGTATTATACCTATGAGTATGGCTGGCTGTGGAAAAAGCAGGCCACCGCGCCCATCCTCCTGCTGCTGGAAAAATCGGATTTCTGGAACGACCTGCGCTACGGCATGGATCTGCTCAGCCACCGGGTCATCAAGGTAAACGGCTGCTACGCCGTCACCGGAGGCTTTTTCAGCAATGCCTACCGGGGCGGGAAGCTGAACGGCACCATCGTGCTTTCGGAGACCTGCGAGTTCTACGGACGCAGCGGCCATGTGAACACTGCTCTTTCGGATGGGCTGCTCTCCGGCGGGGCAAAGGCTGTGGTGGGCTTTGTGAACAACGTATACAGCGTGTACTCCCGCAGTATGCTGTGGGCGACCGTGAATCGCCTGATCGAGGGTGAAACCTTGCAGCAGGCCATTGATTACGGCCTTGAGGTCTACGGCGAAAACGACATCGTGTGGTATCTCAACCAGCACACCGGGCGGCATCCCCACTCGGCGGCGTCCTATCCCATCATTCAGGGCGATGGCACCGTTCGGCTCACCGCGCCCGGCACGGCAACGAACAGTGTTGTAGAGCAGCAGAACCCTGCCGCCGCCTGACCATTGCACTTTTGCACGTTTTATATTATACTTAGGGATGGCAGAGTGTCTGCCATCCCTTTTTTGAAACGATGAGGTAACCTTCATGTCAGAATATATCACCCATTCCCGCGCCGAGACGGTGGCGCTGGGCAAACGGATGGCCGCTGTGCTGGCCCCCGGGGCGCTGATCGCCTTTACCGGCGGTCTGGGCGCTGGCAAGACCGCCTTTACCGAGGGTCTTGCCGAGGGTCTGGGCTGCACCGACCCGGTGTCCAGCCCCACCTTTGCCATCGTGAACTACTACCGGGGCCCGCGCCCGCTGGCGCACTTTGACCTGTACCGCATTTCTACCGAGAACGATCTGTGCGCGGCAGGTTTCTACGATTATCTGGATCAGGGCGCTGTGGTGGCGGCAGAGTGGAGCGAAAACTTTGCCGACCTGCTGGCACTGGAAAACCCCATCCGGGTGAACATCGAACGTCTGGACGATACCACCCGCAAGATCACCATTGAGGGGGTGACGGTATGAATATTCTGGCCGTGGATACGGCGGGCAAGACCGCCGGTGTGGCTTTTCTGCAGGACGACCGCCTGCTGTACGAGGCATATCTGGACGGCGGCATGACCCACAGCGAAACGCTGATGCCCATGATCGATACCTGCTTAAAGCTGTGCGGGCTGACCTGCGCGGACATCGACCTGTACGCCGTCAACGCAGGCCCGGGCAGCTTTACCGGCCTGCGCATCGGGCTGGCTGCCGTCAAGGGTCTGGCCTTCCCGCGTGAGACGCTGTGTGCCCCGGTGTCTACCCTGGAAGCGCTGGCCGCTGCCCACACCGGCGAGGGCACGGTGCTCTGCGCACTGGATGCCCGCCGCGCACAGGTATACAGCGCAGCATTTGACCTTGCCACCCACGCCCGCCTGCTGGACGATGACGCCCGGGCGGTTGCAGATCTGGCTGATTTTGTAGAAAATTGCAAAAAGCCCCTGTTTTTTGTTGGTGATGGCGCGGGTCTGTGCTATAATAAATACAGCGATGTGCCGGGTGTGCTGCAAACACCCCCGGCGCTGCGGGGCGGCCGTGCCGCTGCCGTAGCACTTGTGGCAAAGCAGATGGCCGCAGCCGGGCAGGCTGTGCTGCCGGAGGCGCTGCTGCCGGACTACCACCGTCTCAGTCAGGCGGAGCGGGAGCGGGCAGAGCGTCTGGCTGCTGAAGCCGCAGCAAACAAACAATAAAAGCGGAACTGTGACTACTCACAGGGAAAGGACGTTTTTCCATGGCAAAACCCATTGCACTTGCCGCCGACCACGGCGGATTTGAACTGAAAGAGGCTGTCAAGGCACATCTGGAAGAACTTGGTCTGGAGTATATCGACTTTGGCACCCACAGCACCGACAGCGTGGACTACCCCGACATGGCTGTGCCCGCCTGTGATGCAGTGGTGAGCGGCCAGTGCGAAAAGGCACTGCTGTTCTGCGGCACCGGTGTGGGCATCAGCATGGCTGCCAACAAGATCAAGGGCATCCGCGCCTGCTGCTGCTCCGACAGCTTCAGCTGTGAGTATACCCGCCGCCACAACGACGCCAACGCCCTGTGCATGGGCGGTCGTGTGGTGGGCGCAGGTCTTGCCTGCCAGCTGGTGGATATCTTCCTGAACACCCAGTTCGAGGGTGGCCGTCATCAGCGCCGCATCGACAAGCTGACCGCACTGGAAAACCGCTGATTGAAATTTTTGTAATTTCACAGAGAAAGCTTGCACTGCAAGCTTCTCTGTGAAAAGATCCTTTTGTGCGCCCACCGGGCGGGCAAGGGCACAGATCAGTACCCGATAGAATGTTCTATATAAATTAAGGAGCGTGTTTTTATGACCCCGATGATCGTTGAACATCCGCTGCTGCAGCACAAGATCAGCCTGCTGCGCAACAAACAGACCGGCACCAAGGAGTTCCGTGACCTCGTTGGCGAGATTGCAACTCTGCTGTGCTACGAGGCTACCCGCGATCTGCCGCTGGAAGAGGTGGAGATCGAAACTCCCATCACCATGGCAAAGACCAAGGTGCTGGCAGGCCGCAAGCTGGCTCTGGTGCCCATCCTGCGCGCAGGCATGGGTATGCTGGACGGCATGCTGACCCTGCTGCCCGCTGCCAAGGTGGGCTTCATCGGCCTGTACCGCGACGAAAAGACCCTGCAGCCCGTGGAGTACTTCTGCAAGCTGCCGCAGGATATCGCCGAGCGTGACGTTCTGGTGCTGGATCCCATGCTGGCTACCGGCGGCAGCGCCATCGACGCCATTACTCAGATCAAGAAGCACGGCGCAAAGCGCATCAAGTTCATCGGTCTGCTGGGCGCACCGGAGGGCATCAAGGCTCTGCACGAGGCACACCCCGATGTGGACATCTATCTGGGCGCACAGGACGACCGCCTGAATGAGAATGGCTACATCGTGCCCGGTCTGGGCGATGCAGGCGACCGTATCTACGGCACCAAGTAAAACATATCTATAAAAAACAATGCCGGAGCGTTGATGCTCCGGCATTGTTTTTTATCTTACATCTCGCTGCTGCGCAGAAAACGTACCAGCATGGGCAGCTCGTACAGCAGCATCAGCAGCCAGCCTACCGCGTAGCTGAAGGGCAAAGCTTCGATGTCCATCTTCATCACCAGCACAAACAGGGCGGCAGCAGCCACACGGCCGCCCATGTTCAGCATACTGCTGTTCAGGGTGACCTTCAAATCGCCCATGCCCCGGAAAAAGCCCTGAATGCCGTTGGTGGCGGCGGGCATCAGATAAAACAGCGAGATGGTGCGCAAAAACCGCACGCCAAGGTCCACCACGGCGGGGTCGGTGGCAAACAGCCGGATGATAGGCTGGGCGAACAGCAGACAGATGGCCGTAAGCAGAATGCCGTAGGCAAATTCGATGCGCATCCCGCAGTGGTAGCCTTGCCGTACCCGGTCGGCCTTGCCCGCGCCGCGGTTCTGCGCCATCAGGGTGGTCATGGCGTGGCCGATGTTCTGCTGCGGGGTGTAGGCAAAGTCGTCGATGCGGGAGGCGGCGGTAAACGCAGCCATGGCGTTGACGCCCATGGTGTTCACGATGGCTTGCACCGCAATTTTGCCCAGCTGCACCGTGGCCTGCTGCATGGCACTGGCCCAGCCGTAGCTCACGGTCTTGCGCAGCAGCTTGCCGTCATACACCAGCCACCGTCTGCCCAGCTGTAGAACCGGCACCTTATAGCGGATGTACACCACGCAAAGCAGGCAGCAGGCAGCCTCGCTGAGCACGGTGGAAAGGGCGCAGCCCTCGCTGCCCCAGCCCAGCGCCTCCACAAAAAACAAATCGCCGCCAATGTTCAGCACCGCGCTGATCATCAAAAAATACAGTGCGCTCTTGCTGTCGCCCAGCGCACGCATGGTGGCGGCAAGAAAATTATAGAAGAAGGTGAAGATCAGCCCTGCAAACACGATGCGCAGGTAGTTCACCGCAATGGGCAGAATAGCCGCAGGCACCTGCAGCAGCCGCAGCAGCGGGTCTGCCAGCAGCACGCACAGGGCAGAGAAGGTCAAAGAGAACACCGTGCCCGCAATGGCGGTAGTGGATACCTGCCGCTCTACCAGCTGGGTATCTCCCGCGCCAAAGGCGGTGCTGACCAAGATACCCGCGCCCAGACACATCCCGTTGATGAACAGGATGGCAAGGGTCATCAGCGGGTTCGAGGTGCCCACGGCAGCCAGTGCATCCTCGCCCACAAACTTGCCCACGATGATGCTGTCGGCGGCGTTGTAGGTAAGCTGGAACAGGTTGCCCAGCACCAGCGGAATGGTAAATTTGATCAGCAACGGCGTAATAGCACCGCTGGTCATGTCCTTGGTCATGAAAAAAACGTCCTTCTTTCCTATTGATAGAAGCAGCCGCTTACACGATGCTGGCGCGCCCGCTGAAGATCGCCAGCGCGGCACGACTGTTGCAGTTGGCCAGCAGCTGGGCGGCGGCGTGCAGGGCAGCACCGGCGCTGACCGAAGCAGGGATGGCATCAGTGCGCAGCACCTGCTGGGCGGCACGCTGGGCGTCCCGGCTGGCCACAGCGGAAACGTTATCCACCACATAGCTGTTGTAGTTTTCCGGCACGATGCCGTAGCCGATATCCGGGATGCCGTGGGGGCCGGTAAGCCCGCCGCCCAGCACCTGATTTTCGTAAGGCTCTACCGCCACGATGCGCACATCGTTCGTCCATGCCTTGATGGTCTCGCCCACGCCGGTCACCGTGCCGGCGCTGCCCACCCCGATGGTAATGGCGTCCACAAGGCTCTGGTTCTGCCGGGCAATGCTTTGCACAATGGCGGGGCCGGTGACCCGGCGGTGATACTCCGGGTTGTCATCGTTGGCAAGCCAGTTCATATAGTACCAGCCGTTTGCGGCGGCGGTCTGCGCCGCCAGCGCCCGCGCCCCGGCCAGACCGCTGCGGGCAGGGCTGTGCCGGATCTGTGCACCCAGCCGCAGCAGGTACTCCTGCCGCAGGGCAGGGGCGTCCTCCGGCATCACCAGCACGATGGGGTGCCCGGCGGTCAGGCTGGCCAGCGTAAGGGCGGTGGCAAAGGGGCCGGAGGCTGCCTCAATGATGGGCTGCCCCGGGGCAAGCTGCTTTTTTTCAATGGCAAGCGCCAGCATCCCCTCGGCAAGGCCGTCCCGGGCGGTGCCGGTGGGGCCGTTAAAATCCAGATAAGCGTACAGATGCCCCTTCAGCCCGCAGGCGGCGGCGTAGCCCCGCAGCTCCACAATGGGGCAGGCGGTGGTAAGGGTCTGGTAAAAATTAGAGTAGATCGGCACAAGGGCACTCCTTTCTCTTGGGATACAACACTATTATCCTAACGCAAAGCCCCCGGCTGCGTCAAGATGCCTTTTGGGAAAAACAGCGAATTTCGGGCAGATATTTCAGAAAAAACTCCAAAATCCCCTTGACAAGGGGCAGGGGTTCTGGTATACTCCATCCGTAAAGCAAAAAAACTTTACAACACAGCAAGCACAGACAGCAGAGCACCGGGGGTCAACAGCAATGGCAAAAGATCTGGAAATGGGGTATCTGCTGGATTTTTATGGCGAGGTGCTTACCCAGAAGCAGCGCGAGATGCTGCGCCAGTATTACAACGATGATCTTTCGCTGAGCGAGATCGGCGAAAACTTCGGCATCACCCGGCAGGGCGCACGGGACGCCATCAAGCACGGCGAGACCACCCTGAAGGAACTGGAAGAAAAGGTAGGCTTTGCAGCCCGCTACCGGCGGGTGCAGCAGAAGCTGGAACAGCTGGAGCAGCTGGTCATCGACACCCGTTTCGAGTGCACCGGCCCCCGCGCCAATATCACCACCACGGAATATGTGGAAACGCTGACAAAAATGCTGGAGATCATCCGCTCGATGGATGAAGCAAACGAAAGCTGATCGAATTTTGAAAGGAGCACCGCACAATGGCATTTGAATCCCTGACCGACCGCCTTGCCGGTGTATTCAAAAAGCTGCGCGGTCACGGTAAACTGACCGAGGTAGATATCAAAGCCGCCATGCGCGAGGTGCGGATGGCTTTGCTGGAAGCCGATGTCAACTACAAGGTTGCAAAGGATTTCTGCGCAAAGGTGTCCGAGCGCGCCATGGGACAGGAGGTCATGGAGAGCCTGACCCCCGCCCAGCAGGTGGTCAAGATCGTCAATGAGGAGCTGGTAGCCCTCATGGGCGGCAGCGAAGCCGCCCGCCTGAACATCAAGAACAAGGGCCAGACGGTCATCATGCTCTGCGGCTTGCAGGGCAACGGTAAAACCACCCACGCGGCAAAGCTTGCCAAGTTCTATATCAAGCAGGGCCGCCGCCCCATGCTGGTGGCCTGCGATATCTACCGCCCCGCTGCTATTGACCAGCTGCAGGTGGTGGGCAAGCAGGCCGGTGCACCGGTGTTTACCCTGCCCGGCGCAAAGCCGCCGGAGATCGCTCGTAAGGCACTGGCACACGCCAAGGACTACGGCAACGATATCGTCATTCTGGATACCGCAGGCCGCTTGCAGATCGACGAAGTGCTGATGCAGGAGCTGGTGGACATCAAGGCCGCCGTTCCCGTGGACGAGACCCTGCTGGTGGTGGACGCCATGGCCGGTCAGGATGCCGTCAATGTGGCTAAGACCTTCAACGAGACGGTGGGCGTGGATGGCATCATCCTTACCAAGACCGACGGCGATACCCGCGGCGGTGCAGCGCTTTCCGTGCTGGCCGTTACCGGCAAGCCCATCAAGTTTCAGGGCACCGGCGAAAAGCTGGATGATCTGGATGTGTTCCACCCGGACCGCATGGCAAGCCGCATCCTTGGCATGGGCGATGTGCTCAGCCTGATCGAGCGCGCACAGGATGCCGCCGACGAAAAGGCTGCTGAGGAGACCGCCAAGCGGTTGATGGAAAATAAGTTCGATATGAACGATATGCTGGAGCAGTTCGCCCAGATCCGCAAGATGGGCGGTGCAGGCGCAATGCTGAGTATGCTGCCCGGTGCTTCCGGTATCGACGCCAGCCAGATCGACGAAAAAGCCTTTGACCGCATCGAGGCCATGATTTATTCCATGACTAAAGAGGAGCGGGAAAAGCCTTCCATCATCAACCCCAAGCGCAAGCGCCGCATTGCCGCAGGCAGCGGTACCCGCGTGGAGGACGTGAACAAGCTGCTCAAGCAGTACGAGATGATGCAGAAGATGATGAAGCAGTTCAAGAAGAGCCCCAAGGGCTTTGCCCGCCGTCTGGGCGGCATGATGGGCAACCCCAACGCCTTCCGCGGACTGAAATAACAACGGTATACAACCCCGGCGGGGTTTGTAACATATATCAAAAACAACAATTTTTGGAGGATATCTATTATGGCAGTTAAGATTCGTCTGCGCCGCGTTGGCGCCAAGAAAGCTCCCTTCTACCGTGTTGTCGTTGCTGACAGCCGCTTCCCCCGCGATGGCCGCTTCATCGAGGAGATCGGCACTTACGATCCCAACAAGGAGCCCTCTGAGGTGAAGATCGACGCCGAGAAGGCAAAGCAGTGGATCGCTAACGGCGCTCAGCCCACTGATACCGTTCGTGTCCTGCTGAAGAAGTCCAACATTCTGTAAGTAGGGGAGGGCTGACTCATGCAGGAGCTGTTGCTGGCAGTTGCCCGCGGTCTCGTGGAGGACAAGGACGCCGTTAAGGTCACGGTGGACGAGCCCCGCGAGGACGGTACCATCGTCTACCACCTGAGCGTGGCAGAGGGAGATATGGGCCGTGTCATCGGCAAGCAGGGCCGGATCGCAAAAGCCATTCGTGTGGTGATGCGCGCGGCTGCTGTGCGGGTCGATGAAAAGGTCCTTGTTGAGATCGACTGAGCACCCTACTGGCCCTTTGCCCTTGCGGCAAGGGGCCTTTTTGGTTATAGAAAACCCTCTCAGACGCTTCGCGCCAGATTCCCCTTTTTGTCACCTGCGGTGACATCTTCCCCCGGAGCGGGGGAAGTCTTTCCTCGAAAGGGGAGCTTGGAGCAGACTGTACACAGGAGCATTCTGAACAAACAAGCAATACACCACCTCTTCGTCAAAAAGCTCCCCCCTCGGGGGAGCTGGCAATGCCGCAGGCATTGACTGAGAGGGTTCTTACAGGAGAAAACGATGCAGCAATATCTGGAAGCCGGAAAAGTTGTTACCACCCACGGTGTGCGCGGGGAAATGAAGCTGGAGCTTTGGTGCGACGGGGTGGATTTTTTGAAAAAAGTGGGCCGCCTGTACCCTTCGGCACAGGGCGGCAAAGCCTATAAGATCCTTTCCATCCGTCCGCAGGGGCAGATGGCGCTGCTCCAACTGGAGGGGGTCAGCGATATGGATGCCGCCCGGGCGCTGCGCGGGCAGGTGTTCTACTTTGATCGCAACGATGCCACTCTGCCCGCAGGCCGGTGGTATGTGGCGGACCTCATCGGGTGCGAAGTGCGGGACGCTGACACTGGCAAGGTATACGGCGTGGTGACCAGCGTAGACCACCCGGGTGCGCAGGATATCTACACCGTCAAGGCACCCGGCGGCAAGGAGTATATGTTCCCGGGGGTGGACGCCTTCCTGAAAGAGCGCAACCCGCCGGAGGGATACATCCTTGTCACCCCCATCCCCGGTCTGCTGGATGATGATTTTGACAGCGAGCGGGAGGAGGAGTAAGCCATGGGAATGCGTGTGGATATCGTGACCCTGTTCCCGGAGATGTGCCAGCAGGTGCTGGATGCCAGCATCATCGGCCGGGCGGCAAAGCGGGGCTATATTGAGACCCACTGCCACCAGATCCGGGATTATACCCTGAACAAGCAGAAGCAGACCGACAACTATCCCTACGGCGGCGGCTGCGGCATGGTGCTGTACGCCCAGCCCATCGCGGACTGCCTGCGGGCGGTGCAGCGCGAGGTGGCCCAGCAGGGACGGCCCGCCCCGCATATCGTGTTCCTGACGGCGGGCGGGCAGCGCTACACCGAGGAGCACGCAAAGCGCTTGGCACAGTACGACAACCTGACGCTGGTCTGCGGCCACTACGAGGGTATTGACGAGCGTGTCATCGAAGCTTTTGCGGACGAGGAGATCTCCATTGGTGATTATATCCTGACCGGCGGCGAGCTGGCCAGCCTTGTGGTGGCAGACAGCGTGCTGCGCCTGAAGCCCGGCGTACTGGCCGAGCAGAAGGGCTACGAGGAGGAAAGCTACTGGGACGGTCTGCTGGAATATCCCCAGTACACCCGCCCCGAGGTGTGGGAAGGCCGCGCCGTGCCCGAGGTGCTGCTGGGCGGCGACCACGCTAAAATCGACGCGTGGCGCGGCGAGCAGAGCCGCACCCGCACCCGTCTGCGCCGCCCGGAGCTGTACGAGCAGTGGTGCACGAGCCACCCCATTGCCGAAGTGCCCAAGTGGAAGCGGGGCGAGAATGTCCGGCTGGTAAAGACTGCCGAGCAGTTTGCCGCCGCCGCAAAGCTGTTTGCCGAGGGACGGCAGGCTGTCTGCGCCGACAACTGGACGCCGGAATACTGCCGCGCTCTGACTGAGCCGCAGTTTTTGCTGCAATTACAGCAGGAAAAG
This sequence comes from Faecalibacterium sp. OM04-11BH, assembly GCF_003482185.1. Classification (NCBI taxonomy): domain Bacteria; kingdom Bacillati; phylum Bacillota; class Clostridia; order Eubacteriales; family Oscillospiraceae; genus Faecalibacterium; species Faecalibacterium sp. OM04-11BH. Next base: position 36,409 of record NZ_QULS01000006.1, read on the forward strand.
GCGGCGGGCTGGGTGTGCTACCTGCACACCACCAAGGATGTGCCGGACGGCATGGTGTGTGTCAGCCATAAGGCGGGGCATATCGAGCATCTGTTCGTCACGGAAAAAGCCCGGGGCAACGGCATCGGCGCAAAGCTGTTGGATTTTGCCCGCAAAAAGCTGCCGGAGCACGCACATCCGGTGCTGAGTGTGCTGAACACCAACACCCGTGCTATTGCGCTGTATACCCGCATGGGCTGGCAGCCGGACGGCAGCGCAAGGCTGGAGTTTGACCCGCAGCAATACCCCACTGTGACGCGTAAATGCGCACTGGTGCAGATGCGCTACGCAGGCCCTGCGCAGGAGTGAGCCGGCACCGGAAATATCGGTAAAAATACACAAAATTCAGAGGAAAACTCCCCGGCGGTCTAAAAGTTGTTGAAAACTTTTGTATTACACCTCTAACCTTTGGGGTATAATTTTATTGTCTTTGTACAAAACCTGAAAAATGCTCCCTCATTCATTGGGAAAAGCGCCAAAAATGCAAAAGGGGTCTGTACAAGTGTTTCGACTTGCGCTAAAATGAGTGTAACACAACAGGCACACCATGCTTTTGTACACCAAAACGATATTAGATAGGAGCGCTTTACTATGTACGTAAAAGAAGTTACCGTTGAAAATCAGGTTGGTCTGCACGCTCGTCCGGCTACCTTCTTTATCCAGAAGGCAAACGAGTTCAAGTCTTCCATCTGGGTCGAAAAGGAAGAACGCCGCGTGAACGCAAAGAGCCTGCTGGGCGTTCTGTCTCTGGGTATCGTGGGCGGCACCACCATCCGCATCATCGCTGACGGCGCCGATGAGCAGGCTGCCGTGGATGGCCTGATCAAGCTGGTGGAGTCCGGCTTTGCAGAGTAAGTCTGTATCACAAGCAACAGAAAGCGGCGGGGGTTCCCTGCCGCTTTTTTGATAAGCTTTTTTACGGGAAGAAGGAGGGCTTTTTATGAGCGAGAAAAACAAACAGCGAATGGAAAAGTTCGTGGCACTGTGTAATTCCGGGAAGCCGTGGTATGTGTTCCTTGTTCTGTTCAGTCTGCTGCTGGCGGCAAACGCCCTGTTGGAGCTGTTCACCGAGCAGCGGGTCAAGAGCTGGGTATGGCTGCTCAATGTGGCGGGCATCGTGGGCTGCGTGGCCGATCTCTTCCACTGCAAAAACCTCCGTGCTGCAAAAGCTGAGGACGAAAACGCATGACCAAGGCCGAGCTCTATCAAAAAGCCTGTATGCTGCCGCTGCTGCCCGGGGTGTATATCATCCGGGACAAAAGCGACACCATCATCTATATCGGTAAGGCCAAGCGCCTGCGCATCCGGGTAAGCCAGTATTTCCGCGAGGGCGTGCCCCACGATAACAAGGTCAGCCAGATGATCGCCCATGCCTACGCCTTTGACGTTATCGTCTGTCAAAGCGAGTTCGAGGCGCTGGTGCTGGAAGCCAGCCAGATCAAGGCGCACACCCCCAAGTACAACATTCTGCTCAAGGATGACAAGGGTTACAGCTATATCCGCGTCACCCGGGAGGACTGGCCGCGCCTTTCCTTCACCCTGCAAAAGGAGGAGGACGGGGCGGAGTATATCGGCCCTTACACCTCCAGCTTTGCGGCGCGGCAGATGGCAGAAACGGCCATGGATGCCTTTTTGCTGCCGCGCTGCTCTAAGCGCTTCCCGCAGGAGATCGGCAAAGGTCGCCCCTGCCTGAACGCCCATATCGGCAAGTGCATGGCAGTGTGCAGCGGAAAGATCAGCTGCGAGACCTACAATCAGGCGGTCAAAAACGCGGTGCACCTCATCCGCTACGGCAAAAAGGATATCCTGAAAACCCTCAACGAGCGGATGCAGGAGGCCTCCGACCGGCTGGAATTTGAGACCGCCGCCCTTCTGCGGGACCAGATCAATGCCATCACCAAGCTGACGGCAGGACAGAAGGTAGTGGTAGACCCGGACGTGGAGATGGACGTGGTGGCGCTGGCAGGCACGCCGGACAGTGTGTGTGCGGCGGTGCTGCGCTTCCGGGAGGGACGGCTGACCGACAAGCGGGAGTTTCTGTTCCACGATACCTCGGATATCGACGCGGTGCGGGAGGAATTTCTGCCCCGGTACTATCTGGACGATGAACAAATTCCCAAGATCATCGCGGTGGATGCGCTGCCGCCGGACATGGATGCTTTGCAGCAGGCGCTGAACCAGAAGCGGGGCAGCGAGGTGCAGCTGTATGTGCCCCAGCGGGGCGATAAAGCGCATCTGGTGGAAATGGCGCACACCAACGCGGTGGAGCGTCTGGCGCGGGAGAGCGGTCGCTACGCCCGGGAGGAAAAGCTGCTGGACGAGCTGGCGCAGGTGCTGGGGCTTTCAAAGCCGCCCCGCGCTATTGAAAGCTACGATATCTCCAACTGGGGCGATGGCAGCAGCGTCTGCGGCATGGTCACCTTCAAGGACGGCAAGCCCTTCAAGGCGGGCTACCGCAAGTTCAAAATGAAAACCGTGGCGGGCACGGATGACTACGCTTCGCTGGCAGAGACCGTCTCCCGCCGGGCGGCAGAGTACGAAAAATACGCCGCACAGGCCGAAAGCGGTCAGCCCAGCGGCAACTGGTTCGGGCAGAAGCCCGACCTTTTGCTGATGGACGGCGGCAGGGGACAGGTGAGCGCCGCAAAGGAGGCGCTTGCCGGTACGGCACTGGCAGATGTGCCGCTGTACGGCATGGTAAAGGATGACCACCACCGCACCCGCGCCATCGTGGACAGCGACGGGCGGGAAATTGCCATCAATATGAACCGGGGCACCTTTACCTTCATCACTGCCATTCAGGATGAGACCCACCGCTTTGCCAACGCCTACCGCAAGCAGCAGATGAAGCAGAAAAGCTACTCCTCCACCCTGACCGAGGTGCCGGGCGTAGGCCCTAAAACGGCCAAAGCCCTGCTGGCGCAGTTCAAGAGTGTGGGCGCGGTGAAGGAAGCCACCCCCGACCAGCTGGAAAACACTCCCGGTGTGGGCAAACAGCTGGCACAGACCATCTACGAGTATTTTCATCAGGCATAAACACAAAAACGCCCCTCTTCGCTGGCGCAAAGCCATGGAAGAGGGGCGATTTCTGTTATGCGGGGCGTTGTTCCTCAACGTTCAGATAAATCAGCCCTTTGGCGTAAAGATTCAGGATGCCGTTGGGACCGGAAGAGGTATAGCGTTTATCATATTCCTTATTGCCGATGCGTACAACGTCATCCGTGCGGGCATCGGTCGTGTAGTCGGCGGGGTCGCCATCCAGATGCAGGCGGATGCAGTAGGTTGCAGCGATACTGGCGTATTCCGCAATGGAAAGGTGATCGATCATACATTTGCCAGCAGGAAGCTCGATCAGCAGGTCGCGGGTCACGGTCAGGTTTTCGGCACGCAGACTGCCATTGGTCAGCGCAACAGTCAGCGTTTTCAGCTGCATGGGCGCAAGGCGGACATCGCCGGTCTCCAAGCTGATGAGCAGCCGGGTGAGGGCGTCTGCCGGAATGGTGACGGTGAGCATGGCTTCCGGGGCATTCTCGGCTACCTGCCAGTTTTCCGGCATTTCAAAGGTCAGGGTAGTACGGCCATCCCCGCCGGTGTGGCGCAGAACCGGCGAATGCGGGAAGTTGTCGAACTGGAAGGTGGCGTATTTGTCCGAGGTGAGGGACGGGTCGGTGACAAAGGTCACAGAGCCGTAGTTCAGGCTGAGCTTCAGTTCCTGATCCAGCTTTTCCAGCGGAATCTGCAGGGTGCTTTCCCCAAGGTCATCAGCAGGAATGGTGAGGGGGACGGTATCGGCCGGGACAGCGAGGTAGCTGCTGCTGGCCTCCTCCGGGACAGAGCTACTGTCTGCTGCCGGAGACGCAGGCTCGACCGGCTGCACAGGGGTGGCCTTGGAGTGCTGGAAGAAAAAGCAGGCTAGCACCAGCACCGCCAGCCCGCCGCCCAGCACCATGCGCCAGCGGGAACGCGGGGCAGGGGATGCCGGGGCGGCAGAACTGCCTGCCGGGGTCTGCTCGTCCAGAATTTTGCGGGCGACCTCCTCAGGGCTGCCCAGCTCCGCAATGGCGCGGGCTTCGTTTTCCGGCCCGGCGGCATCCAGATAATCTTCGTAATAACTCAAAGCGTCCTTGCGCTCGGCCTCCGGCAAGGGGGCCAGAAGCTGCTCCAGCGCAGCAAGAAATGCAGTACGGGTCATAGATCATTCCACCTCTCTGAAAAATGTGTCAATGGAAGAACGGTAGTGGCTCCACTCCTGCGCGTAGGCGGCAAGCTGCGCCCGCCCGGCGGAGGTGATCTGATAATAGCGGCGGTTGCGGCCATTGAAGGGCGCATCGTAGACCGTGAGCAGCTGGTCTTTCTGCAACCGGCGCAGCACCGGGTACAGGGTGGATTCGCTCAGTTCCAGCGTGTGGGTGACCTGTTGGGTGATCTTGTAGCCGTAGGTACCTTCCGGCTCCTGCGCCACCACGGACAGCACAATGGCGTCCAGCAGCGCGGCACTGATGGGAAAACTCATGCAGGAACAGCCTCCTTTCGATATGGTGTGTTTCTATAATATTATATATCATATAATATTGCGCAAGTCAATAGAGAATTTAGCCTCTCAGTCTCGCTGCGCTCGCCAGCTCCCCCGAAGGGGGGAGCTTTACCGCACGGACTGGCAGATAACAAAAAAAGCTCCCCCTTTCGGGGGAGCTGGATGCGAACGAAGTGAGCAGACTGAGAGGGTCGAGCTTCTTAGTTTTCAGAAGAGATATCCTGTCCGAAATACTTCTCGCTCAGGGTCTTTAAGGTGCCGTCGGCGCGCAGCTCCTCAATGGCGGTGTTCAGCGCGTCCAGATAGGCGGTGTCCTCGCTCTTGAGTACCGGAATAGCCACATGGGAGGCCTCGGCAGTCTGCGCCACCAGCTTGAAGTCTGCGTCCGGGTGGACGTTCAGGTAGTCGTAGAAGGAAACATCCGCGTTCAGGGTGGCGTCAATGCGGCCAGCGGTCAGCAGCTGGATGGTCTCCTCCAGCGTGTCGATGCCCTGCACGGTAGCGCCGTAGCTCTCGGCCAGCTCCATGTAAGTGGAAGCCAGACTGTTGGCGGTGGTCTTGCCCTTCAGGTCCTCAAAGCTGGTAATGTCGGTATTGTCCTTGCGCACCACCAGCGCAGTGTGGATGTAGCCGTAGGGGGTGGTGAAAGCGTAGGTCTTGGCACGCTCCTCGGTCACTTCCACGCCGTTGCACACCATGTCGTAGCGGCCTGCGTCCAGACCGGCAAACAGGCTGTCCCAGTCGCTCTCCACATACTCCGGCTCCACGCCCAACTTTTCGGCAATGGCGCGGGATACCTCCACGTCATAGCCCACCAGCGTGTCGGAGGAATCATGGTAGCTCCACGGCTGCCATGCGCCCTCCAGCGCCACCACCAGCTTGCCGCTCTTCTGGATGCTGTCCAGCTTGTTCAGCGGTGCGGGACCTGCGGTGCTGGAGGTGGTGTCCTTGGAGGAGCAACCGGTCAGGCCCAGCACCCCGGCGGCGGCCATAACACCCATCAGAGAAATAAAGGTTCTACGTTTCATAAGTGAAAAATCCTTTCTGTCGTGAAAAAATGCAAAAAGAGAAATGGTTTTATTCCGTATGGGCGATCCTGCGCAGGAAGGCCCGGGTGCGCTCCTCCTTGGGGGATGCAAAGAACTGCTGAGAGGGTGCCTGCTCCACCACCACGCCGTTTTCCATAAACACGGTCTTGGAGGACACGTTGCGGGCAAAGCCCATCTCGTGGGTGACCACCAGCATGGTCATGCCCTCCTCGGCCAGCTGCCGCATCACGCTGAGCACCTCGCCGGTCAACTCCGGGTCAAGGGCGCTGGTGGGCTCGTCAAAATAGATGATCTCCGGGTCGGCGGCAAGGGCGCGGGCAATCGCCACCCGCTGCTGCTGCCCGCCGGAAAGCTGGCGGGGGTAGTAGTCGGCGCGGTCTGCAAGACCTACCTTGGCAAGCATCTTCATGCCGATAGCATCCGCCTGCTCCTTGGGCAGCTTACGCGCCACAATGAGCCCTTCGGTCACGTTCTGCAGGGCGGTCTTGTTGCGGAACAGGTTGTAGTTCTGGAATACAAAGGCGGTCTTTTTGCGCAGCCGGGCAATGTCGGCGCGGCCTGCATGGGCAAGGTCGAAGCTTTCGCCGTCAAACACCAGCTGCCCGGCATCGGCAGTTTCCAAAAAGTTCAGGCAGCGCAGCAGGGTGGTCTTGCCGGAGCCGGACGGCCCTAGAATGGCCACTACATCGCCCTTTTCCACGGTCAGGTCTACCCCGCGCAGCACGGGCAGTTCACTGATGACCTTCCGTGCACCGGGGCGGTGAAAAAGGCCGGGCTTTGCGTAGGTGCGGAAGGTTTTTTGCACATTGCGGATCTCTAACATAGCCATAGGTGCTCACCCTCCCTTTTTACTGGAAGCCGCGGGCGTTGAGCTGACGTTCCAGCAGCGCCTGCAGCTTGGTGATGACGGTACAGAACAGCAGATACACCACAGCCACCTCGCAGTAGATGGGCAGGAAGATGTAGGTGCGGGCGGCTACCCGCTGCCCAGCCATGAACAGCTCTGCCACTGTGATGTTGGACGCCAGCGAGGTGTCCTTGATCATACCGATGAGGGAGTTGGACAGCGCAGGCACGGCGGTGCGCAGCGCCTGCGGCAGCACGATGCGGCGCATGATCTGCCACCAGCTCATGCCCACACAGTACCCGGCTTCCAGCTGCCCCTGCGGTACGCTTTCCAGCGCACCGCGCATGGTCTCGGCGCAGTAGGCACCCTCGTTGAAGGCAAAGGCGATGACCGCCGCCGGAAAGGCGTTCAGCATGATGCCCACGCTGGGCAGGCCGTAAAAGATGATGAACAGCTGCACCAGCAGCGGGGTGCCCCGGATGACCCAGATATAGAACCGGGCGATCTGCCGCAGCACCGGCACATTGGCGTACTGCACCAGCGCCACCGCCACTGCGATGATCATAGCAAAAAAGAAGGAGAGAAGGGTCAGCGGAATAGTCATGGTCAGGCCTGCCGTCAGGATGCGGGGCAGCGCCTCCACCAGCACGCTGACCGTGCGGTTGGATAAAAGTGCTTCAAACATCGTTTTTTCCTCAAAGCTAAAAAATACGCGCTCCGGCAAAGCTTTTGCCGACTAAAGCAGTATATACCTTAAAGTAGGGTCAAAGTCAAGAGACTGAATCACCAATCCCTACAAAACCTACCAGAATACTATAATAGCATGAAATGCCCCGCAGCGCAAACGGTTTGCACAAAACGTGTGATGTGACCGAAAAATTGCATAAACTTGTTAAATATTTGTGCAATGCGGCAGATGCTTGACGCTGTGGGTGCTTTCGTGTACAATGGTCATAGTAGTGCGCAGGCGCGGGGCAACGGCCCGGCACGGCGCAAATCCACCGGCAGGGGCTTGCCCTTGGCCCGGTGCAGACACGGAGGATACAAACGTGAAAAAGTTTAGTATTGGTGTTCTGGGTGCAGGTACCTGGGGCATGGCTCTGGCACGGATGCTGACTGTCAGCGGCAACGATGTGCAGGTGTGGTCGGCCATTGAGGCCGAGGTGGACAACCTTTCCACCACCCGGGTGCACCCCAATCTGCCGGGAATGGTCATCCCGCAGGAGCTGCGTTTTACCAAAAGCATAGAGGAAGTGTGCACCGGCAAGGATGTGCTGCTGTTTGCAGTGCCGTCGGTGTTCGTGCGTGCCACGGCGGCCAAGGCACGGCCCTATATCCGCTCCGGCCAGATCATCGTGGATGTGGCAAAGGGCATTGAGCCTGATACCTTATATACCATGACCGAGATCCTTGCCGACGAGCTGAGCCACGAGAACGGCCCCCGTGCGGTGCGTCTGGTGGCGCTCAGCGGCCCCACCCACGCCGAGGAGGTGGCGCTGGATCTGCCCACCACCATCGTTTCCGCCAGCCCGGATCTGGAGGCTGCCGAGGTGGTGCAGGAGGTGTTCAGCAACACCTGTATGCGCGTGTACACCAACTCTGATATCAAGGGTGTGGAGCTGAGCGGCGCCATGAAGAACGTTATCGCGCTGGGCGTCGGCATCTCCACCGGCCTTGGGTACGGAGATAACGCCCGTGCCGCCCTGATCACCCGCGGCATTGCCGAGATCGCCCGGCTGGGCGTGGCTATGGGCTGCAATGTCCAGACCTTTGCGGGTCTGGCCGGTATCGGTGACCTGATCGTTACCGCCACCAGTATGCACAGCCGCAACAACCGCGCCGGTATCCTGATCGGCAAGGGCGAAAGCCCGGAGCAGGCCGTGAAGGAAGTCGGCATGGTGGTGGAGGGCATCAACGCCCTGCCCGCCGCCATGGAGCTGGCCGAGAAGTACCATGTGGAAATGCCCATTGCCCAGACGGTGAACGCCATCGTCAAGGAGGGCATGAGCGCCAGCGACGCACTGCGCAACCTGATGTCCCGCGACCGCAAGAGCGAGATGCCGCAGGGCTATGAGAGTGTGTGAATCTGAATGATTAGAAAGGGTACTCCTGAAATACCTGCGGGCATTTCAGGAGTACCCTTTTCTGTTTGGGGGAGCGGCGGGAAGTGCAGCAAAATTATTAAAACTTTTTACAGAAAACAGACACAAAAGGGTAGAAGGTCGGCAAACTTTCTGCTATACTGGAAACGATAGAATTTTTGGTCAGTGCAGCCGGAACAGGGCGGCGGGCGCTGGCACTGCAAGAAGGAGGAATGAGAGATGCCCTCTACCTACGCACACCGCCGCTTTGGCGCAAATGTGCTGGATCACCTGCCCGCGCCGCTGCGGGAAAAGCTGGAGGCACACCGGGAGTTGTATGATATCGGCCTGCACGGGCCGGATCTACTGTTCTATTACCATGCGGAAAAGTCCACCCCGGTCGCCGCGCTGGGCAATGCCATGCACGACGAGCCGGGCAGAACGTTCTTTGACCGTGCACGGCGGGTGGTGCACGAGGAAGCCGACCGCGAGGCTGCGCTGGCCTACGCGCTGGGCTTTGTGTGTCATTTTGCACTGGACAGCACCTGCCACCCCTTTGTGGAGCAGTTTACCCGGGAGAGCGGTGTGACCCACTGCGAGATCGAGACTGAGTTCGACAATATGCTGCTGCGCCGGGACGGCTATGATCCGCTGACCTTCTTTACCGCCAGCCATATCCATCCCAGCGCGTCAAACGCCCGGGTCATTGCGCCGTTCTACAAGGATATCTCGGAGCAGACCGCGCTGGAAGCTCTGAAGGGGATGATCATGGTGCATAAGGTGCTGCAGGCCTCGAATCCGGTCAAGCGCTGGGTGGTGCTGACCGGCATGAAGGTGCTGGGCAAGTACGAGGGGATGCACGGCCTTGTGGCAAACCCGCAGCCGAACCCGCAGTGCACCGAGAGCAACCGCAAGCTGGATGCGCTGTATGCCAAGGCTTTACCGCTGGCAGAGCGGCTGATCTTGGAGTATGTGGCAAAGCTGGATACGGACGAGCCGCTGGACGCCGCCTACGACCACACCTTTGGGGAATTTTAAAAAACGCGCCGCCCGGCGGTGCAAAGAGGACAAGGGAAATACGATGAAAACTGAAAAATTCAAGGTGACACCGCTGGAGCGGGCATGGATCTTATACGATGTGGGCAACTCGGCCTTTGTGTTGATGATCGCCACGCTGGTGCCCATCTTCTTCAATGCGCTGGCCGAGGCCGGTGGGGTGAGCAAGGTGGACTATCTGGCCTATTGGGGCTATGCAAGCTCCATCGTCACGGTGGTCACCGCCATTCTGAGCCCCATTCTGGGCACGCTGGCGGACACCAAGGGCTTTAAAAAGCCCATCTTCATGCTTTGCCTTTTTGTGGGCGTCATTGGCTGCTGCGCCATGGGTCTGGCGGGCACATGGCTGGCCTTTCTGGTCATTTTTATCATTGCCAAGATCGGCTACTCCGGCAGTCTGGTGTTCTACGACTCCATGCTGGGCGATGTGACCACCCCGGAACGGATGGACATGGTGTCCTCCCGCGGGTACGCATGGGGCTATATCGGCAGCTGCGTGCCCTTTGTGGTCTGTCTGGCGCTGGTGCTGGGCAGCAGTGCGGTGGGGCTTAGTCAGATGACCGCGCTGTCCATCGCGCTGGTCATTACCGCCGTGTGGTGGCTGGTGGTCACCCTGCCGCTGCTGAAAAAATACCGCCAGATCAACTATGTGGAGGTGGAGCAGCACGCCATCCGCCAGAGCTTTGTGCGCATCGGGCAGACCTTGAAGCATCTGCCGCAGGACAAGCAGGTGTTCTGGTTTTTGCTGGCGTTCTTCTGCTACATCGACGGCGTGTATACCATCATTGATATGGCTACCGCCTACGGCACGGCGCTGGGGCTGGACACCACCGGCCTGTTGCTGGCACTGCTGGTCACCCAGATCGTGGCTTTCCCCTCGGCGCTGATCTTTGGCCGCCTGAGCCAGAAATACGCGTCCAAGACCCTCATCCCGGTGTGCATTGCAGCCTATATCGGCATTGCCGTCTTTGCCTTCTTCCTGAAGAGTCAGTGGCAGTTCTGGGTGCTGGCCGTGGTGGTGGGTATGTTCCAGGGCGGTGTGCAGGCACTGAGCCGCAGCCACTTTGCCAAGATCATCCCGCAGGAAAAGTCCGGTGAATACTTCGGCCTGTTCGATATCTGCGGCAAGGGTGCATCCTTCCTTGGCACTATGATCGTCAGCGTGGGCAGCCAGCTGACCGGCAGCGCCAACGTGGGTGTGGGTTCCATTGCCATTTTGTTCGTCATCGGCTTTGTGCTGTTTAGCATTTCCACCCGGACGGAAGAGACAAAGCAGGTCTGACCAACTTTATGCAAAAACGAAGCCCGGAGAGTCCGCAGACGCTCCGGGCTTCGTTTTTGCTTGCTTTGCCCGCAAAAGGAGCCGCTGTACAAAATGCTGTCGGGCGGGGACGGTACGGGCAAAATTATCATGCAAAAAATACATCCTTGAAAAAAGCGGAATTAACCTATTGACAAACTAGGTAGAACGGGATATAATGCAGACATCCAATCCACCAGTCTTGTAGGGAAATGAAACAGAGGTTCCCCGGCGGGTGGTACATAGAGGGATGGAAAAGTTTTACCGGAAGGAGGGCACAAAGATGAAGCTGATCTGGAAAGAACTGCTGCACGCGAATTATCGCTGTGGGCGAATGCATACCAACCGGGCACCGGCATCGGATGTGTACTGTATGTTGCCCTCGGCTGTGCGAATGTACACCCGAATGTGACAGCAGCAGCTCCGGTAGACCACACTGCCCGGTGCGCCTTTGAAAACGCATCGGGATTTTTTGTACACAATAATAATACTTTTGGTATATTAAGAGAGGCAAATAACAATGTCTGAATATAAATTTGAGACCCTGCAGCTTCATGTCGGTCAGGAGCAGGCCGACCCTGCCACCGATGCCCGTGCGGTGCCCATCTACCAGACCACGTCTTATGTGTTCCGCAACAGCCAGCACGCCGCAGACCGCTTCGGTCTGGCCGATGCAGGCAACATCTATGGCCGTCTGACCAACTCCACGCAGGATGTGTTTGAAAAGCGCATCGCAGCGCTGGAGGGCGGCGTGGCAGCACTGGCTACCGCTTCCGGTGCAGCCGCCATCACCTACACCATTCAGGCATTGGCACAGGCCGGTGACCACATCGTGGCACAAAAGACCATCTACGGCGGCAGCTACAACCTGCTGGCACACACCCTGACCCAGTTCGGCGTCAACACCACCTTCGTGGATGCCCACGACCTTGCACAGGTGGAGGCCGCGATCCAGCCCAACACCAAGGCTGTGTATCTGGAGACGCTGGGCAACCCCAACAGTGATATCCCGGATATCGACGCCATTGCCGCCATCGCCCACAAGCACGGCCTGCCGCTGGTCATTGACAACACCTTCGGCACCCCGTACCTCATCCGTCCCATCGAGCACGGTGCGGATATCGTGGTGCACTCGGCTACCAAGTTCATCGGCGGTCACGGCACCACGCTGGGTGGCATCATCGTGGACAGCGGCAACTTCGACTGGAAGGCCAGCGGCCGTTACCCCAATATTGCTGCCCCCAACCCCAGCTACCACGGCGTCTCCTTTGCGGATGCCGCAGGCCCTGCCGCCTTTGTCACCTACATCCGCGCTATCCTGCTGCGGGATACCGGCGCTACCATCTCCCCCTTCAACGCCTTCCTGCTGCTGCAGGGCACTGAGACGTTGAGCCTGCGCATTGAGCGTCATGTGGAGAACACCAAAAAGGTGGTGGAGTTCCTTGCCAACCACCCGCAGGTGGAAAAGGTGAACCACCCCTCGCTGCCGGATCACCCGGATCACGCCCTGTACCAGAAGTATTTCCCCAACGGCGGCGCATCTATCTTTACCTTTAACATCAAGGGCGGCCGCGAGGAGGCCTTTACCTTCATCGACAATCTGAAGATCTTCTCTCTGCTGGCCAATGTGGCGGACGTAAAGAGCCTTGTCATCCACCCGGCCTCCACCACCCACAGCCAGCTGACCGATGCAGAATTGGCCGAGCAGCAGATTTACCAGAACACCATCCGCCTGTCCATCGGCACCGAGCACATCGATGATATCCTTGCCGATCTGGAGGCCGGTTTCGCAGCCGTCCGCGGCAAGTAAGCAGCGATTCTCTTTCCCGCAAAGGGAATGTGATCTTCCTTTTATTCCTGTCCAAGTCTCCATAAGTGTGCGACAAGACCCCCGGCTGCCCGCCGGGGGTCTTGTCATCATTAAAAAAGTGGTTCAGAAACGCCTGTGGGCGTTTCTGAACCACAAATTATACTGCCGTTTTTCCGATTAGCGGCCGATCAGCAGGTCGCGGCGGCAGCGCAGACCCACAGAGAGGGTAGCAGTGCTGCCCAGATGCCGCAGGGTGACGCGGGTGCCGGACTTCTGTCCCTCGCACAGCAGAGAGAGGTTCAGGGTGGTGGTGTTCTTCTCGGTCACCAGCACCAGCGTTTTCACGCCGTTGGCCTGCAAAGTCTGCATATCCTCGATGGTGGTGCGGAAGGTAGCCACCTCGGCGGGCACATCCAGCGTCAGCACGCCGTCCTTCTGGCGGGCGGTGTACAGCAGCTGCTTGCCCAGCAGACCCTTGACGGTGTAGCGCGCCTCGGTCTTTGCGGTGTCGGCCAGCTCGTCGCCGGAGATCAGCATGATGTTGCCCTGAATAGGGTTGCCCTCCGGGGCACCGTAGCCGCCGTAGCTGGGGTCTTTTTCGCCCACGGCAACGTCACCGCTGTGCAGTGCGATATCGCCCTGCACCATCTGCTCCTGCGGGGGCAGATAGCCCTCCACGCAGGTAGAATCCACCTCGGCGGCAAATGCACCCACGCTCAGCATGGCGGCGGCGCACACCGCCACAGCGGCACAGCTCAGGGTACGGACAAACTTTTTGTTCAGCATCTTCATAAGAAATACCTCCTGAAAACGGCAGCCGCAGGGACTGCCTTCATTTTTTGCATCATAATCTTTTTTTAAACCATGGTTCAGCTGCGGCGCATCCACAATGGAAAACCGCCGTATCTGCTCTATAAACGGATACGGCGGTCGGATTATTGCAAAAGATTCAAAAATTTTTATTTTCAGGAATTTTCCGGTTTGTTTTCTGCATCATCGCGGTTGAGGATATCCATGAACTCCTCGCCGGTGATGGTCTCCTTCTGGTACAGGTACTGTGCCAGCTCGTCCAGCTTTGCGCGGTTCTCGGTCAGGATGCGGATGGCCTTTTCGTGCTGGGTCTTGACCAGCTCTACCACCTTCTGATCGATCTCGCGCTGGGTCTGGGCACTGCATGCCAGCGAGGTATCGCCGCCCAGATACTGGTTGTTTACGGTCTCCAGCGCCACCATGTCAAATTCATCGCTCATGCCGTAGCGGGTCAACATGGCGCGGGCAAGCTTGGTGGCCTGCTCGATATCGTTAGATGCGCCGGTGGTGATGGAGTTGAAGGCCACCTCCTCGGCGGCGCGGCCGCCGGTCAGGGTAGCGATCTTGTTTTCCAGCTCGGCCTTGTTCATCAGGTAGTGGTTGCCCTCGTCCACCTGCATGGTGTAGCCCAGTGCGCCGGAGGTGCGGGGGATAATAGTGATCTTTTGCACCGGGGCAGAGTTGGACTGCTTGGCCGCCACAAGGGCGTGGCCAATCTCATGGTAGGCTACGATGCACTTTTCGTGGTCGGTCAGGATGGAATTCTTCTTTTGGTAGCCGGCAATGACCACCTCGATGCTCTCCTCAAGGTCGGCCTGCGTCACACTCTTGCGGCCCGCCCGCACGGCACGCAGGGCGGCTTCGTTCACGATGTTGGCCAGCTCTGCGCCGGAGGCACCGGAAGCCATGCGTGCCACGGTGTTGAAGTCCACACCCGGGGCAATCTTCACCTTTTTAGCATGTACCTTCAAGATCTCCTCGCGACCCTTCAGGTCGGGCAGTTCCACGGGCACACGGCGGTCAAACCGGCCGGGGCGGGTCAGGGCAGGGTCAAGGGAATCCGGGCGGTTGGTGGCTGCCAGAATGATGACGCCGGTGTTGCCCTCAAAGCCGTCCATCTCGGTAAGCAGCTGGTTCAGGGTCTGCTCGCGCTCGTCGTTGCCGCCAAACTGGCCGCTGTTGCGCTTCTGGCCAATGGCATCAATTTCATCAATGAACACGATGCAGGGGGCTTTTTCCTTGGCCTGCTTGAACAGGTCACGCACCTTGGAGGCACCCATGCCCACGAACATCTCCACGAACTCCGAGCCGGAGATGGAGAAGAAGGGCACGTTGGATTCGCCTGCCACGGCTTTGGCCAGCATGGTCTTGCCGGTGCCCGGAGGGCCTACCAGCAGAATGCCCTTGGGCATGGAAGCACCGATCTCCTCGTACTGCTTGGGGTCGTGCAGATAATTGACGATCTCCTGCAGGTTCTCCTTGGCCTCGTCCTCACCGGCAACGTCCGCAAAGCGGATGCCGTGGGTGGACTGCACATACACCTTTGCGTTGGATTTGCCCGCGCCGCCGAACATCATGGCACCCGGACCGCCGCCTGCCTTTTCCATCAGCTTTTTGTTCATCTGGTTGCCGATGAAACTGAACAGCAGAATGGGCAGCACGAACCACAGCAGAAAGCTGAGCACCGGCGAGCCCTGCTCCACGATCTCGCTGGAGAACTGCGCGCCGGCATCGTACAGACGCTCGGTCAGGCCGGGGTCGTTCATCAGGCCGGTCTTGTAGATCTGCTTGCTGTCCTTATCCGTAAAAATGATCTGGTTGGACTGGATATCCACCTTGCCGATGTTCTCCTGCTCGGTCATGCTCATAAAGGTGCCGTAGTCTACCTCCTGCACCTGACGCTCGGCCAGCCACGGCATGACCACAAGGTTGATGACCAGCAGCACCAGCAGCACGATGGCATAGTAGATGGCCAACGGCTTTTTGGATGGCTTGACTTCTTTCATGGGATGTTCCTCCTTCTATAAAAGTGGGCTTCCACCGTTTGCTGCGTCCAGTATACCACACCTTACCGCCCGGCAACAGCGCAGCGAGGGCAACTTTGCAAAAACTTAGCAGTTTCTTAACAAAGAGGGCTAAAGCCGCTCAGTTACCATATTATAGGTGCGCAAAGGGCTTGCCGGATGAGAGGGCAGGGGAGCAACGACCTCAATTTTGCATGATTTACCCCATGGTATTGTGAAATGCTTTCATCTTTATCCTGAACGAAACTTCTTGACACTTTCTGGCAGGCGTGCTAAAATTATCTCACTTTCAACAAAGTGCAAATGCGTTGACGGGGATAAAACGATCTTTCTTCTGCGTGCAGAGAGCCGCCGGGTGGTGCAAGGCGGGTGCAGAGAACTTCGGATACTGGCCCCTGAGCGGCAGAGCTGAACGGACAAGTAGGTTCTGACGGACGCCCACCGTTACAGGGGCAGCGATTCGCCGTTTTGGCCGATCGTGCAAAGTGGCTGTACCTGACCGTGCAGCAAGGAGAGTGGTACCACGGGTGCCCTGTAAAAGCAATTTACAGGCTCTCGTCTCTCAAGGTTTTCGCCTTGAAAGACGGGAGCCTTTTTGTATGATAACCCTCTCAGTTGCATGATGGAAACAGCTCCCCCTTCGGGGGAGCTGGCAGCCCCGCAGGGGCTGACTGAGAGGGCTCGTCTCACCACAACATCAGGAGGACAACAGGATGATGGACGCTACCAAGTACGCACCGGGGTACTACCCGGTACCCGCCGGTTATGACAGCTGGGTAAAAAAAGACCATATTGAAAAGGCTCCTGCATGGTGCAGCGTGGATCTGCGGGACGGCAATCAGGCGCTGATCGTGCCCATGAGCCTTGCAGAAAAGCTGGAGTTCTTCCAGATGCTGGTGAAGATTGGCTTCAAGGAGATCGAGGTGGGCTTCCCCGCCGCCAGCGAGACCGAGTACGAGTTCCTGCGTACCCTGATCGAAAAGGATATGATCCCCGCCGACGTCACCGTGCAGGTGCTGACCCAGTGCCGCGACCACATCATCCGCCGCACCTTCGAGGCAGTCAAGGGCGCACCCCGGGCGGTGATCCACTTCTACAACTCCACCTCCGTGGCGCAGCGGGAGCAGGTGTTCCACAAGTCCAAGGAGGAGATCAAGCAGATCGCCGTGGACGGCGCAAAGCTGGTCAAGCAGCTCAGTGAGGAGTACGAGGGCAACTTCCTGTTTGAGTACAGCCCCGAAAGCTTTACCGGCACCGAGGTGGACTACGCCGTAGAGGTGTGCAACGCCGTGCTGGATATCATGCAGCCCACCCCGGAGCGCCCCATGATCATCAACCTGCCGGTGACCGTGGAGATGAGCATGCCCCATGTGTACGCCAACCAGATCGAGTACTGCGACAAGCACCTGAAGTACCGCGACAGCGTGATCATCTCCACCCACCCCCACAACGACCGTGGCACCGGCGTGGCCTGCGCAGAGCTGGCAGTGCTGGCGGGCGCACAGCGCGTGGAGTGCTGCCTGTTTGGCAACGGCGAGCGCACCGGCAATGTGGACGCTGTGACGCTGGCCATGAATATGTACAGCCACGGCGTAGACCCCAAGCTGGACTTCTCAGATATGCCCACCATCTGCGCCACCTATGAGCGGGTGACCCGGATGCATATCTACGAGCGCACCCCCTACGCCGGGCAGCTGGTGTTTGCCGCCTTCTCCGGCAGCCATCAGGACGCCATTGCCAAGGGCATGGCGTACCGCAAGCAGACCGGCGAGCATCGCTGGACCTGCCCCTACATCCCGGTGGACCCCCACGACATCGGCCGAACCTACGACGCCGATGTCATCCGCATCAACAGCCAGAGCGGCAAGGGCGGCATTGGTTTTGTGCTGGAACAGAACTACGGCTACAATCTGCCCCCCAAGATGCGGGAGGCGCTGGGCTACAAGGTCAAGAGCGTGTCCGACCACAGCCACAAGGAGCTGAGCGCCGCCGAGGTGCTGCACATCTTTGAGGATACCTACCTCAACCGTGCAAAGCCGCTGAACGTGGTGGAAGCCCACTTTGCACAGGTGAACGGCATTACCGCCACGGTCACGCTGGAGCTGAACGGGCAGCGCAAGGTGGTCACCTCGGTGGGCAATGGCCGTCTGGATGCCGTAGCCAACGCCATCCAGAGCGCCACCGGCATGGACTTCCATCTGGAAAATTACTCTGAGCACAGTCTGGACGAGGGCTCTACCTCCCGTGCAGCCTCTTATGTGGGCCTTGTCTGGGGCGACAACACAGTCACATGGGGTGCCGGTACCGACACCGATATCATCGTGGCCGGTGTCCGTGCCCTCGTCAGTGCGATCAACAATCGATAAAAAGGAGAAAACTACCATGGGAATGACCCTGACGCAGAAGATCCTTGCCGCACACGCCGGACTGCCGGAGGTCAAGGCAGGCCAGCTCATCAATGCAAAATTGGACATTGTGCTGGGCAACGATATCACCACCCCGGTGGCCATCAACGAGTTTGAACGCGCCGGTTTTGACCGCGTGTTTGATAAAGAGCATATTGCTATCGTGCTGGATCACTTTGTACCCAATAAGGATATCAAGAGCGCTACCCAGTCCAAGCAGTGCCGGGAGTTCGCCAATAAATACGATATCCTCAACTTCTACGATGTCGGTCAGATGGGCATTGAGCACGCCCTGCTGCCGGAAAAAGGCATCGTCACCGCCGGTGACTGCGTGATCGGCGCGGACAGCCACACCTGTACCTACGGTGCGCTGGGTGCCTTCTCCACCGGTGTAGGCTCCACCGATATGGCCGCAGGCATGGCCACCGGCATGGCATGGTTCAAGGTGCCCTCTGCCATCAAGTTCGTGCTTACCGGCAAGTTTAACCCCCGGGTGTCCGGCAAGGATCTGATCCTGCACATCATCGGCATGATCGGTGTGGACGGCGCACTGTATAAGTCTATGGAGTTCACCGGCCCGGGCGTGGCAGGGCTTACCATGGACGACCGCCTGTGCATCTGCAATATGGCCATTGAAGCCGGTGCCAAGAACGGTATCTTCCCGGTGGACGAGGTGACCAAGGCTTATCTGGCAGGCCGCAGCCAGCGCCCGCCGGTGTTCTATGAGGCCGACCCCGATGCCGTGTACGAAAAGACCATCGAGATCGACCTCGGCGCACTGGAGCCCACCGTCAGCTACCCCCATCTGCCCGAGAACACCCATGTCGCCAGCGAGGGCAAGGACATCAAGATCGATCAGGTGGTCATCGGCAGCTGCACCAACGGCCGCTTGGAGGACATGGAGGCCGCCTACAACATCCTCAATGGCAAGCACATCGCCAAGGGCGTGCGCGGCATCATCATCCCCGCCACCATGGCTGTCTATAAGGAGTGCATCCTGCGGGGCTGGACCACCGCCTTTATTGATGCGGGCTGCATCGTGTCCACCCCCACCTGCGGCCCCTGTCTGGGCGGCTACATGGGCATTCTGGCAGCGGGCGAGCGCTGCGTTTCCACTACCAACCGCAACTTTGTGGGACGCATGGGTCATGTGGACAGTGAAGTCTATCTGGCTTCTCCCGCCACCGCCGCCGCCAGCGCCCTGACCGGCTACATCACCGACCCGCGCACGGTCTGACCCGAAAGGAGCATGAGCATGAACGCAAGAGGTTCTGTTTTCAAATACCCGGATAACGTGGATACCGACGTCATCATCCCGGCACGCCACCTGAACACGCAGGACGCCAAGGAGCTTGCCAGCCACTGCATGGAGGATATCGACAAGGACTTTGTGAACCGGGTGCAGCCCGGCGATATCATGGTGGGCGGCTGGAACTTTGGCTGCGGCTCCTCCCGCGAGCACGCACCCCTGTGCATCAAGACTGCAGGCATCGCGGTAGTCATTGCCAAAAGCTTTGCCCGTATCTTTTACCGCAACAGCATCAACATCGGCCTGCCCATCATGGAGTGCCCGGAGGCTGTGGACGCCATCGAGGCAGGGGATACCGTTCAGGTGGACTTTGACACCGGCGTCATCACCGACGAGACCAACGGCAAGGTGTTCCACGCCGAGCCCTTCCCGCCCTTTATCCAGAACATCATCTCCGCCGGTGGTCTGATGAAGGCCATCCAGAAATAACCCCATCCCCATCCGTGAAAATGTGTTTGGAGCATAAAAGGAGTACCTCATGGAAAAAAATATTGCTGTCATCTGGGGCGATTGCTCCAGCCCGGAGATCGTAAAGCAGACCCTCCGGGTGCTGGATAAGGTGGCTGAAAAGTACGGCCATACCTTCCACTACACCGCTGCCGCCATGGGCGGCGAGGCCATTGACAAGTACGGCGACCCGCTGCCCCAGCACGAGCTGGACAAGTGCCTTGCCGCCGACAGCGTGCTGCTGGGCGCGGTAGGCGGCCCCAAGTGGGAGGGTCTGCCCGGGGAGCAGCGGCCGGAAAAAGGTCTGCTGCGGCTGCGCGCCGGGATGGGACTGTACGCCAACAACCGCCCGGCGAAGATCTGGCCGCAGCTGGCGCCTGCCAGCCCCCTGAAGCCCGAGATCGTGACACAAGGCATTGACTTTATCATTGTGCGGGAGCTGATCGGCGGCGTGTACTTCGGCAATCACGAGACCCACACGCTGGAAAACGGCGAAAAGCAGGCCGTGGATACCATGCCCTATGCAGAGCACGAGATCGAGCGCATTGGCCGCATCGGCTTCGAGACCGCCCGCAAGCGCCGCAAAAAGCTGTGCTGCGTGGATAAGGCCAACGTGCTGGATACCAGCCGCCTGTGGCGCACTGTGATGCACCGGCTGCAGGTCGAGTACCCGGATGTGGAGTACAGCGAGATGTTCGTGGACAACTGCGCCATGCAGATCGTGAAGAACCCCGCTCAGTTCGACGTAATCGTCACCGAGAATATGTTCGGCGATATCCTGTCGGACGAGGCTTCCATGATCACCGGTTCCATCGGTATGATCCCGTCCTCCAGCCTTGGCGACGGCACCCGGGGTCTGTACGAGCCCATCCACGGCTCTGCCCCGGACATTGCAGGCAAGGACATCGTAAACCCCACTGCTTGTATCCTGTCCGCCGCCATGATGCTGCGGTACTCCTTTGGCATGGCAGAGGAAGCCGATGCCATTGAGAACGCCGTGAGCCGTGTGCTGGACAAGGGTCTGCGCACTGCCGACAACATAAGCGATGGCTGCACCTGCCTTGGCTGCACCGCCATGGGCGACGCCATTCTGGCAGAGCTTTGAGCCGTAGCGCTATTTTTAATGAAACAAGCCCGGAAGGTCTACCGACCTTCCGGGCTTGAATTTTTTATATTATTACAGCATCTTGGAGAGGAAGGCTTTCAGGCGGGGGTGCTTGGGGTTGGTGAACAGCTCCTGCGGCGGCTCATCCTCCTGAATTTTGCCGTCATCGATGAAGATGACCCGGTTGGATACCTCGCGGGCAAAGCCCATCTCGTGGGTGACCACCAGCATGGTGATACCGGTGTGTGCCAGCTCCTTCATCAGCTCCAGCACCTCGCCCACCATCTCGGGGTCAAGGGCGCTGGTGGGCTCGTCGAACAGGATCACATCCGGATCCATGGCCAGCGCACGGGCGATGGCAATGCGCTGCTGCTGACCACCGGACAGGCTCTTGGGGTAGGCGTTGGCCTTGTCGGCCAGACCTACGCGGGCCAGCAGCTCGTCTGCACGGGCAGAGATGGCCTCTTTGTCCTTCAGCTTCAGCAAGCTGGGTGCCAGCTCAAGGTTCTTTTTCACGGTCAGGTGAGGGAACAGGTTGAAGTGCTGGAACACCATGCCCATCTTCTGGCGCACGGCATCGATGTGTGTCTCGTTTACCTCCACACCCTCAAACTTGATGGAACCGGAGGTGGGAGTCTCCAGCCGGTTCAGGCAGCGCAGAAAGGTGGACTTGCCGCAGCCGGAAGGGCCGATCAGGCACACCACATCGCCGCGGTAGATATCAAGGTCGATGCCTTTCAGCACGTCCAGCGTGGGGTCGGCTTTTTTTGCGCCGCGCTTCTTTACGCCGCCATAGGTCTTGGTCAGGCCGCGTACTTCCAAAATCTTATCGGTCACTTTGTGCCAGCCTCCTCTCAAACTTGCTCAGCAGCCATGTAAACAGCATAACAAGGATCAGGTAGATCAGTGCAACGCCCAGCAGGGGGAACATGGCTTCATAGGTACGGTTCATAATGCCCTGTGCAGCATACAGCAGCTCCTTGCCGCCGATGGTGGTGATCAGGGAAGTATCCTTGAGCAGGACGATGAACTCGTTGCCCAGTGCAGGCAGCACCGCGCGGATGGCCTGCGGGATAATGATGACCACCATGGTGGTCATGTAGTTCAGGCCAAGGCTGCGCCCGGCTTCCATCTGGCCGGGGTCCACAGCCATCAGGCCGCCGCGGATGATCTCGGATACATACGCGCCGGAGTTGATGCCCAAAGTCAGCGCACCTACCATGGTAAAGTTGCGGCTGTTGGAAAAAATGACCATGCTCATGATCAGCAGCTGCACCATCATGGGCGTGCCGCGGATGATGGTGGTGTACACCTGACACACCGCGTTAAAAAAGCCCAGCACCGCATTTTTGTGGCCGGGGCGCTGCTGGTCGTGGGTCACGCGCACCAGCGCCACCACGCTGCCCAGCACCACGCCCAGCGCCAGCGCCAGTGCGGTGACCAGCAGGGTGGTGCCCACACCGTTGATGTACTGCATCCAGCGGTCCTTCAGCAGAAAGGCCTGATAAAACTTAAAAAAGAAATCCTGTCCAAAGCTTAGCTTTGTGCCGCTGTTGAGCAGCTCTTTGAGCAGTTCGTATTGCGCAGCCATTCACATCCTCGCTTTCTGTTTGTCAATAAATTGTAACCACTTTTTTCTAAAAAAAGAGGTGCCCCGGAGCGGGGCGCCTCCTTGGGTACGGAAATGGTACAGGGCACGCAGCTTAGTTTGCGTTGATGTACTTGTCCACGATGGCCTGCAGAGTGCCGTCAGCCTTCAGCTCCTCCAGAGCCTTGTTGACAGCGTCCTCCAGAGCAGAACCCTTTGCCATGCCGATGGCGTAATCCTCCTCGGCGTAGCTGGTGTCCAGCACCTTCAGGCCGGGGTTGGCAGCCACGAACTCCTGTGCGGGAGCGTTGTCGATGACCACAGCGTCCACCTGACCATTGTTCAGGGCCTGCACAGCGGTCAGACCGTCATCGTAAGCAACCACGTTCTCATCGCCGAAGTCATCGGAGCAGTAGATGTAGCCGGTGGTGCCGCGCTGGGTACCAATCGTCTTGCCGGCCAGATCGTCGGGAGAAGCAATGTCGGAATCGTTAGGCACGATGATGGACTGGATGCCGGTGGCGTAGCTGTCGGAGAAGTCCATCACAGCCTTGCGCTCGTCGGTCACGGTAACGCCTGCCATCACGATGTCGGCCTTGCCCTGCTGCACGCTGAGCAGTGCGGCGTCAAAGTCCATATCATCGATCTGCAGCTCCAGACCCAGCTTCTCAGCAATGGCCTTGGCGGTGTCCACATCGATGCCCTCAAACTCGCCGGCATCGGTGGTCATCTCGTACGGAGGGAAGGCGGCGTTGGTAGCCATGGTCAACTTGCCGGCCTCCACGGTGGTCAGTTCAGCAGCAGCGGCAGAAGAAGCAGCCTCGGAGGAAGCGGCAGAGCTTGCCACAGAGGAAGCAGCAGAGCTTGCAGAACCACCGCAGGCGGTCATAGCCAGAGCAGCAACGGAAACGGCAGCGGCAGCCATGAAGCTGCGGCGAGAGATCTTTTTCATATTCAAACACTCCTCAATCTATGCAATATAGTTTGCTTTGCCCCGATGGGATGCGATTCATCGCGCTTTCGGGGAACGCACTTAGTATAGTTTGTACAAAACAAAAAGTCAATACTTGTGCATAATAATCCGTGAAATTGAAACGATTTTGCAAACATTTATGCAATAACGGAGAAAATGCGTGAATATATGCAGTATAAACTCCCTCAGCCCTTGCTGTCCTGCGCCCTCTCCGTCTGCTCACTACGTTCGCATCCACCTCTCCCAAAGGGAGAGGCAAGAGCACTGCCGAGAACTTCCTCATTGCACCTAATACTTTAGCGATTAGCTTTACGGCTTGGCTCTCCCTTCGGGAGAGCTGGCGCGGGAGCGCCTGAGAGGGCGAACTTGCACTGCGGCGCTTATACGCTTCTTGCAAGCTCCTCCGCGCTGCGCTTGGGCACGCAGTAGTCGCGGTTTTCGTCCAGATAGTACTTTACGCCGGTCTGCTCGGTCATGGGGACGATGCTGGCTTTGTGGGTGGGGTAGCCGAAAGCCACCATAAAGGCCAGCTTCTGCGGCTCCTCGATGCCCAGCAGCGCGGTCAGGGCGGGCTTATTGATCGCGCCCATGATGCAGCTGCCCACGCCCTTGTCCCATGCGGCAAGGGTCATGTTGGCCAGCGCAATGCCGGTGTCGGTGGCAAGGTCGCCGGGGATGGCGGTATCCTGCACCACAGCTGCATAAAAGGTGGGCAGTTCGTCCGCTTTGGGCGTGCCCTGCTCCGGCGGCAGATAGCCAGCCCATTTGACCAGCGGCTGCACCTTGGCGACCATCTCCGGGCTTTGCACCAGCACCAGACGCACCGCCTGCCGGTTTGCCCCGCAGGAGGACAGCCGCACGGCCTGTACGATATCATCCACCACGTCCTGCGGCACGGCCTTTTGTGCAAATCGGCGGTAGGTGCGGCGGGTGGTCAGAAGTTCCATTGCGTTCATAGAAATCACTCCTTTTATAAATCACATTATAGTAAAATATAACAGATGCGGCAATATCTTGCAACAAGAATGATAAACAGATGGTGATTGTTAAAAACTTTTTTGCAAAAAGTCGAAATAAGTATTGACAAAATAATACAGGGGGGGGTATATTATAGAAGAACAAGCTCCTATTTTGTAGTAGGAGCTGAAAATAAAAGATCGTGAGGTTGATTATTATGTCTAATATCTCTCGTCGTCAGTTCCTGAAGGGCGCAGGCGCTGCTGCTCTGGCTGTTGCGGCTACCGGTGTGCTGGCTGGCTGCTCCAAGGATGATATTCCTGATACTCCTGATACTCCTGTGATTCCTGAAGTGACCAAGGAAGTTAAGGTCATCTTTATGTGCAACGGCGCAACTGCTGGCAAGGATGGTTCTGTTGTTGTTAAAAAGGACGCCAAGACTGTTCCTGTTTCCCTGATTAAGGCTGAGCAGATCCCGCAGGGCTATACTGTGGAGAGCACCGGTGAGCTGAACATCAAGGAAATCGACGGCAAGGAGTGTGTGCTTGTTACCCTGAAGAAAATCGCTACCAGCAAGAATGTTACGGTTGCATTCTACGACACCGTCAACAACGCTATGCTGAGCACCACCATGACGATTGCCGTTGCATCGGATGCTGAGTTTGTTTACAAGACCGATCTGAAGGAAGCTCTGCCCGGCTACGAGATTATCGACAACGGCAAGAACCAGATCAGCGAGAACAACCGCGTTGTGATGGCTGTTAAGCCTGTTGCACCGGAAAAAATGAGAAACGTTACTGTTACTTATCGTTTTTCGGGCTCTAACGGGTTTATTACTGATGCTACCGTTGATGTTCCCATGAGCAAGAAGTTTCTGACCAAGGCTGAGCTGCCCGCAGCAACGGTTGTGAGCGGCGGTTACCTGTTTGATGTTGTTCCTACTACTAATGGCCCGTTCGGTATCAACGATCTGGGCGATGGCAAGGGCGAAGTTGCTGTTACCGCAACAATCAAGATGCACAAATAATTTGAGCTGGCTTAGAAAGCTCGAAACCTGAGTTAAAAAGGGCGGCAGTCGTGTGACTGCCGCCCTTTTTTGTATATAGTCATTTTCCTCGTTTTTTCGGGATAGGTACGCACAGCACCAGACTGATGCCGATGGCCAGTGCCACCGCAATTTTAAAGGTGCTGATGCCCTTGGCAAGAGCAAGGGCGTTTTCGTTCTGGATGAAATAGTAGGCGGTGTAGTAGATGCCGGCGCCCGGCACAAGCGGGAAAATGCCGGTCAGCAAAAACACCGTGACCGGCGTTTTTTGGGTAATGGCAAACACGCGGGTAAGGATGGTAAGCGGAATGACCGCCAGCAGGGAGGCCGTGGCGGCGTCTGCGCCCAGCAGGGTCAGCAGTTCGTACCACAGCCAGCCCACAGCGCCCACCAGCGCGCAGTAAGGCAGGCAGCGCCGGGGGCACGCAAACAGAATGGCAAAACTCAGCGTGCCCGCCGCGGCCAGAAAAAACTGCGCGGTCAGCTCGCTGATCTGTACAGCTGTAAGGGACATCATACCACGACCACCCCCGTAAATACCGTGTACAGCCGCAGTACAAGGCCGGTGCCTATGGCAATGCTGGCGGCAATAAGCAAGGCGTCGATCATGCGGATGGTGCCGGAAAGGTAGTCGCCCTGCACAAAGTCCCGGATGCCCATGGTAAAGGCGATGCCCGGGGTCAAAATCATCAGCGTACCGATGATGGCGTGGCTTGCAGAAGTGTGCAGCAGATTGCACAGCAGGATGCACACCAGCGTGATCAGCGCGGCGGTGCTGATCTTCTGGAAGCCGCCGGGCACTTCATGCCGCCCGCACCACAGCAGATACCAGCTGGCCACCAGCCCCGCCCCGGCAGCTGCCAGTGCACTGCGCAGGTTGCCGCCGAACATCATGGCAAAGCAGAACGCCCCGCACAGCCCGGACAGCAGCTGCACATGATCTTTGGGGAAGGGCAGCTGCCGCGCCAGCACCAGACGGCTCTCGGCTTCATCCAAGGTCATCCCGGTCTGGGCGATCTGGCGGGAAAGCTCGTTCACCGCCGCCACCCGCCCCAGATGAGTGGTGCGCACCGGTACGTTGCGCACCTCGCTGATCTCGGCAGTGCCGGCACTGGCAAAAATGCCGTTGGTCAGCACATAAACGTGGAACTCCCGCAGATGGAAGCTGCGCGCCATGATCTCCATGGTCTGCTCCACCCGGAACACCTCTGCGCCGTTTTCCAGCAGGGTCTGCCCTGCGGCCATGATAAAATCCATGATGCGGCGGCGCAGCTCTTCATCGGGAAAAGGGTCTCTGCTGTTCATTGCCTGCTCTCCTTGCAAAAGATGATACCCTATTTTATCATGTGCACCAGCCGCATACAAGGGCGTATAATAAAAAGCTCTGGAAACACCAGAGCTTTCTTGCGAAAAGGGTCGGAATATGTTATAATCGTCCTGTCTCTGAAAAGTGACTGAAAGGTACTGCACATACGGCAGGCGGTTGGCCCTCACTTCCGGAAGGAGGTGAGAACATGCCTATTACTTTGACATTCCACTTGTTTGGATTTACGTTTACGATCAAGGTAAGAAAGTAAAAACCGCCACCCCCCACAGGTGACGGTTTTTCTTTGGATAAAAGTTAAACTAAAAACCTAAAGGGCCAACCGCTTGTCGCAGTGCCTTTTGTAGTTATAGTATAACCCTTTTTGTGCGCATTGTCAAGCAAAACGGGCGCGGCAAAAGGCCGGAAGCCATATCCCTACCCAAAAACTTCGTTGAAGGTGTTGACAAATGCCGCCGATGGGTTTATTATAGTGTCAATATCACAAAAATGGCTGTGAAGAGAAGAGTAGGCCTTCGCATTGATCCTTACCAGAGAGCCCGGGCGGTGGAAAAGGGCAGGAAACAGGAAGCTGAAAATGGTCTCGGAGCCGTGCGGACGAGGTGCAGGAGTGCTAAGCCCGCAACGGGATGCGCCCGTTACAGCGTCCGGCTGTAAGCAGTACACGCTGCCGCAGCATCGAGGCTGTATCTGTAAGGGTACAGTGAACCAAGGTGGTACCACGGAAGTATGTTCATGCCTCCGTCCTTGCAGAGTCTAAGACTCGTAAGGACGGGGGCATTTTTTCATGCATCCGTTCAAGGCCGCGCGCGGAAAGGTGCCGTGCGGGCCGCAGTACATAATAGAGAACAAATAGAGAGGGAACAAAACTATGATTACTCGTCGCGATTTTCTGAAAGTTACCGGTGTGGCAGCCGCAGCCGCTGCCCTGACTGCCTGCGGTGGTTCTTCTTCCACTGCTTCTTCCGCCGCTGCATCCGGCAGCGTGGCATCCTCTGCCGCAGCTAAGCTGGATAAGATCAAGGTGGCTGTGCCCAACGATACCACCAACGAGGCTCGTGCCCTGACCCTGCTGGAGAAGAACGGCTTCTTCAAGCTGAAGGCAGATGCCGGCCTGACCGCCACCAAGAACGACATCGAGGAGAACCCCCTGAATGTCACCGTGGACGAGGTGGAGGCCGCTCAGGTGCCCAACGTCCTGCAGGACGAGGACTACGCCGTCATCAACTCCAACTACGCCATCTCTGCCGGTCTGAACCCCATGACCGATGCACTGGCCATGGAGGACGGCTCTTCTGCTTACGTCAACATTCTGGTGTGCAAGGACGGCAATCAGGAGGAGCCTAAGATCAAGGCTCTGGCTGCTGCCCTGCAGAGCCAGAAGGTGAAGGACTTCATGGACGAGACCTACAAGGGCTCCGTGGTGTCCGTTGTGGAGAACCCCACCGACGGCTATGATTCCACTGTGGACTATGACGCTCTGAACGGCCAGACCGTCAGCTGCGCCGCTACTCCCGCTCCCCACTGCGAGGTGCTGGAGGTGTGCAAGGAGATCCTTGCCGCCAAGGGCATCACGCTGGATATTCAGGAGTACGACGACTATGTGATCCCCAACCAGATCGTCGAGGACGGTCAGGTAGACACCAACTACTTCCAGCATCAGCCGTATCTGGACAACTTCAACGCCGAAAAGGGTACCCATCTGGTCACTGTTGCCGGTATTCACGTAGAGCCCATGGGCGTCTACGGCGGCAAGCAGGACAGTCTGGCACCCATCGAGGGTTAAGAAGCCGTTTTCATAAGCATTGCACACCGGCTGAACGGTCTTTTTACTCGCATACTGCGTTGCTTTCCCTTGCAATCCAGCAAGGATTGCTGCGAAAAATCGCCTTGTCTGCGGGCAAAAATCCTCGCCATCCGGCGCACCCGCTTACGAAAACAACTTCCAAGCTAAAGGAGCAATTTCTGTGATCGAACTCAAGTACCTTTCCAAGACCTTCCAGATGAAGGATGGCGCGGTGAAAGCGCTGCAAAACATCAACCTCACCATTCCCGATGGCGCAATCTACGGCATCATCGGCATGTCCGGTGCGGGCAAATCCACGCTGGTGCGCTGCATCAACCTGCTGGAGCGCCCCACCGGCGGCAGCGTGGTGATCGACGGCGTGGCAATGGAGACTTTGTCTCCCGCCTCGCTGCGCAAGCGTCGCCGGGAGATCACCATGATCTTCCAGCAGTTCAATCTGCTTATGCAGCGCACCTGCCTGAAGAACGTCTGCTTCCCCATGGAGCTGGCAGGCGTAAAGAAGGCGGAGGCGGAAAAGCGTGCCATGGAGCTGCTGGAGATGGTGGGTCTGCCGGATAAGGCAAACGCCTACCCGGCACAGCTGTCCGGCGGTCAGAAGCAGCGCATCGCCATTGCCCGCGCACTGGCAACCAACCCCAAGGTGCTGCTGTGCGATGAGGCCACCAGTGCGCTGGACCCCAACACCACCCACTCCATCCTGACCCTGATCAAGGATATCAACCGCAAGCTGGGCATCACCGTTGTGGTCATTACCCACCAGATGAGCGTGGTGGAGGAGATCTGCGACAGCGTGGCCATTCTGGACGGCGGTGTGGTCGTGGAACAGGGCTCGGTACAGGAAATTTTTGCAAACCCCAAAACGGCAGCCGCCAAGCGTCTGGTGGCGCCCAACGGCGGCAGCGCAGCGCGGGATCTTTCCTGCTTTGCGCCGGATGACCATGTGGTGCGCGTTACCTTTAATGGTTCCTCCACCGCAAAGCCACTGGTGGCAAGCCTTGCCGCCGAAAAAGGCATTCTGGTGTCGGTGCTCAGCGCCGATACCCGTGATCTGAGCGGCCAGTGCTACGGCTCCATGCTGCTCAAGCTGCCCGCAGAGCTTGCGGTCGCACAGCAGGCTATGGAATATATGCGCAGCCAGTCTGGCGTAACGGTAGAGGAGGTGACCGGTATATGAATATCGCAGATTACGGCTTTGCCATCTGGGAGACCTTTTATGTAACGGTGCTCTCCACCGCCTTTGCGCTGGTGCTGGGTCTGCCGCTGGGTGTGCTGCTGGTAGCCGGTGACAAGGATGGCATTCTGCCTCTGCCCGGCTGGCTGATGCACCTGATCAACATCGTCATCAACATTCTGCGCAGCGTGCCTTTCCTGATCCTGATGATCTGTGTATTCCCGCTTACCCGCGCCATCGTGGGCACTACGGTGGGCACCAAGGCCACCGTAGTTCCGCTGGTGGTCGCCGCCTTCCCCTTTGTGGCACGTCTGGTGGAGACCAGCCTGCGGGAGCTGGACGAGGGCGTGGTGGAAGCTGCTCAGAGCATGGGCGCTACTCCTTTCCAGATCATCACCAAGGTCATGATCCCGGAGTGCCTGCCCGGCCTGATCTCCAGCATGACCACCGCGCTGACCACTATTCTGGGCTACTCCGCCATGTCCGGCGTCATCGGCGGCGGCGGTCTGGGCAAGATCGCTTTGTCCTACGGCTACTACCGCTACCAGACCAACATCATGATCGTCTGTGTGGTGCTGCTGGTGCTGATGGTGCAGGCGTTCCAGTCTGTGGGTACCCTGTGGGCCACCAAGAGCGATAAGCGCCTGCGGAAATAAGAAGCTTTGATTTTTCGATTCCCCGCCGGAGGCAGCCCCTCCTGCGGGGAATCGTCCTTCCCGACCAAAAAACCAGCAAAGGAGTATGTTGTATGAACCGTGATACCATCTGTGTACAGGGCGGCTACACCCCCGGCAACGGCGAACCCCGCCAGATCCCCATCATTCAGTCCACCACCTTCAAGTACGCCACCAGCGAGGACATGGGCAAGCTGTTCGATCTGGAGGCAGACGGCTATTTCTATTCCCGTCTGCAGAACCCTACCTGCGACATGGTAGCCAAAAAGATCTGCGAGCTGGAAGGCGGCACTGCCGCCATGCTTACCTCCAGCGGACAGGCCGCAAACTTCTTTGCCCTGTTCAATATCTGCGAGGCCGGAGACCACATCGTAGCCTCCAGCACCATCTACGGCGGCACCTTCAACCTCATCTCGGTCACCATGGCTAAAATGGGCATCACCGCCACCTTCGTGGACCCTCTGTGCACCGAGGAGGAGCTGAACGCCGCCTTCCGGCCCAACACCAAGGTGGTGTTCGGCGAGACCATCGCAAACCCCGCCCTGACCGTGCTGGACATTGAAAAGTTTGCCAAGGCCGCCCACGCCCACGGCGTACCGCTGATGGTGGACAACACCTTCCCCACGCCGGTCAACTGCCGCCCCTTTGAGTGGGGCGCGGACATCGTGACCCACTCCACCACCAAGTACATGGACGGCCACGGCGCAGTGCTGGGCGGTGCCATCGTGGACGGCGGCAAATTCGACTGGATGGCGCACGCCGACAAGTTCCCGGGTCTGTGCACCCCGGACGACAGCTACCACGGCATTACCTACGCCGAGCGCTTTGGCAAGGAGGGTGCCTTCATCACCAAGGCTACCGCGCAGCTCATGCGGGACTTCGGCTCCATGCAGTCCCCCATGAACGCCTATATGTTGAACCTTGGTCTGGAAAGCCTGCACGTTCGGATGCAGCGCCACTGCGCCAACGGCATGGCAGTGGCACAGTTCTTGGAGAACCACCCCAAGGTGGCCTATGTGAACTACTGTGGGCTGGAAAGCAGCCCCTACCATGCACTGGCGCAGAAGTACCTGCCCAATGGCAGCTGCGGCGTCGTGAGCTTTGGTCTGGCGGGTGGACGTCAGGCCGCCAGCACCTTTATGAAGGAGCTGAAGCTTGCCGCCATCGAGACCCATGTGGCGGATGCCCGCACCTGCTGCCTGAACCCTGCCTCCAGC
The DNA here is from genome assembly GCF_003482185.1 of Faecalibacterium sp. OM04-11BH. Taxonomy (NCBI): domain Bacteria; kingdom Bacillati; phylum Bacillota; class Clostridia; order Eubacteriales; family Oscillospiraceae; genus Faecalibacterium; species Faecalibacterium sp. OM04-11BH. The sequence goes on from NZ_QULS01000006.1 coordinate 67,981, forward strand.
ACCCACCGCCAGATGAACGACGAGCAGCTGGCTGCCGCCGGTGTGCCCGCCGAGCTGGTGCGCATGAGCTGCGGTCTGGAATCTGCCGAGGACCTCATCGCCGATATCGCGCAGGCACTGGATAAGGTATGAAAGGAGCAACCATCCTATGCCGCTGATCATCCCCAAGACCTTACCTGCCTTTGATGCCCTGTATGAGGAAAACGTTTTTGTCATGCACCGGGAGCGGGCGCTGGCGCAGCATATCCGTCCGCTGGAGATCCTGATCCTGAACCTGATGCCCACTAAGATCGCCACCGAGACCCAGATCGCCCGGCTGCTGGCCAACACCCCGCTGCAGGTACACATGACCCTGCTGCAAACTGCCAGCCACTCTGCCACCCATGTGTCGGCTGCCCACCTTGAGGCCTTTTACAAGACCTTTGACGAGGTGAAGAACAACCGCTATGATGGCATGATCATCACCGGCGCGCCGGTGGAGACCATGGATTTTGAGCAGGTGGACTACTGGAACGAGCTGTGCGAGATCATGGACTTCAGCGAAACGAACGTCTACTCCACCCTCCATGTCTGCTGGGGCGCACAGGCCGGGCTGTACTACCACTACGGCGTGCGCAAGCAGTTGCTGCCGGAAAAGATGTTCGGCGTGTTCGAGCACCGGGTCACCCGCCCGGCAAACCCGCTTGTGCGCGGCTTTGATGAGGTGTTCTATGCTCCCCACAGCCGCCACACTGGCATCTGCCGGGAGGATGTGGACAACTGCGCCGCCCTGCGCATTCTGGCCGAGAGTGACGCCGCCGGACCCTTCCTCATGAGCACCGAGAACGGGCGGCAGATCTTTGTCACCGGTCACCCGGAGTATGATAAATACACGCTGGATGCCGAGTATAAGCGGGACGTAGCCAAGGGTCTGCCCATCCATGTGCCCGTCAACTACTACCCGGACGACGACCCCGCAAAGCCGCCGCTGTTCCGATGGCGCGCCCACGCCCACCTGCTGTACGAAAACTGGCTCAACTACTACGTTTACCAGAACACCCCCTACGACCTGGGGGATATCCAGCGGGTCAAGCACGAAGAAGCATAAGAAACATCAGAAGCCGCCGTGCAGAAAAAACTGCCCGGCGGCTTTTCTGTACAGGCAGGTATTGTATGAAAAAAGTACAGGTGGTACAATAAAATACATAGATCGCCTGAAAAAGGCGAAAACAGAAAGGGTGAGGTCATGGAACAAAAAGTTTTTGCGGACAAAAGCAGAATGCGGGATTCCGGCGTTGAGCTTTTAAAGATCATTGCGGTCATTCTGATCGTAATCAGCCATGTGGTGCTGACACTGATAACGGAAAATGAATATATTCCGTATAGCGACTACATTCTGGATTGTACCCATGCAACGACCAGCATAACAGTTCTGCTTTTAGCGGTCATGCGGCATTTTGGCGCGCTGGGGAACTGGATCTTCTTCGTTGCTTCTGCATGGTTTTTGCTGGACAGCACAAAAGCGTCCGGCAAGAAAATGATGGGGATGCTGCTGGATATCTGGGTGATCTCCGTCCTGCTCCTTGGAATAACGCTTTTGATCCGGGGTGAGGTAAGCGGTAAACTTTTCATTTTTTCGCTTTTCCCAACGCTCTTTGCAAATAACTGGTATTTGACCTGCTATCTGCTATTCTATCCCATCCATCCGTATTTGAACCGTCTGATCGCCGCGATGACGCAAAAAGAACATCTGAAGGTGGTTTCTGTACTGGCGGTACTGTATATCGGCTTTAACTTTATAAAAGACAGTTTTTTCTTCCCGAATATGCTGCTTCTCTGGATCAGCGTATATCTGATCGTTGCCTACATCAAGCGCTATTGTATGGAGCTGTATTCCAGCGCAAAAGTGAATGGCATCCTGCTGCTGTGCGGTGCGGCGGGGGCAGTGGGCATCGTGGTTCTGACTGACCTGCTTGGATTGAAGATCGCTGCGCTGTCGGATCAGCTTTTGCGGTGGGTGAGCAATTTTAATCTTTTTTTGATCCTGATCGCCATTGCGGCGTTTGGGCTGGCCAGAAAGAACCACTTTAAAAATAAAAGGGTAAATCACATTGCAAAGTGTTCTATGCTGATCTATATCATCCATGAAAACATTTTGCTGCGAACCTATGCAAGACCCTATCTCTGGCACTGCATTTTTAACCGGTACGGGTATGCCCATCTGTTTTTGTGGGTCTTTTTGTACTCAGCTGGCTGGCTGCTTGCAGCACTTGTGCTCAGCCTGCTTTACGAAAAGAGTATTCAAAAGATAACAGCAAGGGTAAGTGAAAAAATGCTGAAATGGATGGGCAGCTGGTATCAAAAATATGAGGCTGCCATGCTGAAACTGCATTGATAAGACCGCAGCCTGCCCGGACTTGATCCCGTAAAAAAGGAACCCTCTCAAAGCAAAAACTTTGCAGAGGGTTCCTTTTTGCATGATGGATTATTTTTTGTGCTTTGCGGGCTTTTTCTTCCGCACGCTGTAACCAAAGGTGCCCAGTTTTTTGCCAAGCGCCAGATACTCGCCGTGGCTGTACACAATGAGGTTTGCCTTGTCCAGACACAGCTTGCCTTTTTCGTCCAGCAGGCTCTCGTCCACATCGCAGGCCACCACCTCGGCTAAAAACAGGTCGTGGCTGCCCAGCGGGATGCGCTGGGTGATGCGGCATTCCAGATTGACCGGGCTTTCCTCCAGCACCGGGCAGTCGGTCAGCACGCTGCCGGGTGCTGCGTGCAGGCCGCAGGCGGCAAACTTGTCCACATCGCGGCCGCTCTTCACACCGCACCAGTCAATGGCGCGCACCAGCTTTTCAGTGGGCAGGTTGATGGCGAACTGCCCGCGCTCGCACAGCAGCTGATGGCTGTACCGCTCCGGGCGCACGCTGATGGATACCATGCTGGGCTGGGTGCAGATGGTGCCTGTCCAGCCGATGGTGATAAGGTTGGGTTTATCCAGCCCACCGCAGGATACCAGTACCGGCGGTTCCGGGTTCAGAAGGGTGCTGCCCTTCCAGCTTTGCTTACTCATCCGTGATATTTCCTTTCGTAGGGAGCCCATGTGCGCTCCGAGATGATATAGCGCGGGCGGGCTTTGGTTTCCATATAGATCTTGCCGATATACTCGCCGATCACGCCCAGACACACCAGCTGTACGCCGCCCATAAAGCAGACGATGCAGACGGTAGAGGCCCAGCCTGCCACGCTGCTGCCCATGGCGGCGCACACGATGGCCCAGATGACCCCGATAAAGCTGACAAGGCTCACCACGATGCCCGCTCCGGTGATGATGCGGATGGGTTTGTTGGAAAGGCTGGTAATGCCGTCAAAAGCCAGCGCCAGCATCTTGCTCAGGGGGTAGTGGCTCTCACCGGCCAAGCGCTCGTGGCGCTCATAGGTGACCACATCATGGGCAAAGCCCACCAGCGGCACCATGCCCCGCAAAAAGATGTTGACCTCTTTGTAATCCGCAAAGCTTTCCAGCACGCGGGTGCTGATCAGGCGGTAGTCTGCGTGATTGAACACGATATCCGCGCCCAAGGCGTTCATCACATGATAAAAGCCCTCGGCGGTGAACCGTTTAAAGAAGGTGTCGGTGTCCCGGCGGCTGCGCACACCGTACACCACCTCGGCACCGTCCAGATACTTTTTCACCATCTCGTCCATGGCGTTGATGTCGTCCTGACCGTCGCAGTCGATGGAGATGGTAATGTCGCAGCTGTCGCTGTGCAGTGCCTCCATCAGCCCCGCCAGCACGGCGTTCTGGTGGCCGCGGTTGCGGCTTTGGGAGATGCCGATATAGTGCTCGTCCTGTGCGGCAAAGCCTTGGATCAGCTCCCACGTTTTGTCGCGGGAGCCATCGTTGACAAAGAGCACCCGGCTTTTATCGCTGACCAGCCCCTGTGCGGTCAGACTGTGGATCTTTTCCAGAAACATGGGTGCTGTAATGGGCAGCACCTGCTCCTCGTTATAGCAGGGGATCACGATCCAGAGAACAGGTTTGGACATTGCTTGATTGCTCCTTAAATATAAGATAGTTGGCAAAAGGCTACTGCACCATCTGCTGCAGGGCGTCCGGCTCCAGCAGCTTGAAGCTGCTGCGGTAGGTATCGATGAGCCCTTCCCTCTGCATGGTGCTCAGCTCCCGGGAAAGGGCGCTGCGGTCGCAGTTGAGATAGTCCGCCAGCTGGATGCGGGAGAAGGGGATGCTGAAGGTCAGGCTGTGGGCGCAGGCGGCCTCGCTGAGCAGATAAGCCGCCACCTTGGCGCGCAGGCTCTTCATCACCAGCAGGTCGATGCGGTGGGAGAGGGAAAAATATTTATCGCTGATAGTGCGCACAAGGTTCTGCACCACACGCTGGTGGGCGGGGCTGCCGTCCGAGAGCAGCAGCCGCTCGTAGGGCAGCAGCAGCACCTCGCAGGGGGCAGCAGCCAGCACGGTGACCGGGCTGGACAGGCTGGAACCGCCCAGCACGTCCCCGAACACCCCGCCCGGCTCTACCCGGGCAATCGGGATGCGCACCCCGCCCGGTGCCGGGCGGTAGGCCTCCAACTCGCCGGACAGCACGATGCCTACCCGGCGGCTGGGCTCCCCCGCAAGCACAAGGGCTTCGCCTTTGCCGTAGCTGCGCACGCTTGCCCCCAGCCGGGACAGCAGCGTGCTGAGCTCCGCAGCGGAAAGACCCGCAAACAGCGTGGTGGTTTGTAACAGCGGCAGATAATTATTCATCGCAACTCCGCAGAGAAGATAGTGTTCTCCGCAGCCTCCTGCAATTGCGTTGCACACGCAACGGTATTTTTACCCCTATTATAGTAAACTGGAACGCGCAAAGCAAATGATTTTGCAAAATTTTTCAAAAAAGGCCGGTTTCCGTCCCCGCAGCGGGGCGTGCCGGGTGTGAAAAGGAGTATTTCATGAAAAAGATCCTGTCCTTACTGCTGGCATTCAGCCTTGCGCTGAGCCTTGCAGCCTGCGGCGGCAGCGCAAGCTCTGCCGCTTCCAGCACGGCGGTGTCCGAGGCTGCTTCCTCTGCGGCTGCTTCCGAGGAAGAGGCCGCCGCACCGCTGTCTGCCACCGAGCCGCTGCGCATCGCCGGGCTGAAGGGCCCCACCACCATGGGGCTGGTCAACCTGCTGTCGATGGAGCAGGCCGGTACCGCCGCCATGGACTACGATTTGCAGCTCTACGGCGCTGCGGATGAGATCGTGCCGCTGCTCATCAAGGGCGAGCTGGACATGGCCGCTATCCCGGCCAATCTGGCGGCGACCCTGTACCAGAAAACAAATGGCGGCATTCAGGCCGTGGCGGTGAACACCTTGGGCGTTTTGTATGTGGTAGAGCAGGGCGACACCGTCCACAGCATGGCCGACCTCAAGGGCCGCACCATCCTGTCCACCGGCAAGGGCACTACCCCGGAGTATGTGCTGCGCTATCTGCTTACCGCCAACGGTCTTGACCCGGACAAGGATGTGGACATCCAGTATTACAGCGAAGCTACCGAGGTGACCGCCCAGATGGCCAGTACGCAGGACGCCATTGCGGTGCTGCCCCAGCCCTATGTGACCGCTGCCGGATTGAAGGACGACACCCTGCGGGTAGCCCTTGACCTGACTGCCGAGTGGGACAAGGTGGCAGACACCCAGCTGATCACCGGTGTGACCGTGGTGCGCAAGGCTTACGCTGAGGAGCACCCGGATGTGGTAGCTGCTTTTCTGGCAGACTATGCCCAGAGCGTGAACGCCGCCAACACCGATCTGGATGGCACCGCCGCGCTGTGTGAGGAGCAGGGCGTGGTGGCAAAAGCCGCCATTGCCAAAAAGGCACTGCCCAACTGCAACATCGTCTGCCTGACCGGCGAGGAACTGAAGGCAGACGTCTCCGGTTACCTGCAGGTGCTCTACGATGCCGACCCTGCCGCCGTGGGTGGTGCGCTGCCCGGCGAGGACTTCTACTGGGCAGTCCAGTAACAGCCTGAAATAGCATTCCATCTCCCGCCGCTCTGCCGTGGTACGCAGCGCGGCGGTTTTTGTTGGAAAACGATTTTGAATGGCTTCCGCTGGGAGAGTTTCTGCTTGCCGCAAGCGTGCAAAGACGCTCCGCTGGGCCAGAGGCAGGGAGGGGTGTTCCGACTCCCCCCTCCCTACCTCTGGACTCCACCCACCCCGCAACGGGTCAAGGGCTACACGCCCTTGACAAACCTAAAGAAGAAGTCGAAGCACAAAAAAGCTAGCGCTGCGCCAGTCGGCGCTATCGCTTTAACGCTTTTTTCGCTTCTCCATTTATAACCCCTCAGTCGCTACGCGACAGCTCCCCCAAGGGGGAGCGGGCACACCCGCAAACTTTGCGCTTTAGCCCGAAACCTTCCCGCCATGCCAAGGGCTCCCTCTCCGAGGGAGCTGGCAAAACCGTCAGGTTTTGACTGAGGGAGTTCGTTCCAAACCCTCCCGTGAAAAGGCAAATCTGGAAAATCCGCGTTTGCGTAGCAATGAAAGCCCCAGTGGGGCTTTTAAGCGGCAGAGCGGTCTGCGTTAGCAGATGGAGGGGCTTTGCCCCGACAAGCTCCGCAGATTTTCCAGAATTGCAAAATAAAAATAATCCTTCCGCTGAACATGGCCAGAGCGCCAGCGGAGGCCATTTTAAATCGTCCCGGTTGCAATTCTGCTGCAAAAGTTCTACAATAGAGGCACATTATAGAATATGGAGGGAAAACCTATGGCTTGCACTACCATTCTGGTCGGCAAGGCAGCATCGTACGATGGCTCTACCATGATCGCCCGCAACGATGACTCCGGCTCCGGCCATTTCACCGCTAAAAAATTCACTGTGATCCACCCGGAGGATCTGCCCAAGACCTACCGCAGCGTCCTCTCCCATGTGGAGATCCCTCTGCCGGAGGGCGCACTGCGGTTTACCGCCATGCCCAACGCCGTGGAGGGCAAGGGCATCTGGGCAGCCTCCGGTGTCAATGCCGCCAACGTGGGCATGACCGCCACCGAGACCATCACCTCCAACCCCCGCGTGCTGGGCGCAGACCCGCTGGTGGAGTATCAGCCCGCCAAGGGTGAAAAGCCCGAGGTGCCCGGCGGCATTGGCGAGGAGGATATCGTCTATCTGGTGCTGCCCTATATCCACTCTGCCCGCGAGGGCGTGCTGCGTCTGGGCAGTTTGCTGGAACAGTACGGTACTTACGAGATGAACGGCATCGCTTTTCAGGACGTAAACGAGATCTGGTGGCTGGAGACCATCGGCGGTCACCACTGGATCGCCCGCCGTGTGCCGGACGATGTGTATGTGGTCATGCCCAACCAGCTGGGCATCGACACCTTTGATCTGGAAGATGCCTTCGGCGCACAGGAAAATTACCTCTGCTCTGCCGACCTGCGGGAGTTCATTGCCAAGAATCACCTTGACCTCTCTTTGGACGGCGCGCTGAACCCCCGGGACGCCTTTGGCAGCCACGATGACGCCGACCACGTTTACAACACCCCCCGCGCATGGTATATGCTGCGCTACCTCAACCCCCGCACATGGGTGTGGGAGGGTGCTGACGCCGACTACACTCCCATGTCCGACGACCTGCCGTGGTGCACGGTGCCGGAGCGTAAGGTGACCCCGGAGGACATCAAGTATATGCTGTCCAGCCACTATCAGGGTACCCCCTACGATCCCTACCTGAGCTACGGCGACAAGTCCGCAAAGGGCGCATACCGCTCCATCGGCATCAACCGCAACGACTTTATGGCGCTTTTGCAGATGCGTCCCGACCAGCCGGAGGAATCCCGCGCAGTGGAGTGGGTGGCCTATGCCTCCAATGCCTTCAACAGCATGGTGCCCTTCTACGCCAACGTGGAGCGCACCCCGGAGTATCTGGCCAACACCACCGGCACCGTGTCCACTGATAACTTCTACTGGACCAGCCGCCTGATTGCCGCCATGGCAGACGCTTCCTATAATAAGTCTCTGTTCCACCTCGAGCGCTACGAGGAGGCCGTGCTCTCCGCTGCCCGCGCACTGGTGAACCAGTACGACGCAAAGCTTGCTGCCGAGCCGGACGCTGCCCGCCGTGCTGCCCTGCGGGAGGAAGCCAACACCGCTATTGCTGCCATGCTGCAGGAGAAGGCCGCCGACACGCTGGACAAAGTCCTGTTTGAACTGAGCAGCCAGATGAAGAATGCCTATTCCCGCTCGGATGCCTGATGTAAACCAGCCTGAGCACCAAAACCGGTCTCGACCGGTCACATAAACGCAGAAAAGACCACCGCATACACAAGTGCGGTGGTCTTTTTGCGCGCAAAAACGCTCTTGTATCCCAGGTTTTGGCAACGGTGCACAAAAATCGAAGGTATTTTTTGTGCACGAAAATGACTGAAACTGATTGATTTTGACAGCGCTTTTGCTATAATAAAGATGCAAACAACCAAAACACGCCAAGACCGTGCAAAACCGGTCAGGCGTGGGAAGGAAAGAAGGGGAAAGACACCATGCTGGCAGAGGAACGTTTTGCACTGATCTTAGAACAGCTGAACGAGAAACGCACCGTGACGGTGCAGCAGCTGTGCGAAGCACTGCACACCAGCGAATCCACCATCCGGCGCGATTTGACCGAGCTGGACCGGCAGGGAAGGCTGACCAAGGTGCACGGGGGAGCTACCCTGCCGGACAGCCGCTTTCTGGCAGACGAGCCCACCATGGAAGCCAAGGAGACGCTGGCGGTAACCGAAAAGCGCAGCATTGCCGCAGCCGCCGCAGCACTTATCACTGCCGAGGATTTTGTGTTCATTGACGCAGGCACCACCACGCTGGAGCTGGTGCGGGTGCTGGCGGGTGCGGCACTCAAGGCCACCTATGTGACCAACGGCGTGGCACACGCCCGGCTGCTGGCGCAGAAGGGTTGCCGGGTGTATCTGCCCGGCGGGCTGCTGCGTCCCCAGACCGAGGCCATCGTGGGCGCCCCGGCGGTCAGCAGCATCCAGCAGTATAACTTCACCAAAGCGTTTATGGGTGCCAATGGCGTGGCGCTGGAGGCGGGCTTTACCACCCCGGACCCCGAGGAAGCAGCCGTAAAGGCAGCAGCCGTCCACCGCGCAAGGGAAAGCTGGTTCCTTGTGGACGACGCCAAGTTTGCAAAGATCTACCCGGCGGTCATCACGGACCTGCACGGCGGTGCGATCCTGACCAACCGCTGCCCGAACCCCAAGTATAAGCAGCAAACATTTGTAAAGGAGACAGAAGTATGATCTATACCGTTACCTTTAACCCGGCCATCGACTATGTTGTGCGTCTGGACGCACCGCTGGAGGTGGGCGCAGTGAACCGCGCCCAAGGCGAGGATTGCGTGCTGGGCGGCAAGGGCATCAACGTGTCCGGCGTGCTGGCACAGCTGGGCTGCGAGAGCGTGGCGCTGGGCTTTGTGGCCGGTGAGACCGGCGCATGGCTGGAGCGCGGTCTGGCGGCACAGGGGCTTAAGACCGACTTTGTGCATCTGGAAAACGGCATGACCCGCATCAACGTCAAAATCAAGGCCGGGCAGGAGACCGAGCTGAACGGCGCAGGCCCTGCCATCCCGGAAAGTGCGTTGCAGCAGCTGGAAGCCCAGCTGGACAAGCTGACCGAGGGGGATATCCTCATTCTGGCGGGCAGCATCCCGGCAAGCCTGCCGCAGAGCGTCTACGAGCGGCTGCTGGCGCGGCTGCAGGGCAGGGGCGTGCGCGCCGTGGTGGATGCCACCCGCGACCTGCTGGTAAACGTGCTGCCCTACCACCCCTTCCTCATCAAGCCCAACAACCATGAGTTGGGCGAGATCGTGGGCAGGGTGCTGACCGGTGACGCCGAGATCGTGGCCGCTGCCCGTACTTTGCAGGAAAAGGGTGCCCGCAACGTGCTGGTAAGCATGGCCGGGGACGGTGCGCTGCTGCTGGACGAGCAGGGACAGGTGCACCGCATCGGCTGCCCCAAGGGCAAGGTGGTCAACAGCGTGGGCGCAGGCGACAGCATGGTTGCCGGCTTTGTGGCCGGGTATCTGCAAAGCGGCAGCTACGCGCAGGCGCTGCGTCTGGGCACGGCCTGCGGCAGCGCAACGGCCTTCAGCCTTGGGCTTGCCACAAAGGAGAAGATCGACGCGCTGCTGGCGCAGCTTTGATAGGATAAAAGGAATAAAGGAGGAACATTTATGCGCATCACCGAGTTATTCACCGCACAGTCCATTGCGCTGGACGAGGCGCTGCAAACGCAGGAGGAGATCCTGAGCCGACTGGTGGAACTGCAGGCTACCCACGGCAATATTACCGACAAGGAAGCCTACAAAAAGGCACTCTACGCCCGCGAGGCCGAGGGCTCTACCTATGTGGACAACGGCATCACTGTGCCCCACGCCAAGACCAATGTAGTTACCCGCCCCAGTCTGGCCGCTCTGCGGCTGAGCACCCCGGTGCAGTACAACGCCGAGGATGACGGCACCACCGACCTGCTGTTTGCCATTGCCGCCCCGGAAAACGGCAGCCTGCATGTGGATATGCTGGCCCGCATGATGCAGATGCTGATGAACGAGGACTTTGTGGAAAAGCTCAAAGCCGCCAAGACCCCCAAGGAGTTTTTGGAGTGCATCGACGCGCAGGAGGAAGCACAGTTCGGCGCAGAAAGCTTTACCCAGCAGGCCATCCCGCAGGACGGCTACCGCATTCTGGCTGTGACCGCCTGCGTCAACGGCATCGCCCACACCTACATGGCGGCAGAAGCGCTGACCAAGGCCGGTGACAAGCTGGGTCTGCCCACCAAGGTGGAGACCAATGGCTCGGACGGCGCAAAGAACATTCTGACCCGCGCCGAGATCGCCGCCTGTGACGGCATCATCGTAGCGGCGGAGAAAAAGGTGGAAACCGCTCGCTTCGACGGCAAGCCGGTGCTGTTCACCCGCGTGGATGACGGCATCCATAAGCCGGAGGAGCTCATTAAGAAAATCGCCCACGGCGAGGTGCCTGTGTACCATGCCGAGGGCGGCGCAGCAGCCGAGGATGACAGCTCTACCAAGGACAGCTTCGGCCGCAGCCTGTACAAGAACCTGATGAACGGCGTTTCCCACATGCTGCCCTTCGTGGTGGGCGGCGGCATCATGATCGCGCTGGCCTTCCTGCTGGATGATTACAGCATCAACCCCGCAAACTTCGGCATGAACACCCCCGTTGCCGCCTTCTTCAAGACGGTGGGCGGCGCAGCCTTTGGCTACATGCTGCCCATTCTGGCAGGCTTCATCGCCATGTCCATCGCCGACCGTCCGGGCCTTGCCGTAGGTTTTGCCGGCGGCGTGCTGGCCATGAACGGCACCAACTTCACCGACCTTGCCGCAGGCAGCACCACCGGCATCTCCGGCGGCTTCCTTGCAGCGCTGCTGGCCGGTTTTGCGGCGGGCTACATTGTGCAGTTCCTTAAAAAGATCACCGAAAAGCTGCCCGCCAGCCTGAACGGTATCCGGCCCATGCTCATCTACCCGCTGGGCGGCATTCTCATCGTGGGTGCGATGATGTGCGCAGTGAACCCGGTCATGGGCATGATCAACACCGCCATGACCGACTGGCTGAACGCACTGGGCGGCAGCTCCAAGGTGCTGCTGGGTGCTATCGTGGCCGGTATGATGAGCGTGGATATGGGCGGCCCGGTCAACAAGGCGGCCTACGTCTTTGGCACCGCAGCTCTTGCCTCCGGCAACTACGAAGTGATGGCCGCCGTCATGGTGGGCGGCATGGTGCCTCCCATCGCTATTGCCCTGTCCACCACCTTCTGCCCACGCAAGTGGACCCCGGACGAGCGCCGCAACGGCATCGTGAACTACGTCATGGGTCTGTGCTTCGTGTCCGAGGGCGCTATCCCCTATGCAGCAGCCGATCCGCTGCGTGTTCTGCCCAGCTGCGTTGTAGGCTCTGCGGTTGCCGGTGCACTCTCCATGACCTTCGGCTGTGCACTGCGCGCACCCCACGGCGGCATCTTCGTATTCCCGGTGGTGGATCACGCTGCGCTGTACTGCGTGGCGCTGGCTGTGGGCAGCGCACTGGGCGCAGTGATCCTGAGCCTTGTCAAAAAGACACAGCCTGCTGAGGCAAAGTAACAAGCCATTTTCTTTCTCCATACGGATGGTTCTTCATAAGAGCAAAGGGGACTGCCGCACACTGCGGCGGTCCCTTTTGCGTTTTCCGACCGTCTGCGGTAAAAAGATGTTTTTTGCACCGGACAGTTCCCCGGCGGTGGAAAATGTGCTATCATAGAAATGATAGGAATGTGTAAGACCCTGCACTTGCGGGGAGAAAGGAAACGATCTGTTCCATGCGCAGACAAAGCTTCTGGAACCACCGGTTCACCCGCACCCGGATCAAAAGCGAGAAGGTCCAGCTGCCGGAGATGCTCTTCGGCTATATTCTGGGCCCTATGGGTGCTTCCATCTCAGGCAGTATTTTCGGCAGCATCCTGCAAAGCTACTTTACCGATGTGCTCCGGTTGGATCTGCGGTTCCTCAGCCGGTTGCAGCTGGTGTCCACTGTGCTCATCGTGGCGGCAAACCTTCTGGTAGGGCAGCTGATCGAGCGCACCCGCGCCACGGCGGGCAAGGCAAGGCCGTGGCTGCTGCTTTCGGTGTTTACCTTTTCCTCTGCCAGCGTGCTCATGTTCATCGTGCCATTTCAGGGCATCGCGCGCATGGTGTGGATCGCCGTGGCGTACAACCTGTACTACTCTTTCGCATCCCCCATTTACAGCACAGCCAGCAGTATCATGATCTCGGTGTCCACCCGGGACAGCCGTCAGCGCGGGCTGCTGGCCTCCATCAATAGCATGGTGGGTCTGGGCGTGATGGGCACTTGCAGCATGGTGTTCCCCATGCTGGTGTCCTTTTTCCTCCGGGAAAATATCCACCGCTGGTTTTTCACCATGCTGGGTGTGGCGGTGTTCACCGGGCTTACCATCTACTTGCAGTTCGCCTTTACCCGGGAGCGTGTCACCGAGGAGCGCCGCATTCTGGAAGGCCTGTACGGGCCGGAAGATGAATTTGAAGCCGCTCGGCAGGCAGAAGCTCCCCCGCCGGAGCCTGTACGGGTGCAGCGGGTCTCGCTGCGCCGCCAGCTGCGGGCGGTGGCTACAGACCCCATGTGGTGGCTCATACTGGGCATATGCGTGCTGTTCCAGTGGAGCGGGTCTTTAAAAAACAGCACCATGACCTACTATTGCAAGTGGGTGGTGGACAACACCTTTTTGGGCAGCGCCGGTGCATGGGGTGCATCCCAATCCCTGCTGACCATGATGGGCGCGCTGCCCATGGCGCTGGCCTCGGTGCTGCTGGTGCCGCTGACCGACCGGTTCGGCAAGCGCAAGGTGTGCGGCTGGTTTCTGCTGCTGGGCGCTGCGGGCGGCGTCCTCGCGGGGCTGGGGCAGGGCAGACTGGTTCCTGTTGCCATTGGTGTTGCGCTCAAGTGCTTCGGCTCTGCGCCTACCTGCTGCCTGCTCCTTGCCATGGTGACCGATGTGGTGGACCATGTGGAGGGGCGCAGCGGCATCCGCACCGACGGGCTTACCATGTCGGTGTACAGTTCCCAGTCCGTGGCGGGCGGCTCGGTGATGAGTGCATTGTTCAACGGGGTGCTGGCGCGCACCGGCTATGACCAATGCGCCAGCACGGCGCTGGGCACTGCCGCCCAGAATGCCGCTGTGCGCCATGTGATCGCAGGCGGTTATATCTGGGTGGAAACGCTCAGCTATGTGGCGGCGGGGCTTTTGCTGCTGGCCTTCTGGAAGGTGGAAAAAGACCTTGCCGCCCGGCAAAAGACCTGACCCAAAACGGCATCTGCAACAAAAAACAGAACTTTGTACCGCCCAAAACGGCCTATCCTGCCGGAATTGTATTTCGTGCCTTGTTTTGCATTGCGCCCCACCCCGGGCTGTGGTATACTTATGCTTGTGATTTTAAAGTCCGGGTATGGTGTGCCCGGCCACCAGAGAGGAAACGAACGATGAAAATAGGATTTGACAACGACAAATATCTTGCGATGCAGTCTGAGCATATCCGCGAGCGCATCAAGAAGTTTGACAATAAGCTGTATCTGGAATTCGGCGGCAAGCTGTTCGACGATTACCACGCTTCCCGCGTGCTGCCCGGCTTTCAGCCGGACTCCAAGCTGCAGATGCTTTTGCAGCTCAAGGAGCAGGCCGAGATCGTCATCGTCATCAGCGCCGAGGACATCATCAGCAGCAAGGTGCGCGGCGACTACGGTATCACCTACGATCTGGACGTGCTGCGCCTCATCGACGCTTTTCAGGAGATGGGGCTGTATGTGGGCAGTGTGTGCGTGACCAAGTACACCGCCGCCGCCGAAGTGGAAGCCTTTGAAAAGCGGCTGAACAGTCTGGGCATCCGCACCTTCCGCCACTACAAGATCCCTGGCTACCCCAACGATGTGGCCCGCATTGTCAGCGACGAGGGCTACGGCCGCAACGAGTACATTGAGACCGAGCGCCCACTGGTGGTCATCACCGCACCCGGCCCCGGCAGCGGAAAAATGGCCGTCTGCCTGTCCCAGCTGTACCATGAATACAAGCGGGGCGTCAAGGCCGGTTACGCCAAGTTCGAGACCTTCCCCATCTGGAACATTCCCCTGAAGCATCCGGTCAATCTGGCCTACGAGGCCGCCACCGCAGACCTGAACGATGTGAACATGATCGACCCCTTCCATCTGGAAGCCTACGGCGTGACCACCGTGAACTACAACCGCGACATCGAGATCTTCCCGGTGGTGAATGCGATGTTCGAGCTGATTGCAGGCCAGAGCCCCTATAAGTCCCCCACGGATATGGGCGTGAACATGGCTGGCAACTGCATCGTGGACGATGCGGTCTGCTGCGAAGCCTCCCGCAAGGAGATCGTGCGCCGGTACTACAAGTGCCTGTGCGAGCAGAAGATCACCGGCACCGCCAAGGAGAGCGAGCGCTACAAGCTGGAGCTGCTGATGAATCAGGCCGGGCTGACCATGGGCGCCCGGGAAGTGGAAAAGCAGGCGCACGCCCGCAGCGAAGCCACCGGCGGCGCACCGGCTACTGCCATTGAGCTGAGCGACGGCACTGTCATCACCGGCAAGACCGGCCCGCTGCTGGGCGCTACCGCAAGCGCCCTGATCAATGCGCTCAAGTATCTGGCGGGCATCCCGCAGGAGACGGATCTGGTCAGCGCCGCTGCCATCGAGCCTATCCAGACCCTCAAGACCAACTATCTGGGCGGCAAGAACCCCCGTCTGCATACCGACGAGATTCTGATCGCCCTGTCCAGCTCTGCTGCTTCCAGCGAGCTTGCCGCAGCAGCTATGCACCAGCTGCCCAACCTCAAGGGCTGCGATGTGCACTCCACCGTGCTGCTTTCCAGCGTGGACAGCAGCACCCTGAACCGTCTGGGCATGTACCTGACCTGCGACCCCGTCTACGAGGAAGAGGATCGCAAGTACCATAAGCTGTAAAAATAAAAAAAACTGGTGAACACCCCGGTCAGCGCCGTCAGGCGCTGACCGGGGTGTTTGTTCTGTTGCTTGCCAGTTGTCCGCAGATGTGGTACACTTGTTCTGCTTAATTTTTATAGCGGATAGGAAAAGAGGAACAACAACATGGAACAACAACACAAGCGCAGCGCGTTCTCCGGTAAGATCGGGTTCGTGCTGTCGGCCGCAGGCGCTTCGGTGGGTCTGGGCAACATCTGGCGCTTCCCGTATCTGGCAGCCAAATACGGCGGCGGCATTTTCCTGCTGGTATACATTCTGCTGGCAGTTACATTCGGTTATACCATGATCGTGGCCGAGACCGCGCTGGGCCGTATGACCCACAAAAGCCCGGTCAGCGCCTATGCTCATTTCGGCAAGGGCAGGGGCATCCGCTTCGGCGGCTGGATCAACGCCATCATCCCCATTTTGATCGTGCCGTACTATTCGGTCATCGGCGGCTGGGTCATCCACTATCTGGCCGAGTATCTGTGTGGCCGCGGCAGCAATCTGGCGGCAGACGGCTACTTCTCCGCCTTTATCACCAACGGCTTGCAGGCTGAGCTGGCCTTTTTGCTGTTCACCCTGTTCACACTGGGCATTATCTTTGCCGGTGTGCGCAACGGCGTGGAGCGCGTCTCCAAGGTGATGATGCCGGTGCTGGTGGTGCTGTCACTGGTCATTGCGGGCTACTCGGTCACCCGTCCCGGCGCACTGGCGGGTGTAAAGTATTTTCTGGTGCCCAACCCCAAAAACTTCTCCTGGATGACCGTGGTCACCGCCATGGGACAGATGTTCTATTCTCTGTCCATTGCCATGGGCATTCTGGTCACTTTCGGCTCTTATATGAAGAAGGACGTCTCCATCGAGGAGTCCACCGAGAACGTGGAGGTGTTTGATACCGCCATTGCCATCATGGCAGGTCTGATGATTATTCCGGCGGTGTTTGCCTTCTCCGGTGGCGACCCGGACACCCTGCAGGCCGGCCCTGCACTGATGTTCATTACCATCCCCAAGGTGTTTGCAAGCATGGGTCTGGGCACCGTGGTGGGCGTGCTGTTCTTTGTGCTGGTGCTGTTTGCAGCCATTACCAGCTCCATCGCCCTGACCGAGAGCGCTGTTTCCACCTTTGAGGACGAGTTGGGCTGGGATCGTACCCGCTCCACTGTGCTCATCGGTGCTATCATGGTGGCACTGGGCAGTCTGTCGGCACTGGGCTACGGCCCGCTGGCTGAGGTGACCGTGTTTGGGATGCAGTTTTTGGACTTCTTCGACTTTTTGACCAACTCGGTCATGATGCCTATTGCCGCCATTGCCACCTGCCTGCTGGTGTCCCGCGTCATCGGCGTGGAGCAGATCGCGCAGGAGGTGGAGCAGGACGGTCAGCGCTTCCGCCGCAAGCCGGTGTTCAATTTTATGATCCGCTGGCTGTGCCCCATTTTTGCAGCCATCATTCTGGCAAGTTCGGTGGCAAACGCCTTTGGCTGGATCGCCATGTAAACGGTACGATTCCGTGGATGCGGCTTACGACAATCCACTTTTGCAGCTTGACCCAGAGCAAAAGCCTTCACCCCTTGGGGGGAAGGTGGCATTGCGTCAGCAATGACGGATGAGGGGTAATTACCCGTAAGCTGCTGCTTACCTGCGCCCTCATCAGTCACCTTCGGTGACAGCTTCCCCCGACCGGGGGAAGCCTTCATATAGAAGCTTTTTACAGGAAAACAGGACAAGGGGGCCCTTATGAAAATGGAAACCTTGAAGCAGCAGATCCTGACGGCAAAGGGTGACGTGCGGGCAGAGCTTGTGCTGAAAAACGCCCGGGTCATCAACGTGTTCACAAACGAGATCGAGCAGGCCGATGTAGCCATCCGTCAGGGGGTCATCCTTGGCGTGGGACACTATACCGGAGAGACTGAGCTGGACTTGCAGGGCAAGTATGTCTGCCCGGGGCTTGTGGATGGGCACATCCACATTGAAAGCTCCATGCTCTGCGGCCCGGCCTTTGAACAGGCGGTGCTGCCCCACGGCACCACGGCGGTGGTCACCGACCCGCACGAGATCTCCAATGTAGCCGGTACGGCGGGGCTGGACTTTATGCTGGAGACCACGAAAGATCTGGCGCTTTCGGTCTACTTTATGCTGCCCTCCTGCGTGCCTGCCACCGGGCTGGACGAGTCCGGCGCGGTGCTGGAAGCGGAGCAGCTGCGCCCCTACTATCAGCAGCCCCGGGTACTGGGGCTGGCTGAGCTGATGAACTCCTACGGCACGGTGCGCGCGGACGAAAAGATCCTGCAAAAGATCTGCGACTGCACCGCTGCGGGCAAACGTATCGACGGGCACGCACCCTTCCTCAGCGGGGAGGAGCTGAACGCCTATGTCGTTGCCGGGGTACAGTCCGACCATGAGTGCTCAGAACTCCACGAGGCCATGGAAAAGCTGCGGCGCGGGCAATACATCATGGTGCGGGAGGGCACGGCGGCGCAAAATATGGAAAGCCTGCTGCCCCTGTTCCGGGAGCCTTATTGCAGCCGCTGTATGCTGGTGACCGATGACAAGCACCCCGGAGACCTGTTGCAGGGCGGGCATATCGACTATATCATCCGCAAGGCCATTGCCGCAGGGGTAGACCCGGTGGTGGCGGTGCGGATGGGCACCCTTGTCCCGTGCCAGTACTTCGGTCTTGCGCACAGCGGCGCGGTAGCCCCGGGCTATACCGCAGACCTGATCGTGCTGTCAAATCTGGAACAGTTCACGGTGGAGCAGGTGTACAAAAAGGGCAAACTGGTGGCGCAGCAGGGCAGAATGCTGCACCCCGCCGCCCTTACTGTGGACAAGGCATGCTTTGCGCGGGTGTTCGATTCCTTCAACATGGACGAGATCACCCCAGAGCAATTGCAGCTGAAGCAGACCGGCACCCGGCAGCGGGTGATCTGCCTGACCCCGCACGCCCTGCTGACCACCGAAAAGATCGTTCCGTTCTGCCAGCACCCGGGCACAGCGCCCGGCGTGGACGTGGCACAGCAGATCGTCAAACTGGCGGTGTTCGAGCGGCATCACCGCTCCGGTCATGTGGGCTTGGGCTTTTTGGGCAACTACGGCCTGCAATGCGGCGCAGTGGCTTCCAGCATCGCCCACGACTCCCATAACCTCATCGTGGCGGGCACCAACGATGCCGACATGGTGCTGGCGGGCAACACGGTGCGCAAAAATAAGGGCGGCCTTGCCTTTGCACTGAACGGACAGGTGGTAGGGGAGCTGCCGCTGCCGGTGGCAGGGCTTATGAGCACCGAGAGCGCCGAGACTGTGGAAGAAAAGCTGCAAGCGCTCAAGGCGGCGCTGAAAGCCCACGGCATCTCGGAGGACATCGATGCCTTTATGACCCTTGCCTTCGTTAGCCTGCCGGTCATCCCGAAGCTGCGGCTGAACACCTACGGTATCGTGGATGTGGATGCCCAGCAGATCGTCCCGGCGGTGTTCTGAAAACGCTGCCTGAGAGGGCAAACTGTAAATCTGACGTTTTTATCGCAATGCCGGACAGTCTGCGGGCTGTCCGGCATTGCGTTTTACGGCAAGAGGGCTCTTGACTTTTTGCCACAGAACCGGTATGTTGATACTGTCCACTTACCACACAATATTGCATTTATAATACAAGGAAACTTTATGGAAAAACGCAGTACACCCTCTTTGCAGATCACCGACCGCTTTGGCGCGCAGGCGGCTTTTGCCAGCCTGCGTCTGCCGGACGGCACCGAAGCCACCGTACCGGCAGAGCACGCCGCCGCTATCTATGTAAACGAGCAGCCCGCCTTCCGGGTGGTATGCACCCCGGCGCTGCTGCCGCAGCTGGCCTTGGGGCGGCTGCTCACCGAAGGATGGATCGCATCTGCGGACGAGGTGGAGCAAATTGCCGTCTGCGCTGAGGGCGCAAAGGTGCAGGTATATCTGCGCCACCCGATGCCCACCCGCCGCGCCGCCGCGCAGGAGGTTGCCAGCTGCTGCACCGATAATATCGCGCTGGGCAGTCCGGTGGAGCAGCTGCCCCTGCGCCCTGTGCCGGGGCTGGCCTTGCAGCCGGAATGGGTGCAGACCCTGACCGCCGCCATGCACGCCGGTCTGCCGCTGTACCGCGCCACCCGGGCGGTGCACAGCTGCTTTGTGCTGCACAAAGGGGAAATTGCTTTTGCCTGTGAGGATCTGGGGCGGCACAACGCGCTGGATAAGGCGGTGGGCTGCGCGGTGCTGGCAGGGCTTCCGCTGGCAGAATGCGTGCTGTACACCAGCGGCCGGGTGCCGCTGGATATGGTGCGCAAGGCCATCCGCGCGGGGGTGCCGGTGCTGGTAAGCAAAAGTATGCCCACGGTGCAATCCGCAGAGCTTGCGGCGGAATACGGCCTGCAGCTGGTGTGCGGACGCAAAATCCCTAAAGTTTAAGCAAATATTACAAAAACAATAGTTACAAAACGGAAAAGCCTGTCTGTTTCTGTTGACATACTCCGCGCACGCATGTTAATATATTATCGAAGAGACCGCTCCGCTGTTGCAGCAGCCAGAGCGGCCTCAATTGCTGTCCGGGGTTACCCGGCAAAATAAAAAACAGGCAGGTGATAACATGAAGCAGGCAACCAACCCGTTTGCGCCCGTACCGCTGTGGCGCAAGCGGTTGCCGGGCTATGCAGCCATGGGCGTTGCGACCATCGCCTTGGCGGTCGGTCTGACCACCTTGCAAAGCGCACGCACCACGGTTGCCGGTACCCTGCTGCCGGTGTCGGAGGCGGATGCAGCCACCTACGGCATCAGCGCAGTGTACCAGCTCGACGATGGCAGCTACCGCGTGGAGGGCTCTCAGAAGGGCTTCCAGAGCGATGTGCAGGCTGCCGTGACCATTGACGCCGAGGGCAATGTTTCCGCAGTAGAGATCCTCTCTCAGGACGAAACCGAAAGCCTTGGCGGCCAGTGCGTCAACCCGGAGTTCACGTCCCAGTATCAGGGCGCAGCTCCCTTCACGCTGGCAGGCAAAAGCTACACCGTAACGGACCCCGTTACCGGTGCCGCCTATGCCGCTGCTGGTGCGGCGGAGGAGCAGCCCGCTGCTGCCGGGGATTTTGACCCCGCACAGTGGCGCACCTTCGATACCTCTCCCGAGGCTGAGGCTACCCGCAAGATGTATGCTGCAGGGCTTACCCTCTCGGCACTAAATGGAGAGCCCTTGGACGATGAACTGGCTCCGCCGCTGGATTCCAGCGCAGAGGCCGTAGCACGGCGCAAGCTGTACGCAGCCATGCTCAGCAAGAGCGCACTGGACGGCGAGCCGATGGCGATCCCCTTTGCGGATCTCTCGGCAGAGGAGCAGTCTAAGGTGCGTCTGGAACAGGCCAGCCTGACCACTGCCAGCAATGCGTCCGGTGCCGTCAGCGCAAACCTGACCGAGGTGGACGCCCTTTCCGGTGCGACCATCACCTCTTCGGCAGTGACGACCATCGTCAACAACTCGTATTTCTATGTGACCGGGGTACTCTGCGCAGAGTGACCTCAACGGAGGAATGGAACCTATGGCAAAAACTGATTTCCTGACGGCTGACATGACCCGCCGTCAATTCATGAAGATCTCGGGCAAGAGCCTTGCAGGGCTCACCCTGTCCGCTTCCATGCTGTCCCTGTTCGGCTGCTCTCAGCAGCAGGTGGATTCCGGCGCAGTGGCCACTTGGGCACTGCCGCAGGGCCTGCTGGTGGTCAACGCAGACCTGTGCACCGGCTGCCAGCGCTGCGAGATCAACTGCACCCTGACCAACGATGGCGTGTGCTCCTCTTACATCAGCCGCGTCAAGATCCAGCGCCGTCTGAATCTGGACGGCGCAGGCAACGGTCTGCTGTCCGGCACGGATAACTGCTTTGTCTACTTCCCGGATACCTGCCGCCAGTGCGAGGACCCCGCCTGCGGCAACGCCTGCCCGCAGAAGGCTATCATCACCGATGACCGCGGCATCCGCGTAGTGGATACCGACAAGTGCATCGGCTGCGGTGCCTGCCATGATGCCTGCCCGTGGCACATGCCCACCGTCAACCCCGAGACCGGCAAGTCCTCCAAGTGCATCGCCTGCGGTGCCTGCGTGGCAGGCTGCCCGTCCGGCGCTCTGTCCATCGTGGATTGGGATGCCGTTACCAGCGCAGCACAGGCTGCATACTTGGATCTGTAAGGAGGAACTACAATGGCTGAAAGTTATGGCTGGGCAGGCAAGATCCTGCGCGTCAACCTGACCACCGGCGAGATCACCACGCAGGATGACGAAAAGTACCATAAGTATATCGGCGGTATGGGTATGGCCTACCGCATTATGTATGAGGAAGCTCCCATGGAGCTGGACCCCTATGACGAGAAGGCTCTGGTCATCTTTGGTGTCGGCCCCCTGACCGGCGCAGGCGTGCCCTGCTCCGGCCGTATGAACGTGACCTTCCGCTCCACCTGGTCCAAGGGTCACTCCATCATTGACGCACACATGGGCGGCCACATCGGCTCCATGCTGAAGTATGCCGGTTACGATGGCATCGTGATCAGCGGCATCTCTGAGAAACCCGTCTACCTGCGCATCGAGGACGGCGCGGTCTCTCTGGAGGACGCAACCGAGATCTGGGGCAAGGGCACCTTTGCTTCCAATAAGTGGATGGTAGAGCAGAACGGCCGCGAGTTCGAGACCGCTTCCATCGGCCCCGCCGGTGAGAACCTGGTGGATTATTCCACCCTGAACACCAGCTTCGGCAACTCCGGCGGTGCCGGTCTGGGCGCTGCCATGGGCAACAAAAAGCTGAAGGGTCTGGCCATCCGCGGCACCGGCAGCGTCAAGGTGGCTGACCCCAAGAAGGTGCTGGAGCTCTCCAACTACATGATGGGCAACCTGATCGGCGGCAACAACAACCACAACGTGCCCGCACAGCCCCAGAGCTGGGCAGAGTACAGCGCCACCTCCGGCAAGAACCGCTGGTCCGGCGCCCCCGGCCGTATGTGGAAGAAGGCTCCCGGCGGCCCCGTGGATACCGGCGAGCAGCCCTACAACGATATCAACAAGGTGGCTCTGCGCTGCTTCAAGGGCTACTTCGACTTCGGCGCTCCCGCTGCCGAGTACACCGTGAAGAACGGCGGCTGCTCCTCCTGCCCCATCCGCTGCTACACCGAGTATGATGTGGATCCGCTGGCTGATTACGATCTGCCTACCCACAACTCCAACACCTGTATGCCCGTGCTGTACGGCACCCGCGTCTACCCGGACGGCGTGCACGACTTCAAGTACGAGGGCGACGGCACCATGGTCATCAATCTGGCATGGTCTCATGCAGTGGACGACATGGGTCTGTGGGACAACTACGGCAACCTGAACCGCGACCTGCTGTGGATCCTGCGGATGCCGCGCGAGGAAGCCACCAAGTACATCAGCGAGGCCGAGTACGACTCTCTGCCTTGGGAGTGGGAGAAGGCCGGCGATCCCCGCTGGGAGGTCGAGCTGATCCGCCGCATGGCTTACGGCGAGGGCGACCTGTCCGTCATCGCCAAGGGCACGCTGGCTATGATGGAAAAGTTCGGCCTGCCCAAGAGCTGGCTGGACCGCGACGACGGTGCTACCAACTCCAACCTGATCTACAACGGCTTCCCCAACCACCACGGCCCTGCTGAGGCATGGCAGGTGGGTATGCTGTACAACCTCGTCTACAACCGTGACTGCATGATCCACGAGATCGTCTGCGAGACCGGTTCCGGCGCTCCCTATGAAGTGACCAAGAAGGTCATGGAGGACTTCTTCGGCGAGGGCTGCTACGATAAGGCCAAGGCCTACACTCCCATCAACGAGAACAAGGCAAAGCTGGCTGCATACTGCGTCAACGATAAGAACTTCCACGATTCCGCTACCCTGTGCAACTGGATGTGGCCCATGACCCAGTCTCCCTCCAAGGAGCGCGACTACCACGGCGATCTGGATCTGCAGGCAGACTTTATGACTGCTGTTACCGGCGAGACCTATACCCAGGCCGGTCTGCAGGAGGACGGTGCCCGCATCACCCAGATGCTGCGCGCGATGACCGCCATCAGCTTCCAGCAGAACTGCGGCAGCGCAAACCTGCGTCAGGAGCACGATGCCATCTGCGATTGGGTGTTTGATAAGGACCCCGACTTCAAGGCATTTGAGGAAGGCACCACCAAGCTGGACCGCGCCGACATGGAAAAGGCAAAGGATCTGTTCTACGACGTCTTTGGCTGGGACCGCACCACCGGTGTGCCCACCCGCGAGACGCTGGAGAAGTATGATCTGGCTGACATGGCCGATGATCTGGAAAAGCGCGGCATCTACGCCCAGAACACCGCAGCAGCTGAATAAATCCCATAGAAAGAGGAAAGATCGTCATGTTGTTTGGCAGACGTAAACCCGGCTACACCACCACGGTGGATGGCAGCGTAGACCCGGAGCAGGCCGTTCTGGAACTGCAAAAGGCAGAGCTGGCCGCCAAGAAAAAGCCCAAGGCAGAGGTGTTCGACATCGATGCCGCAAGCGAGACTGCCCGCCGCCTGAAGGAGACCGGCAGCACCTTTGACGGCAGCGCCGCCAAGACTGGCGAGGACGTGATCGCCGCAGTGGAACGGGAGACCGCCGAGCTTGCCGCAAAGCAGGCCGCCGAGGCCGCACCCGAAGCCGCCGGGGCTGCGCAGCCCGATGCTGCAAAGCCGGAACTGCTGGATTTTCTGGCCGGTGAGCCGGAAGCGGAAAACGATCCCTTTGCGGATCAGCCCACCAAGACCGCTCCGGAGCTGCCGGAGCTGACCCCTGCACAGGAGCTGGCCGGTTACATCCGCGCCCGCTCTGCGGCTGCGCTGCTTACCCCCCACGCTTTGCTGCTGGAGGAAGTGGAAAACGCCGACGAGCTGCTGGCGCAGATGCCCGCAGACCCCCAGTGTACCGATATCGTCACCCGCGCGGGCGCAAAGGACACCTACTACTACTCTAACGCCAACATGAGCGATAACTACGCCATGATCGCGCAGCTCATCGAGGACAAGGATCTGTGTGTGATGTTCGCCGAGATGGTGCGGTTCAACGCCCGCATCTACCCCAGCGCCACTCCGCTCAAGTACTTCCAGCGCTCCCCCTACGGCCTTGCGCCGGAGGTCATCGAGCAGACATGGAAGGCCATGCAGGAGAACCCGGAGTATGCCGATATCGAGGAGCTGACCAACAACCAGAACGAGCGGTTCCTCTTTTCCACCAAGCACCTCACCCGCCGCTACGCCAAGGCTATCAGCGACGTGGACGATTTCTGCGATTAAACCATAAACTACAATTGAATCAGGGTATAAGAGCTTCTTTGAGCAAAGGTGTCTAAACTTCCACAAAGAGCAGGGCACCGCGCCGCAATGCTGCACCCGCAAGGGCGGGCATTCAAGGGTGGCGGGGGAAACCCCACCGCCTTCCCGCAGAAGAAACGCTGCAATTTGAAAAAAAGAACTCCTCCCATCTTCACAGGTGCTTTTTGGCTGTGTGCTGCCGCTGCAAGGGCGGCGCATAGCCAAAGGCTGCCACCGGCGTAGCAGACTGCAAACTGCCGCAGCCGGTTTTGTGGGGATATTCTGCGGAGGCGTTTTGATTTTCCGGTCAAGACGTCTCCGCTTCTTTTTCACCTGCCTTTTTGAAAAAAGAATACCCCCGCCGGTGTCCCCGTCTGAGCCATAGCAGAAGGGGAGAGCGGCGGGTCTATGGAGGAAGTTATAATGAATCAGCCTTTCTGCTCCCCCGTTCAGGCGCTGCGCAGCGTGCTGGACGCGGCAGCACTTCTGCCTTCTCCGTCCCCGGAGACCATCCCGCTGGAAGCCGCCTGCGGGCGCATTGCCGCCAGTGACCTCTGCGCCCGGATGGATCAGCCCCCCTTTGACCGCAGCCCGCTGGACGGCTACGCCCTGCACAGCGCAGATACCGCCGGAGCAAGCCGGGAGACCCCGGTCACTCTGCCGGTGGTGATGAAGCTTTACGCGGGCGATGCCCCGGCTGCGGCGCTGCCCGCAGGGTGCGCTGCCCGCATCATGACCGGAGCCCCCCTGCCGGAGGGCGCAGACTGCGTTTTGATGCAGGAGCTGACCGACAGTGGCGAAGAGACCGTGCAGCTCTATGCCGCCGTAAAACCGCTGCAAAACGTGGTGTTCCGGGGGGAAGATGTAGCCGCCGGTGCGGTTATCGCGCCTGCCGGTACGGTGCTCACCCCCGCCCATCTGGGTGTGTTGGCCGGGCAGGGCTACGCCGAAGTAGCCGTCTGCCGCCCGCTGACTGTGGGCATCCTTTCCACCGGCAGCGAGCTGCTGGAACCCGGCGCACCGTGGACACCCGGTAAAATTTACGATGCAAACGGCATCCAAAATGCAGCCCGGCTGCGTCAGCTGGGCTTTTCCGTGGAACGGCAGCAGTGCTCCGACGACCCGGAGGTCATCACCGGTAAAATGCAGGAGCTGCTGACCCGCTGTGATGCTGTCATCACCAGCGGTGGCGTCTCCGTAGGGCAGAAGGACTATCTGCCCCTTGTGCTGGAAAAGCTGGGTGCACAGCTGCTGGTGGAGGGCGTAGCCCAGAAACCCGGCAGCCCCATGCTGGCGGCTACACTTAACGGTAAGCTGGTGTTCTGCCTGTCCGGCAACCCCTTTGCCGCCGCCGCCACGCTGGAGCAGTACGCCATCCCTGCGCTGCTGCGCGCCGCCGGACGCCGGGAGGTGAGCTGCATCCCCGCCCGCACCGTCTGCACCCTGACCAATGGCTTTTCCAAACCCAGCAAAGGCAACCGCTACCTGCGGGCGACTGCCTGCGGCGGCAAGGTGACCCTGCCCGGTGCGGGCAACACCGAGGCGCACTCTTCCGGTGCACTGTCTGCCATGATGGGCTGCAACTGTCTGGTGGAGATCCCCGCCGGCAGCGGGCCGGTGGAACCCGGCATGGAAGTGGAGGTGCTTTGCTTTGTACAGTGAACAAAAACAGGCGCTGGCCGAAACACAGGCGCTCAAACGCCCGGCGGTGCTGGCGGTCAGCGGGGTGCACAACAGCGGTAAGACCACCCTGCTGGAAAAGCTGCTGCCCGTGCTGCGCAGCCGCGGGCTGAAGGTAGGTGTCATCAAGCACGACGGCCACGATTTTACCCCGGACGTGCCCGGCACTGACAGCTACCGCCTGCGGGAAGCCGGTGCCGAGGGCGTGGCGGTCTACTCCGGCACGCGCTATCTTCTGACCGAGGAATTCCGCCTGACCGAGCAGGATCTGCTTGCCCTGTTCGAGCGTCACGGCTACGACCTTGTGCTGCTGGAGGGGTTCAAGTCCAGCGGCTGGCCGAAGATCGAGGTGGTGCGCAGCGCCATTTCGGATGCGCCCGCTTCCTTCCAGCCGCTGGCGGTGGTGGGGGATATCCCCGGCGCAGATTTTGACCTGAACGATATTCCGGCACTGGCAGACTGGATCGAAGCCCAGATGCCCGCGCTGTAAGGAGAATGCCATCATGAAACTGATCCGTACTGTTGACGCCGCAGGGCAGGTGCTCTGCCATGATATCACCCAGATCATCCCGGGCGAGTACAAGGATGCCCGCTTCCGCAAGGGGCACGTCATCCAGCCCGAGGACATCCCCGTACTGCTTTCCATCGGCAAGGAGAACCTATACGTCTGGGAAAAGCACCCCGGCATCCTCCACGAGGACGAAGCAGCTGCCCTGCTGTACAAGGCCGCTGCGGGCAAAAATATCCACGGCACTGCGCCGAAAGAGGGGAAGATCGAGCTGATCGCGGACTGCGACGGCCTGTTGAAGATCAACCGCAAGGCGTTGATGGCTGTAAACAGCACCCCGCAGATGATGATCGCCACCATCCACGGCGACCTGCCGGTGAAAAAGGGACAGAAGCTGGCCGGTACCCGCATCATCCCGCTGGTCATCGAGCAGGAGAAGATGGACGCCATGCAGGCCGCTGCCGGGGCAGAGCCTATCCTGAACGTGCTGCCCATGCAGGCCAAGAAGGTGGGCATCATTACCACCGGCAGCGAGGTGTTCAAGGGACGCATCGAGGATAAATTTACCCCCATCCTGCAAAGCAAGCTGGCGGTCTACGGCTGCGAGATGGTTTTCCATAAGGTCTGCGATGACGACCCTGCCGGGATCACCGCTGCCATTCTGGAAGCAAAAGCCGCCGGGTGTGAGCTGATCTTTACCACCGGCGGCATGAGCGTGGATCCCGACGACCGCACCCCGCTGGCGATCAAAAACACCGGGGCCGATATCATCACCTACGGCGCACCGGTGCTGCCGGGAGCCATGTTCCTTGTCAGCTATCTGGACGGTGTGCCGGTGTGCGGTCTGCCCGGCTGCGTGATGTACGCCAAGCGCACCATCTTTGACTTGCTGCTGCCCCGTCTGCTGGCCGATGACCCCATCACCGCTGAGGATATCGCCCGTCTGGGCGAGGGCGGCTTGTGCCTGAACTGCGAAGTGTGCCACTGGCCGAACTGCGGCTTTGGGCACTGCTGAAATCCTCTCAGTCAAAGCCTTTCGGCTTTGCCAGCTCCCCCGAAGAGGGAGCTTTACTAAGGTGAAAAAATATGAATGATAATAATCTGACACATTTTGATGCCGCCGGCAACGCCGTGATGGTGGACGTGAGCGCAAAGCCCGTCACCGCCCGGGAAGCCACTGCCCACGGCATTATTACCATGAACGCCGAAGCCTTTGCCGCCGTGCAGAGCGGCACCGTGAAAAAAGGCGATGTGCTGGGCGTGGCGCGCATTGCAGGCATCATGGCCACCAAGCGCACCAGTGAGCTGATCCCTCTGTGCCATCCGCTGCCCCTGACCAAGGTGGGCATCGAGTTCCGTCTGCTGCCCGAGCGGCAGGCGGTGGAAGCCCTGTGCACCGTCAAGACCAGCGGCGTGACCGGCGTGGAGATGGAAGCGCTGACCGGCGTTTCCACCGCGCTGCTTACCATCTACGATATGTGCAAGGCCGTGGATAAGGGCATGGAGCTGGGCGAGATCCATCTGGTGGAAAAGACTGGCGGCAAGAGCGGCCACTATATCCGGGCGGAGGGCGGCTATGTTTGATCGTTACCAGCGCAAGATCCATTACCTGCGCCTGTCGGTGACCGACCTGTGCAACCTGCGCTGCCGCTACTGTATGCCGGACAGCGTGGAAAAGCTGGAGCGGGAAGCCGTGCTGACCTACGAGGAATTTCTGCGTCTGGCCGCGCTGTTTGCCCAGTGCGGCATCGACACCGTGCGAGTGACCGGCGGCGAGCCGCTGGTGCGCAAGAACGTGGCGCAGCTGGTGGCAGGACTTAAAGAGACCCCGGGCATCCGCCGGGTCACCCTGACCACCAATGCGGTGCTGCTGGCAGAGCAGCTGCCCGCATTGCTGGACGCCGGGCTGGACAGCGTGAACATCAGTCTGGACACCCTGCGCCCGGAGGTTTTCCGGCAGATCACCGCCCGGGACGATTTTGCCGCCGTGCAGGCGGGCTTGCAGGCGGCGCTGGAAAGCGGCCTGCCCGTCAAGCTGAACTGCGTGCCGCAGGCGGGCGTCAACGAGGGTGAGCTGGAAGCGCTTGCCGCGCTGGCAAAGGACAACGCCCTGCAGGTGCGGTTCATCGAGATGATGCCCATCGGCTACGGCGCTGCCATGCCCTGCATCTCCGGCCCGGAACTGCGGGCGCGGTTTGCCCGGCGCTGGCCGGAGCTTGCGCCTCTTTCTGCTGCGCAGGAGCACGCCTTGGGCGACGGCCCAGCGGTGTACTACACCGTGCCGGGCTGGCAGGGCAGCATCGGTTTTATTGCAGCGGTGCACGGCAAGTTCTGCGCTTCCTGTAACCGTGTGCGGCTGACCAGCCAGGGCTTTTTGCGCCCCTGCCTTGCCAGCGAGACCGGGTGCGACCTGCGCGCCCTGCTGCGCAGCGGCGCGGACGATGCGCAGCTGCTGGCCGCCATCCGGGAGACCATCTGGGCAAAGCCTCGGGAACACCATTTTAACGACAGTTCCATGCCCGCTACCCGCGGGATGTA
This sequence comes from Faecalibacterium sp. OM04-11BH, assembly GCF_003482185.1. NCBI lineage: Bacteria > Bacillati > Bacillota > Clostridia > Eubacteriales > Oscillospiraceae > Faecalibacterium > Faecalibacterium sp. OM04-11BH. Next base: position 97,548 of record NZ_QULS01000006.1, read on the forward strand.
TCGCATTGGAGGATAAATAACTATGGGTAAGCTTCTGGCAATCTGCACCAGCCCCAAGCGGGGCACCGTAAAAACCGAGGTGCCCAGCGCCGTTTTGACCCCGGAATGGGGCATCGTGGAGGACGCCCACGGCGGCAACTGGCACCGTCAGGTCAGTATGCTCAGCGCCGAAAAGATCGAGGCGTTCCGCAAGAAGATCTGGGTGGACTACGGTGCCTTCGGCGAAAATCTGGTCATCGAGGGCTTCGATTTCCGCAATCTGCCGGTGACCAGCCGGTTTGCCATCGGGGATGTGGTGCTGGAAATGACCCAGATCGGCAAAGAGTGCCACAACGACTGCGTCATCAAGCAGCAGACCGGCGAGTGCATCATGCCCCACGAGGGCGTGTTTGCTCGAGTACTGACCGGCGGTGAGATCCATGTGGGGGACGAGGTGACCCTGCTGCCCGCACTGGAAAACCCGCCCCTGCGCGCTGCCGTCATCACCCTTTCCGATAAAGGCAGCCGTGGTGAGCGGGAGGATAAAAGCGGCCCGCTGATCGCCCAAATGCTCACCGCCGCAGGCTATGTGGTGGAGGAGACCATGATCCTGCCGGACGAAGCCAAGGCGCTGAAAGCGCAGCTCATCCGCATGGCAGACGGCCGTCAGGTGAACCTTGTGCTCACCACCGGCGGCACCGGCTTCTCCCCCCGTGACATCACCCCGGAAGCCACCTGCGCCGTTGCCGACCGCAACGCTCCCGGCATTGCCGAAGCTATGCGCTACCACAGCCTGAGCATCACCCCGCGCGGGATGCTGAGCCGTGGCGTCAGCGTGCTGCGCGGCAAGACCCTGATCGTCAACCTGCCGGGCAGCCCCAAGGCAGTGCAGGAGAATCTGGAGTACATCCTGCCCAGCTTGGAGCACGGGATACGCATCGCCGCGGGTCTGGACGGCGAGTGCGCCCGTAAGTAAGGTCTCCCGCCCTGTTTTTCTTTACGGGGCGTAGAAATGTGCTATTTTTTCACTTAAAGTAAGGAGAAACAGAGATGAACGACCATCGCATTTCCCGCCGGAGCTTTCTGGCCGCTGCCGGTATGGCCGGTGCAGTCGCTGCCCTCACCGCCTGCGGCGGTGCTGCTTCCAGCGCAGCATCGTCCGTGGCTTCCTCTGCCGCCGCTTCCTCGGAAGCAGCACAGAGCGTGGAGTTGATCGTGTTTGCCGCCGCCTCCCTCACCGAGACGCTGAACGCTCTCGGCGAGAGCTACACGGCAGAGCACCCGGAGGTGACCTTCCGCTTCAACTTCGACTCCTCCGGTACCCTCAAGACCCAGATCCAGGAGGGCGCGGATTGCGATCTGTTCATCTCTGCCGGTCAGAAGCAGATGAACCAGCTGGACATCACCGCTTCTGCCGATGTGAACAAGGACGGTCTTGACTTTGTGGATGCCGACAGCCGCGTGAACCTGCTGGAAAACAAGGTGGTGCTCTGCGTGCCGGAGGGCAGCGACAAGGGCATTGACAGCTTTGACGCACTGGCCGAGCACCTGAAGGCGCAGGATATCCTGTTCTGCATGGGCAACAGCGATGTGCCCGTGGGGCAGTACACCCAGAAGATCCTTGCCTACTACCAGCTGGACGAAACTGCACTGGCCGCTGCGGGCGTGATCACCTACGGCTCCAACGTCAAGGAAGTGACCACGCAGGTCACCGAAGGCAGCGTGGATGCCGGTGTCGTTTATTGTACGGATGCGTACAGCGCCGGTCTGACCCCCGTGGACGAGGCCACCAAGGAGATGTGCGGTCAGGTCATCTATCCCGCCGCTGTGCTGAAAGCCGCCTCCAACGCGGAGGCCGCCAAGGAGTTTTTGGCTTACTTACAGACCGACAAGGCCATGACCGTGTTCGAGGGCGTGGGCTTCAGCGCCGTATAAAGGAGCAGGCATGGACTGGTATCCGTTGTGGAACAGCCTGCGCATTGCTTTAATCAGCTGCGCGGCGGTATTCTTTCTTGGCATTTTTGCGGCCTATTATATCGCCCGGCTCCCCCGGGTGGTCAAGGGTGTGCTGGACGTGTTGCTCACCCTGCCCATGGTGCTGCCGCCCACGGTGGTGGGCTACTTTCTGCTGCTGCTCTTCGGCGCAAAGCGGCCGCTGGGCATCTTTTTCATGCAGCAGTTCGGGGTAAAGCTGGTCATGAACTGGTACAGCGCCATCTTTGCCTCCATCGTGGTGGCTTTTCCGCTGATGTACCGCACCGCGCGCGGCGCGTTTGAAAGCTTTGACGAAACGTTGGCGTGGTCGGCGCAGACGCTGGGACAGTCCGATCCATGGATCTTTTGGCGGGTGCGGATGCCCGCCTGCCGTCAGGGCATTCTGGCGGGCACAGTGCTGGCTTTTGCCCGGGCACTGGGCGAATACGGCGCTACCAGCATGATCGCGGGCTACACCCCCGGCAAGACCGCCACCATTGCCACCACGGTCTACCAGCTCTGGCGCACCAACGATGAGCTTGGTGCCATGCGGTGGGTGCTGGTGGATATCGCCATCTCGGCGGTGGTGCTGCTGGCGGTGAACCTGCTGGAGAAAAAACAGAAAGCGGGTGGCCGGAAATGAGCCTTGAAGTCAACATTGAAAAAAAGCTGGACGGCTTCACCCTCCGCGCCGCCTTTACCGCCGGCAACACCTCCACCGCTTTGCTGGGAGCTTCCGGCTGCGGCAAAAGCATGACGTTGCGGTGCATTGCAGGCATTGTAAAGCCGGACCGCGGACGCATCGTGCTGGACGGGCGGGTGCTGTTTGATAGCACCCAGCACATCGACCTGCCGCCGCAGCAGCGGGGCGTGGGGCTGCTGTTCCAGAACTACGCGTTGTTCCCCAATATGACCGTAGAACAGAATATCCTCTGCGGTCTGAAGGCGGAAAAAGACCCTGCCGCCCGCCGCACCGCCTGCGCCGAAATGCTGCGCGCCATGCGGCTGGAAGAGCTGGCAAAACGCTACCCTGCCCAGCTTTCCGGCGGACAGCAGCAGCGCGCCGCGCTGGCACGCATTCTGGTGGGCAAGCCCCGCATCCTGATGCTGGACGAGCCCTTCAGCGCGCTGGACAGCTATCTGCGGGAAGAGGTAGAAGGCGAGGTAGGCAGCCTGCTGGCAAGCTTTGCGGGCACCGCCCTGTTGGTGACCCACAACCGGGACGAGGCCTACCGCCTGTGCAAAGAGATGATCGTGCTGAACGAAGGGCAGGTGCTGCGCACCGGTACCACCAAGGCCGTTTTTGCCGACCCGCAGAGCATCGCCGCCGCACGGCTGACCGGTTGCAAGAACATTCTGCCCTGCACTCCGCTGGATAGCCACACCGTCCGGCTGGACGGCTGGGACACCACCCTGCGGCTGGCGCTGCCCGTCCCGGCAGGCTGTACCGCTGTGGGCATCCGTGCCCACGACTTTACGCCCTGCACCGCCGATGTGCCCAACGCCATCCCGGTAAAAGCCGTTTCCACCAGTGAGAACCCCTTTGACTGGAATCTCATCTGCACTCCGCCGGAGGGCACGGCGCAGCTGTGGTGGAAGGTAAGCAAAAAAAGCCTTTGCTCGGCAGCGCCCGCCGCGCCGCAGTACCTGTGTGCCGCACCGGAGAGCATCATGCCGCTGCAAGGCTGAAAAACGATTTGAAATGGCTTCCGCTGTGCTCTAGCCATATTCTGCGATGAGCCGGAAACGCTTGCGAGGGTTTTCCGGCTCACTTTTACAACGAAGGAGAAAAGCATGAGGACATTGGATCACGCCGCCTGCGCCAGAGCGATTTTTGAAAGCATTGGCGGCGGGGAAAATCTGGTTTCCGCAGTGCACTGCGCCACCCGGCTGCGTCTGGTAGTGGTAGATGCGCACAAGGTCGATCAAAAACGGCTGGAAAGCATCCCGGGCGTGATGGGAGTGTTCTGCGCCGGGGGACAGCTTCAGATCATCCTTGGCACCGGCACGGTGAACCGGGTGTACGAGGAATTTATAAAGCTGTCCGGTCTGCCCGGTGTCCCGGCGGCGCAGAAATGTACGGCCCCGGTATTGCCGCTGCCGCAGCGGCTGGTAAAAACGCTGGGGGATGTGTTTGTGCCCATTCTGCCCGCCATTGTGGCTGCCGGTCTGCTGACCGGCATTCTGGACGCACTGGGCAGGGCGCTGCCCGCCGTTGCCGCCGCCGACTGGTTCAACTTTTTAAAGATGGTGTCCGGCACAGCTTTTGTGTCTCTGCCGGTGCTGGTGGCGCTCTCCTCCGCCCGGGTGTTTGGGGGCAATCTTTTCCTCGGCGGGGTGGTGGGACTGTGCATGGTGCACCCCGCGCTGCTCAACGCGTGGTCTGTGGGCACAGCGGAGAACGTCCCGGTCTGGCATCTGCTCTGTTTCAACGTAAAACAAGTGGGGTATCAGGGACACGTTATTCCGGTGATCATTGCAATCTGGCTCATGTCCCGGCTGGAGCGGTGGTTCCGCAGCCGCGTCCCTGCGGCGCTGGATCTTTTTGTTACGCCGCTGTGCACGGTGCTTATTACCACCTTTGTTACCTTTACCATCCTCGGCCCCTGCTTCTCCTTTGCGGAAAACAGCATGATCGGCCTTGCAAGGCAGCTCAGCACAGTGGGGCATGGCATCGGTGCGCTGGTCATGGGGGCGCTGTACCCCGTTACGGTGGTCTGCGGTCTGCACCACATGTATAACGTTATCGAGGCGGGGCTGCTCTCTGCGGGCAGCCTGAATATCTGGATGCCCATTGCCTCTGCCGCAAACTTTGCCCAGTGCGGTGCCTGCCTTGCGGTCACCTTTAAGACCCGCGACCCCCAAAACAAGACCGTTGCCATCCCTTCGGCGCTGTCCGCAGCCTTTGGGATCACCGAGCCCGCCATCTTCGGCGTGAACCTGCGCTATGTCCGGCCGTTCGTCTGCGCTATGGTGGGCGGCGCGGTGGGGGCGTGGTTCGGTACGGTAACGGGCATCGGCGCAACGGCCTACGGCGTTACCGGTCTGCCGGGTTTTCTGATCGTGGGCGGCTACATTCTGCCCTACGCCGAGCTGCTGGCGCTTTCCGGCGGGGTGGCCTTTGCCGCCACATGGTTGTTCTGGCAGGATGCGCCCGCGCAGGACAAAACGCCCGGCTGAGCAGTTTCGGCAGAGTGTTCAACAGCCGGGTGAAGGCTCCAGCGGAGCGCATTCCAAATCGTGTTTACACAGGGGAATTTCCCTACACGCAAAGCAGCCGCTGCACGGCAAGGTGCAGCGGCTGCTTTGTTTATGGTGTTGTGTATAGGAAGGGAGGTTGAAAAATGCTGTCGGAGTAAAGGGGGAATTTATGCCATATCGCGGCAGGTCACAATGTCAGCCCCGGTGCCGCAGACGTCGGTCAGCACCACATCACCCACATGGATGGGAGCGTGCAGCACCACGCTGTCCAGCGCGGCGACAACCTCAGCCATCTGTCCCTTGGGCACGGGCTTGGAGGTCTTGACCGGGCAGCGGGAGTGCAGACAGCCCTCGGCGCGCACGGTGCTGGTGATGATGCGGGTGGGGTGGGTCAGCTCTTCCTTGCCGTAGGCGATGCCGTTGGGGCAGCCGTTGCCGGTCACCTTGTAGTCGTTGGCTTCATCTACCTGCAGATGGCAGCCCTGAGGGCAGCAGGTGCAAATTACTTCTTTCATATCGCTCATGCCTCCTCGATCTCAATGGTCACTTCGTCCACGGGGGCTCTGTCCAGCAGCACTCTGGGCAGGGCAATGTGCTCCATCTCGCCGGGGGCAAGGCGGTCGCGCTTAAAGCGTGCGATTACCGTGTCACCGCTCTTGACAAGGATGGTGCTCTTGCCGCAGATGCGGCGGACGCGGAAGGAAACGTTGGTGCTCTTTTCCACGCCTTCCAGACGGATGCGCTGCGGCAGGGTGTAGCCAAGGTCTGCGCCGGGCTTCACGGTCAGCACACGTCCCTCGGCCACGGGGCCGTTCTGGACGTAGTTGGCAGCGGCCGCACCGGCCAGCTCGCTCTCGCCGGAAACAAAGTCCACCAGATCGTGCACCTGCACCACGTTGCCGCAGGCAAACACACCGGGAATGCTGGTCTCCATGTTTTCGTACACGATGGCACCCTTGGTGCGGGGGTCCATCTCGATGCCGGCCTGTTTGGTCAGCTCGTTTTCGGGGATCAGACCCACGCTCAGCAGGATGGTGTCCACATCAAACTCCATCTCGGTGCCGGGGATGGGCTTGCGGTCGGGGCCGATCTCGGCCACGATGGCCTTTTCTACGCGGTTCTTGCCCTGAATATCCACGATGGTGTGGGAGAGGTACAGGGGGATGTCAAAGTCGTTCAGGCACTGCACGATGTTGCGGGTCAGGCCGCCGGAGTAGGGCATCACCTCTACGCAGGCCAGCACCTTTGCACCCTCAAGGGTCATGCGGCGTGCCATGATTAGGCCGATATCGCCGCTGCCGAGGATCAGCACCCGCTTGCCCACCAGATAGCCTTCCATGTTCACATAGCGCTGTGCTGCACCGGCGGTGTACACGCCGGCAGGGCGGGTGCCCGGGGTGCCGATGGCACCACGGGTGCGCTCGCGGCAGCCCATGCCCAGAACGATGCTCTTGGCTTCGATGATCTGGTAGCCGTACTCCTTGGAAACACAGTGCACCTTTTTATCCGGGGTCACTTCCAGCACCATGGTGTCCAGCTGAACCTTTACGCCGGTGTTCTTGAGCATCTCAATAAAGCGTCCGGCGTACTCCGGGCCGGTGAGCTGCTCACCAAAGCGGTGCAGACCAAAGCCATTGTGGATGCACTGGTTCAGAATGCCGCCCAGCTCTTTATCGCGCTCCAGAATGAGGATGTCGCGCAGACCGCTTTCCCATGCCTTGCAGGCAGCAGCAAGGCCCGCAGGGCCGCCGCCGATAATGACCAGATCAACCATTGCTCTTTCCTCCTACCTTCGTTTCGCTGACCAGAACGTTCGAGCCGTTCTTGTCCTGCAGGATGTCCAAGGGGTTCATGCCCAGCTCGCGGCTGATAAGCTCCAGCACGCGGGGGCCGCAGAAGCCGCCCTGGCAGCGGCCCATGCCTGCACCGGCGCGGCGCTTGACGCCATCGATGGTGTTGGCGGGCACCTCGCTGTGGAGGGCTGCCAGAATCTCGCCCTCGGTAATGGTCTCGCAGCGGCAGATCACGCGGCCGTAGGCGGGCTGCTCCTTGACCAGCGCTGCCTTTTCCTCTGCGGAAAGCTCCTTAAAGCGGATGTGGCGGCGGCCATCCTTGTAGTCAGCCTTTTCAGCGCCCAGCACACCGCGCTCTTTCAGGATGGCAACGGCCTCCTCAGCCACTGCCGGGGCGGCGGACAGGCCGGGGCTCTTCATGCCGGCCAAGTCGATCCAGCCGGGTGCTTCCGGCTCTTCACCAATGATAAAATCGTCCACGTCCAGATTGGCACGCACGCCCGCAAAGCTGCGGATGGACTCGCCAAAGTTGATGCTGGGCACGCTGCGCTGGGCAGTGGTCTTGACAAATTCCAGACCGCTGCTGGTGCAGGAGGTGTCGTTGCCCTCCACCGGCTCTGCGTTGGGGCCGACGATCAGGTTGCCGTGCACAGTGGGTGCTACCAGTACACCCTTGCCCAGCTCGTTGGGGCACTGGAAGATGACGTGGCTCACGCGGGTGCCCTCGCTCTTGTCCAGCAGATAGTACTCGCCCCGGGTGGGGATGATGTGGAAGTTGGCGGGCTCCACCATGGAGTGCACCTTGTCTGCCCAGATACCGGCAGCGTTGATGACGCAGCGGGTCTCCACCGTACCGTCGGGCACGGTCAGGCGGTAGCCGCCCTCGATGGACTCGGCGTCGGTCACCTTGCAGCTGCGGCGCAGCTCCACGCCGTTGCGCACCGCCACCTCGGTCATGGCCAGTGCGTACTCCCACGGGTTCACGATGGCAGCGCTGGGTGCCCACAGTGCGCCGCAGACCTTTTCAGAAAGGTTAGGCTCCATGGCAAGGGCCTCTTCCTTGGAAAGGATCTTCATGTCGGGCACGCCGTTTGCGGTGCCGTTCTCAAACAAATGCTGCAGGTGGGGCAGCTCCTTTTCGTCCAGTGCCAGCACCAGAGAGCCGCACTGCTTATAGGAGACATCCAGCTTTGCGCAGATCTCCTTAGCCAGCGCCACGCCGCGCACGTTCAGCCGTGCCATGCGGGTGCCGGGGGCGGGGTCGTAGCCTGCGTGGAGAATGGCGCTGTTGGCCTTGGTGGTGCAGTCTGCCACATCGTTCTCGGCCTCAAGGATGACCACCTTGTTGTCGTAGCGCGACAGTGCGTAGGCTGCGGCGGCACCGATGACACCACAGCCGATGATTGCTACATCATACATTGTTCTTTTCCTCCTGTCCGTTCTGCCTTGGCCCGTCGGGAGCCGGGCATCTGTTGTTGTACAAAAAAAGAGCGAACCGAAACAAAGGCAACTGCCCTTGTCCGTTTCGCTCATATCTCTTGAAACAAACAGCACTTGTTGATTCTTATGATACCCTGTCCCTGCGAAAAAAGCAAGATGTTTTGCACTTTTTGTGAAACCCTTACAAAAAGTGCCTGCCGCTTTTGCGCAGAATGCAGAATGCGCAGCCTTACATATCCCACACGGCCTGATTGGTGGTGGAAATGGCGGTAGCTCCGGCTTCCAGCGCAGCCAGCACATCCTCCTTGTCCGCAATCAGCCCGCCGGTCAGCACCGGCACCTTGGCCTTGGCGCAGACGCGGCGCAGGATCTTGGGCATGGTGCCGGGCAGAAGATCCAGACAGTCCGGCAGGTTTGCGGGGATCTTATCCAGACTTTCCAGCGCGATGGAATCCAGCAGAAATACCCGCAGGATGGCGGCAAGCCCCAGCTCCTTGGCGCGGCGGATGAAGGACTGCCGGGTGGAGATGATGCCGTCCGCCTCGGTGGTATTGCGGATAAAGTCCACCGCCACCTCCTTGCCCGCCAGTCCGGCAATAAGGTCTACATGCACCACGGCAAAGCGTCCGGCTTCGTGGATGCGGCGCACAATGGAGAAAATATTACAGATATCTCCATATAATACAAATACCACCCGGATATTCTCGTTGGTCAGCGCGTTGCGAAGCCCTGCATCGTCCTTGACTGCCGCAATGACCGGCGTTTCCAGAATGGCATCCATCAGCTCCTGCTTCATGCTTTTCCTCCTGCCCGGCGTTCTGTGGGGCAACTTTTTACTGGTGCTCTGCCAGCCAGCGAAGCGCCATATAGGTGTAGGCTGCCGTGCCGCAGTACAGGATGCTGTCGTCAAAGCGCACCTTGGGGTGGTGCTGACCGTAGGTGTAGCCCTCCTTGGCGTTGCCAGCAGCTAAGAACATACTCACGGTGGGTACCTCGTGGCTGACAAAGGCGAAGTCCTCGCTGCCGCCGCCGGGCTTGCCGCCGGTGAGCGGGGTCATATCCATAGCGCCCTTGCCCAGCAGTTCGGTCATATAGGTCAGGGCGTTGCCCGCCAGCGGGGTGTCCACCACCATGCAGGGACAGTAATCGCTGAACTCCACCTCGGCGGTGCAGCGGTAGGCGGTAGCCACGCCCTGCGCAATTTCGGTCATGCGCTGGTGGATGAGGGCACTGACCTTCTGCTCCGGGTCCACGGTGCGGATGGTGCCCCACATATCAGCAGTATCCGGGATGACGTTGGAGGCCTTGCCTGCCTCGAACCGGCCGGTGGTGAACACACCGAAGCCTGCGGGGTCCAGCTCGCGGCTGTTGATCTCCTGCAAGGCGATGTGGATGTGCGCCGCTGCGGTGATGGGATCGATGCAGGCGTTGGGCATGGAGCCGTGGCCGCCCTTGCCGTGCACAACGATGTGGTACTGCTCGCAGCTGGCCATGGTAATGCCGCCGCCCGGCACCAGCACCATACCGGCGGGCAGGGGCATTCCGGCCAGCACATGGAACATGACCGCTGCGTCCACCTTGGGGTTCTCCAGCAGGCCGCTGTTGATCATATCCAGCGAGCCCTGAAAGATCTCCTCTGCGGGCTGGAACTCCAGCTTTACCGTGCCCTCGATCTCGTCCTCGTGCTCCTTGAGCAGTTTGGCTGCACCCAGAACCATGGCAGTGTGCATATCGTGGCCGCAGCCGTGCATCTTGCCGGGCAGCTCAGAGGAAAACTCCTCGCCGGATTCCTCCTGCAAGGGCAGCGCGTCCATGTCGCCCCGCAGCAGGATCACCTTGCCGGGGCGTTTGCCGCCTGCAAGCGCCACCACGCCGCACTTGCCGCAGTCCTGCGGGGTGTAGCCCATCTCAGTCAGCGCCTTTTTGACCAGTGCCTTGGTCTGGGGCAGGTCAAAGCCCACCTCCGGGTGACGGTGCAGTGTGCGCCGCCATTCCTGCAGCTGGGGCTCCAGCGCCTTGGCGGCTTCCAACAGTTTTTCCGGTGCGATCATTGTAAAATCAACTCCCTCTGAATTTATACGGAAAGCCCTCTCGGCCACGGCAGGGAGGGCTTTGCCTTATGGTTATTCTTCCCCGCCGTTATTGCCATTGGGGTGATACTGGGCGCAGGTGCACTTTTTGAACTTCAGGCCGCTGCCGCAGGGGCAGGGGTCGTTGCGGCCAATTTTGACCACACGCACTGGCTGTCCCTTGGGGCTGCCCTTGACGCCGGGTGCACCGTTGCCGGGCACAAAGCCTTCGCCGGTGGGCTTTGCCACCTGCTCCCGCTTAGGAGCGGAACCGGCGGCGCGCAGTTCGATGGTCAGCAGCATCTTGACGCTGGACTCCCGGATGGAATCCACCATCTGGTCGAACATATCAAAGCCCTCGATGCGGTATTCCACCACGGGGTCCTTCTGACCGTAGCCGCGCAGCGCGATGCCCTGCCGCAGCTGGTCCATGTTGTCGATGTGGTCCATCCACTGGCGGTCTACGCACTTGAGCAGGCAGATGCGCTCCAGCTCGCGCATGACGGGTGCACCGTAGCGCACCTCCTTGGCCTGCAAAATCTGCATCCCACGGTCGTACAGCATATCGGCAATGCCCTGCTGAGAGAGGTTATCAAAATCCGCCACAGTGTAGTGGAAGTCGGCATCGGTGGTCAGCCAGCCCTGATAGTGGCGGCGCAGCGCACCAAAATCCCACTCGTCTTTTACATCGCCGGAAAGGAACTGTGCGCAGCTGGAATCGATGTTCTCTCGCAGCATCTTGTGCATCTCGGTGCTGATATCCTCGCCGTCCAGCACCTTGCGGCGCTGCCCGTAGATGATCTCGCGCTGCTGGTTCATCACGTCATCGTACTTCAGCACATTTTTACGGATCTCGAAGTTGCGGCCTTCCAGCTTTTTCTGGGCGCTTTCCAGCGTATTGGTGATCATGCGGTTCTCGATGGGGGTATCCTCGTCGATCTTCAGGGTGTTCATCAGGCTGGACACCCGGTCGCCGCCAAACAGGCGCATCAGGTCGTCTTCAAGGCTCAGGTAGAAGCGGGAAGCGCCCGGGTCGCCCTGACGGCCAGCACGGCCGCGCAGCTGGTTGTCGATACGGCGGCTCTCGTGGCGCTCGGTACCAATGATGAACAGACCGCCTGCGGCGCGCACCTCGTCGGCCTCGGCATCGATGGCGGGTTTGTACTGGGCATACAGCTGCTCAAAGCGCTGGCGTGCGGCCAGAATGTTGGCATCGGTGGTCTCGCCGTGGCCGTTTGCCTCGGTCAGCAGCAGCTCCACGGCTGCCGGGTCGGCGTCCTGCGGGGTGTCGGGGTTGAGCAGGTTCTCGCAGAAGTGCTCCTTGCGCATCTGGGCCTTCGCCATGAACTCGGCGTTGCCGCCCAGCATGATATCGGTACCACGGCCTGCCATGTTGGTGGCGATGGTGATGGCACCCTTTTTACCGGCCTGCGCTACGATCTCGGCTTCGCGCTCGTGGTTCTTGGCGTTCAGCACGTTGAAGTCCCGGGTGTGGCGCTGTAACATTTTGGCGAGCGTTTCGCTCTTTTCCACGCTGACGGTACCCACCAGCACAGGCTGACCGTTTTTGTGGCACTCCATTACCTGCTCGATGACGGCGCGGTACTTGCCCTCCACGGTCTTGTAGATGGCGTCCGGGTAGTCCTTGCGCTGCACCGGGCGGTTGGTGGGCACGCTGACGATGTTCAGGCCGTAGATCTCGGTAAACTCGGTGGCCTCGGTGCGGGCAGTACCGGTCATACCGGACAGCTTTTTGTACATACGGAAGTAGTTCTGGAAGGTGATGGTAGCCAGCGTCTTGCTCTCGGCGGCGATCTTCACGCCCTCCTTGGCCTCGATGGCCTGATGCAGACCCTCGTTGTACCGGCGACCGATCATCAGGCGTCCGGTGAACTCGTCCACGATGATGACCTGACCGTCCTTGACCACATAGTCGATATCCCGCTGCATCACGCCGTAGGCCTTGATGGCCTGATCGATGTGGTGGGCAAGGGTCATGTTCTCGGCGGCGGCAAGGTTCTCTACCTTAAAATAGGCTTCGGCCTTTTTGATGCCGGCGGCGGTCAGGGTACAGGTCTTGTGCTTTTCGTCCACAACGTAATCGCCATCGGCCTGCTCATCGGTGGAGACCTTATCCTCCAATTCCACCACCACGCTCTTGTGCAGGGTGCGCACAAAGCGGTCCACCTGCGTGTACAGGCTGGAGGAGTCCTCGCCGCGGCCGGAGATGATCAGGGGCGTGCGGGCCTCATCGATCAGGATGGAGTCTACCTCGTCCACGATGGCGTAGGCGTGGCCGCGCTGCACCATGTTGGCCTTGTAGGTCACCATATTGTCGCGCAGGTAGTCAAAGCCGAACTCATTGTTGGTGCCGTAGGTGATATCGGCATTGTAGGCAGCCCGGCGGGCGTCGCCGTCCATGCCCTGCACGATCAGACCGACAGTCAGTCCCAGCCAGCGGTAGAGCTTGCCCATCCACTCGCTGTCGCGCTTGGCCAGATAGTCGTTAACGGTAACAATGTGCACCCCCTCGCCGGTCAGGGCATTCAGGTAGGCGGGCAGGGTAGCCACAAGGGTCTTGCCCTCACCGGTCTGCATCTCGGCAATATCGCCGCGGTGCAGGGCAATGCCGCCGGTCACCTGCACAGGGAAGTGCTTCATGCCCAGCACACGCCATGCGGCTTCGCGGCAGACGGCAAAGGCATCCGGCAGGATGTCGTCCAGCGTTTTGCCCTCGGTCAGCTGCTGCTTGAAAGCGGCAGTCTGCGCCTGCAAGTCAACATCGGACATGGCCTGATACTTGGGCTCCAGCGCCAGCACCTGTTTGGTGATGGGGTTCACCTTTTTCAGCTCCCGGTCAGAGAAGCTGCCAAAAAGTTTTTCAACAAGGGACATAGGTCACACCTCATAAATCTTAAAAATCGGGCTGTGATGCGCCCGGAATCGCGCATAACAATACAAGTATATGATACACCAAAGCGGCAGACACGTCAAATCTGCAAGACTATTTTAGTCAGTTTTTACATGAACTTTCTGTAAAAAGATGCTGCAAGCCGTTCACAGACCCCTGATCTCCCGGCGGCACACTTTATTTTTGTCCTATCGCTTTTGGGGGAATCGTGGTAGAATAGTGCTATCATTGATAGGGAGGACTGTACTTATGCTCAAACGGCTGCGCACTGCGCACCCCATTCTTTATTGTATCCTGTCCGAGGTGCTGTTCCTTGGCAGCATGGTCGTGTTCAGCCTGCTGGCCACCATCGGGCTGGCAGCGGCAGGGGCGGACTTTGACACCATGGACGGCTACCTGTTTGGCTCTGTGCAGGAGGCTGTCGGGCTGGCGGTGGCGCTTTTGTTGCTGGCCCGTACCGGCAGGCTGGACCTGCTGCGGCGGCGCGGCTGCGGCTTTCTGAACGGGCTGCTGGTGGGCATGTACCCGCTGTTTTTCATCGGGTACACAGCCTTTGGAACGTTGGCTTTTGGTCGCCCGGACACGCCGTTGCTGCCGCTGCCCCGCATTCTGACCTTTATACTGAACATGATCCTTGTGGGCGTGGCCGAGGAGCTGGTGTTCCGGGGCATTATTGCCCAGACTCTGCTGGAGCGCTACGGCACCGCCCGCGCGGGGGTGTGGAAAGCCTGTCTTGTGTCCGGTGTGCTCTTTGGTGCGGCGCACCTGAGCAACCTGCTCGGCTCGGAACCCTTTGGTGTGCTGATGCAGTGCGTATTTGCGGCTTCGCTGGGCGTGATGCTGGCCGCCATCTACTTCCGCACCGGCAATCTGTGGGTGACGGTGTTCCTGCACAGCGCCATGGACGTTGCTGCCATGCTCATCGGCGGGCTGTACGGCACCACCAGCGTGGCCGAAAGCGTAAGCGGCTACGATGCCTCGCGGCTGCTGTCGGTGGCGGTGTACCTGATCCCCACTGTGTTTCTGCTGCGCAAAAAGAAGCTGCCGGAGGTGCAGCTGTACTGGGGCGGCATTGTAAAAAATTAAGGCTTACGGACAAAAATCTTCTTGCAATCTGCCGGGCAATCTGGTATACTGTATCTGTTACCGTGGTACGGGGCTGGGAGTATGCCCGCTTTTGGGAGAACCGTTTCCCGCCGCTGTGCCATAGGCAGATAAATTACTTGAAAGAGGTACTGTATTATGAATAAGCAGGAAGTTATGGCCAAAGTCGCTCTGACCGAGAAGGATACTGGCTCCCCCGAGGTGCAGGTCGCTCTGCTGACCGCTCACATCAACGAGCTGAACGAGCACCTGAAGAAGAACCCTAACGATCACCACAGCCGCCGCGGTCTGCTGAAGATGGTTGGCCGTCGCCGCAATCTGCTGGCTTATCTCCAGAAGAAGGACATCGAGCGTTACCGTGCTCTGATCGCAACTCTGGGTCTGCGTAAGTAATTTTAACGGAGGGCAGGTACCGCAAAGGTACCTGCCCTTTGCTTTATGTATAGCTCCATGTATCCCATGCGCACAAAATAGCGGTGGCAGCGTATTGCAGCAGTAAATCGAACGCCTGTGCCTGCGGGCAGGGACGCTGGATTTATTGCTATAATGCGCGCGCCACAGCTTTTTGGATAGAACGATCCGAAAAACAAGGAGGCAGAAACAATGGCAATCGAATTTGGTTCCCGCAAAGAGACCTTTGACAACTTCAAGGTCTACGAGACCATGTTGGCCGGCCGCCCGTTCAAGGTTGAAATGGGCAAGATGTGTGGCCTGTCCAATGCCAGCGCACTGATCCGCTACGGCGAGACCTGCGTGATGTGCAACGTGGTCATGAGCCCCAAGCCCCGCGAGGGCGTGGATTTCTTTCCGCTGAACGTGGAGTACGAGGAAAAGCTCTACGCCGCAGGCCGCATTCCCGGCAGCTTTATGCGCCGTGAGGGCCGCCCCGGCGAGCGCGCTATTTTGACCAGCCGCGTGGTGGACCGCCCCATGCGCCCGCTGTTCCCCAAGGAGATGCGCAACGACGTGTGCATCACCATGACCGTCATGAGCCTTGACCCGGATTGCAGCCCCGAGATCGCCGGTATGATCGGCGCTTCTCTGGTGACCGCCGTGTCCGATATTCCGTGGAACGGCCCCATCGGCGGCGTGCAGGTGGGCTTGGTGGACGGCGAGATCGTGCTGAACCCCACCCAGGAGCAGCGCAAGGTGAGCGACCTTGCCCTGACCGTTGCCGCCACCATGGACAAGATCGTGATGATCGAGGCCGGCGCCAACGAGGTGGACGAGGACACTATGCTGACCGCCATCAAGACCGCACACGTTGAGATCAAGAAGATCATCGAGTTCATCAACAAGATCGTGGCCGAGCGCGGCAAGCCGAAGATCGACTTCCAGGTGGTGGGTCTGGACATGGACGTGTTCCACGCCATCCAGAACAAGTATCTGGATGACTTCAAGGCTGCTATGGACACCGACGACAAGAACGTGCGTGACGCAGCCCTGCTGCCCATCATGGACAAGATCGCCGAGGAATATCCCGACCTGTCTGCCGCCGATCTGGATCTGGTAAGCTACAAGATGCAGAAGTTCGTGGTGCGCCGCTGGCTGCTGGATGAGGGCAAGCGCGTGGACGGCCGCGGCATCAACGAGATCCGCCCGCTGGCCGCTGAGGTGGGCATTCTGCCCCGCGTGCACGGCTCCGGTATGTTCACCCGCGGTCAGACGCAGGTGCTTACCACCTGCACGCTGGGCGGCACCAAGGACAACCAGTTGATGGATGACCTGACCGACGAGCAGACCAAGCGCTATATCCACCACTATAACTTCCCGCCGTACTCTGTGGGCGAGGCACGCGCACCGCGCAGCCCCGGCCGCCGCGAGATCGGCCACGGCGCACTGGCCGAGCGTGCTCTGGTGCCGGTGCTGCCCTCTCTGGAGGAGTTCCCTTACACCATCCGCTGCGTGTCCGAGGTGCTCAGCTCTAACGGTTCTACCTCTCAGGCTTCCATCTGCGGCTCTACGCTGGCACTGATGGATGCAGGCGTGCCCATCAAGGCTCCGGTTGCCGGTATCTCCTGCGGCCTGATCACTGAGGGCGAGCGCTGGATGACCATGCTGGACATTCAGGGCGTGGAGGACTTCCACGGCGATATGGACTTTAAGGTCGGCGGCACCCGCAAGGGCATTACCGCCATCCAGATGGACATCAAGATCGACGGCCTGACCTATGACATCATTGCCGAGGCCTTCGAGAAGTGCCGCAAGGGCCGTCTGTATATTCTGGACGAGATCATCAAGCCCGTGATCGCCGAGCCGCGTGCAGAGCTGAGCCGCTGGGCACCCAAGATGTTCAGCATGATGATCCCCACCGACAAGATCAAGGACGTGATCGGTAAGGGCGGCAAGGTCATTCAGGACATCTGCGCTACCTGCAACTGCAAGATCGACGTGCAGGAGGACGGCCATGTGTTCGTCTCCGCCGTGGATCAGGAGGACGCAAAGCGCGCCATCTTTACCATCAAGACCATTGTGGAGGACCCCGAGATCGGTGCCATCTACAAGGGCAAGGTGACCCGCCTGATGAACTTTGGTGCCTTTGTGGAGATCGCCCCGGGCAAGGAAGGCCTTGTGCATATCTCCAAACTGGATACCAAGCGCGTGGAGCGGGTAGAGGACGTGGTTGCCGTGGGCGATGCCATCGTGGTCAAGGTGACCGACATCGACCAGCAGGGCCGCATCAACCTGAGCCGCCGCGATGCCATTCTGGCACTGGAAGCCAAAAAGGCCGCCCAGCAGCAGTAAAAACCTAATACAGACTGCATAAAATAAGAGCCGCTGTACGTTTTGTACAGCGGCTCTTTTGCGTGGAGAACCCTCTCAGGCTCACTGCGTTCGCCAGCACCCCCGAAAGGGGAAGCTTTTTGCACGCCTGCAAGCTTAGCGCGAAAGCCGGAAGGGGTGTTCCGCCGCAGCGCCGCACTTCCGTAGGAAGCAGGCGCTGCAAATGCAGTTCCCGGCTACGACCCCTCCTGTGAAAAAAGCGTCTGTCGCGCTCCGCAGAGTGCGACAGACGCGAAAATTTAAAATAATCTTTCCGCTGAACATGGCCAGAGCGCAGCGGAGGCCATTCAAAATCGTGCCGCGCCCGGCAGGGGAGAGAGCACAAAAAGCTCCCCCTTCGGGGGAGCTGGTATCGAGCAAAGCGAGATGCCTGAGAGGGTTCGTGCCCAAACCCCACCCGTGAAAAGGCAATTCTGGAAAATCCGCAGATTTTCCAGAATTGCAAATTAAAAAATATATTTTCCGCTGATTATGCGCAGAGCAACGCGGAGCGCATTCAAAATCGTGCTGTGCCCGGCAGGGGAAAGGGCATAAAAAATGCTCCCCCTTGCGGGGGAGCAAATTCGGCACACAACGCCAAACTATGCCGAAAAGAAAGGAGACGGGGTCAGTTTTCCTTTTTGCCCTGACGGTTCAGCACCCAGCCAGCGGCAAACAGCAGCACACCGCTGCAAGCCAGCACCGGCACGGGCCAGTTCAACTGACCGGTCTGGGGCAGAACAGGCTTATCCGGGTTGGAAGGGGAGACCGGGTTATCCGGGTTCTCGGGGCTTACGGGATTGTCCGGGTTGCCGGGACTTACCGGACTATCGGGGCTGTCCGGGCTCACCGGCGTATCCGGGGTGTCCGGCTGCTCCGGAAGATCGGGGGTGTCCGGTGTGTCGGGCGTATCCGGCGGTGTGACTGGCACATCCGGGGTGTCGGGGATGTCCGGCGTTTCCGGGATGGTGGCACCTACCTTGGGGGTGGCGTCCACATCGTAGATCCAGTTGTCGCCATCGGGCATGGGGATGGACACAAGGAAGGGCTTGATGGCCTCGTAGCCGTGGGATGCCTCGGTCTGCACGACCAAGTACAGCCCCTGCGGCAGCTTGGTAATGTCGGCGTAACCCTCTTCGTTCACGTCCTGCTGGGCGGCAATGGCGGGCACAACGGGCAGGTACTTTACCAGCTGGTCAGCCAGCGTGCTGTCGGAAAGGTCGCCCAGCACCACACCGCAGCCCGTAAAATCGCCGGTATAGTCAAAGTACAGGTTGCCGTTGGTGCGCTTGACGGTGGCCACCTGATACAGGGTCAGCTCGCCGCCGCGCAGGGGCACATCGTTGTGGGTGTCGTACAGACGGACGTGGAGCGAGCCCAGACGCCCCAGCACAATGTTGGCACTGGTGGCAAAGGCCGGCAGGGCACAGCATACCACAAGGCACACAGCCAGCAGCACAGCCGCCAGACGATGACGCAAATCAATGCTTTTCATGTTTTTCTCCTCTCGTTTTCTTGGGTTTGCGTGTAGAAAGCAGCATACCGATCAGCAAGATCAGCAGCATGGGCAGCGCCATAATGGGCGCAACAATAATGGGTTCAATTTTAAGCGCTTCGGCGGTAACGCGGAGGTGCTTGTACTGATCCGGGGTCTCCACGCGGCGACCGCGCACCAGCAGGCGGTGGGTGTTGATGCCGTAGGGGGTGCAGGTCATCAGGGTAACGTAGTCCTTGCCTTCGGCGATCTTCAGCTCGTCGGTCTCGGTGGGCAGCACGATGGAAATTTTGTCCACCTCGTAGGTGAGCACCCGATCCAGCACGGTGATGGTAAAGGTATCGCCCACTTCCAGCTGGTCGAGGTTGGTAAACAGCTTTGCGCTGGGCAGGCCGCGGTGCGCCGAGATGACCGCGTGGGTGGACGCGCCGCCCACCGGCAGGCTGGTGCCCTCTAAGTGGCCTGCGGCGATCTGCAGCACGCTGTCGTCGGTGCCGTGGTAGATGGGCAGCTCCACACCGATTTTGGAGATGGTGATGTAACCCATAATGCCCGTGCCGGTAATATCCAGCGTTTCGTTGTAGCCGGTAAGCTGATCCGGGCGGTAGAGGGCGTTTTCGTTAGCGGCCACCTGTGCGTTAAAGGCATCGGCGGCGTCAAAGTAGGCGCTGTAATCCGCATCGGTCATGTTGTCCACGTCCTGCGCGTAGCTTGCCACCGCGCGGGACTGGTTGCGCTGGTTGACGTAATCGCTGATGGTGGGGTATAACATCACGGATAGACCCACGAAAAAGACGAGGATCAATATAATGGTGCTTTTGTTCTTTTTCATGGGCTACTCCCTAACGTTATAGTTTCAGGACCAGAGCAGGGGGCTTTACAGCCCCGCTCTGTGCAGGGGAAAAGGAGAGCTTAGCGGTTCTCCATGCGCTTTTTGGTAATGAGCAGGATGGCTGCTGCAACCATCAGGCCGCCGCCGATCACATAGAAGATGGTGGTGCCGATGCCGCCGGTGCCGGGCAGGGTAGTGCCGATATTATTGATGACATTTGTAGTCAGAGTTCCGTCGGTTTTGCTAGAAGTAAAGGTGATTTCGCCAACCTTCTTGTCGCCGCTCAAAGAGGTCAGGATATCTTCACGACGCTCGGTTTCCCAAGTGATAGTATGATCAGCGTTGACAGTAAAGGTGATGGGGCTGATGGTGTTGTAGTGGGCGGGGGTTGCAGTCTCGGTCAGCGTGTACTCGCCGTCATCCAGACCGGACAGCGTAAACTGAGTTTCGCTAGAGTCGATGGTCATAGTCTTGATAACTTCCGTGCCACCATTAATCTTTTTGGTCAGAGTGAACTGTGCACCTACCAGAGGATTATTGTCCTGATCGACCTTATTCACGACCACCTTGTAGGTAAAGACGATGACGTTATCCCAAGGAGTTGTGCCCGTGCCGTTACCGCGCGGGTTGTTGGAGTACTCCAGCTTTGCCGTGTTGACGTTGCCCTGTGCGCCCAGAACAGCGTTCCCGTTCAGCGTGGACTCGTAGGTAACGGTAATGATAGATTTAGCAGTAACACTGGGAATATTTTTCAGATCATCAAACACGATCTCAAAGGTGCAGCCATCGGCCGGGTTGGTAACGACAGTATAATTGCTAGCATCAATCTTAGTACCGGTCTCTTCATCGCCAACAAAAACTTTCACAGAGCTGGGGTCAAAGGTCAGACCCTTTTCTTCCACATCGTGGAAAGCGTAGTAATACGTCTTATAGGAATCAAAGTCCTTGGAAACAGTGCCCTGCAGGCGGAAGGGGATTTTATCGTCGATATCATAGTCGGCAGAATCCTGCCAGCCGGTAATAACGCCGGTAGTATCGTTGGTGTCCTTCAGCTTTTTGGTAAATTTAGGAACCTCATTGCTCTTCGGCTCGATGGTAACATTGCCAACAACGGAAACGATGTAAGGGGTATAAGTTTCAGAGGAAGGCACAGAGCCGTCCTTGTCCTTAATCAGGTAATAGCCGCCAACAACTTCAACAGAACCACCGTTTGTAATGGTCTCTACAGGATTGGTCAGAGTGACATATTTATCGATAACGTCAAGCTTATCACTGTCGCTTGTGTAGGAAGCAACCTTGGAAAGTGCGTCCAGAACAGTCTGCTCAACAGCTTCGCCAGCCGTACCAGTGCCGTTTTTGCCCCACTTGATGTTGGCGAGCATGGACGGTTGGTGTGCATCATAATCACCGGTAAAGATCTGGTAGATCTCGTAGGTGTGACCGTTATGAGGTGCGGTGATCGTGTACTTGATAACAGCAGCAGTGCTGGTAGAGCTGCTGCCATCTGCAAACGCCGGGATCGCCATGGCGCAAACCATAGCAACTGCCAGCAGCGCAGCCATGAGTTTCTTCATTGCTTTTTTCATGGAAAAAGCCCCTTTCTTTTTTCTGCCCCTTGCCGCCCCTGCATTTTGCACAGGGGGGGAGGGGTGTGGTTTTGTTCGGACTATCGCGTAAACTTTGCGCTGGGCGGGCGGGGTTTAAGCTCCGGGCGTCCGGCAGGGAAGTGCAGTTTAGTCATCTGCCCTCCCTTCGCGTCTGCGCTTGCGGTGGATAAAGCTATATGCCAGCGCAGACAGCATCATTGTGCCGCCCACGGCTGTGTACGGGAGTGTACCGGACCCGCCGGTAGAGGGAAGTTCGTAGTTAGCATCCTCGGGCACCTGATTGTAAAGCAGGATGGTGCCGCCGGTGATGCCGGTGTTGTTCAGGTCGTATTTAAACGTACCGGAACAAGCTGTTTCCTTAACGTAGTACTTGTAGGTGATACTGCTGTCAGCGGGATCAGTCAAAGGAAGATTGTTCCAGCTATAGCTCCAGTTGTTGGAATTATCCAAGGTGACGGTCTTAACCAAATCATCAGACTTTTGGCTGCCATACTGGTAACTCTTGCGCCGCAGCTCTACGGTTGCGGTGTAGGTGGAGTTGACCTTGTCCAGAGCAAGTTCTGTTGTGCCGTCCGTATCCAGCCAATGCTTGGCAACCGTAATGCTGTTAGCGGTGTTGGGCACATATACAGCACTGATATCACCACGGGCAAGGTAGGTTACATTGTTGCAGTCAAGCCATTTATCGTACTCCGAAGCATCATGGATAGAAGATTCACCGGTAGCAGCATTAAACGCGTCAGCTCGCTTTGTGTTGGAAAATGCACCCCACAGCAGGTAGATCGGGCTCTTGCTAAGCGCATAGCCGGTGGGGGCATCCGTCTCTACAATACGGTAGAGCGTACTGCAAAGCAACTGGGCGCTGCTCGTGTCAGTGGTTTCCGCTGTTGCGGAAGAATCCAGCAGACCGAAATTGATCTGACCGGAAGAGTTTGTTTTCAGCGTGCAAACCTCTTCAAACGTACCTGTTGTTTTATTCCACTTTGCAAGCTGGAAGGTTGCACCGGGAAGTGTGACCAGATAATCGTTGGAATCCACCTTGTTCAGGTCAAACTTGCTGAACCGGACGGTAGCCGAAGAATCATAATTCACAACATGAGTATCGACCCATTTCTCCACCAGACCGGAGAGGTTTGCATGGTTTTTAACTGTTACCTCCGTAGAGGAAGGGTAAGAAATCTGATAGGTGTATTCCAGTACACAAGCCAGTTCATCCGGGACGGTGACGGTCATGGTGTGGTTGGGGCTGTCGTAGGTTGCCGTAAACCGGTCATGACCGATCTCATTTGTATGGTCTGCAACAAGGTTGCCGGTGGTAGTATCAAGGGTCACACCATACAGATGGATCGAACTTAGATCCAGATCAGCGGAGGTGTTGTCAGAGGGCTCAAAGCTAAGCGTATCCGTCAGGGTCAGGGTATTGCTGGTGGTCAGCAGCTTATCGCCGGTGGGGTTGATAACAACGCTGTAGTTGATCTTCTTGGTCGCAGTTGGCTTGCCGTTGGCGTCGAGACCTTCGTCGACGACAGTGCCGGTCTTATAAATCTTGTCATAGCTGCGCTTAACGGTGGTCTCCGTGTCTGCCTTGTCGTCGTTCCATTCCGCGTGGTTACGGTATATGTTTTGTGTACGAAGGTCGTCCCAAGAGGCATCCTCCGCAACGCTGACCCAGTAGCGGATATAGAAAACTTGCGGCTTATCAGAAACGTTGTAGCCGTTCGTGATCGTAAACTTGACCGTACGGTCGGTGTCGGTTGCGCCAATATGAGTTTTTGTTGCACTAAAGTTTTTAGTTGCCGAAATCTCATAGTTCGGAGTGCCGCCGATAGAACTATAAATTGTGTGACCTAACCAGCTACTATGGATTACAGAGCCATCATTATTGTAATCGCGTACACCAACCGTGACACTGCTTATGTCAAAGGTAACACCATCAGGCAGGGTATCGGTGATCTCCAGATCTTTCATGGTCAGCGGATCTTTACTGGTAAGCGAGGTGGGGATGGTGAGCTCGTAGTAGATCTTACCGTTGTTCTTATTGTAATCCAACTCACTGATCTTGCTGCCAGCGTTATCAAAATTGTTTTCATTATAGACCAGCTTTTCAAGCTTTGCTTCCTTGGGCTTTTTATAGGTGTAGCTGGCATCGGTGGTCTTATCACCGGAGACAGCAGTGTTTACAAACAGCCACGGCTCTTCTATACCTGCGCCGCTGATGTCGGCAACGGTATGGTAGCTGCTCAGCCCCATGCTGGTGGCATCCAGCGTATGGCCCTCGTCCAGCTTGGCGGTGATGGTAAACTGGGTCACATGAGCGTCATCGTTCGTAACCACAGCACCGGTCTTGTCATAATAGGTGACGGTAAAGGTGACATGATTTGTGGATGCATTTGCCATTGTGACGGTATCGCTGGAACCGGACAAGGCCAGATACAGATTATTCTTGATTTCATTCTTCAGCTCGGACAAAATCGCATAGTGTGTGCCATCCCGCTCAGTGCCATCTGTCACGGCATCACGGATCGTATCCGTAAGGGTGATCTCGTTCCAACCGGTAGGGATGGAGACCGAGGTTTGCCAAGTCAGCTTTTTCTTGCCGGTTTCCAAGTCCTCGGCCTTATACAGGCTCTTGTTGAGATAAGAGCTGCGGTCGGTCACCGTAACATCACCGGAAGCGCCGCTGCCATCAAACGTGGCCTCATTTTTAAAGGTGGTGCCCACTGCGGTGCCGTTAGGGATTTTCGTCTGGAGGAAGATCCTGTAGAACGTTGCGGTTTCCGATTTATCTGCCGGGAAGGTGTAGCTATACCCGTCCTTTATGAAATCCGCAGCAGAGACAGGATTAATGTCCTGGCTCCAGTGTTCGCGCTGAATTATAACTTTATCTACGACCTCCAGCCCGGCAGGCAGAAGATCTTTAAAGGTTTTGCCGCGGAGATCCTCCCCAAAGGGGTTGTTGATTTGAATCGTCCAAGTGATGATGCGGCTGTTGGCGTCATAATTGCCACTCTTGGTAAGGCGCGGCTCGGTGTTTTTGACCTCCTTGCTCGTGTAACTGTCTTTGCCATCGAATTCAGCCTTTACGTTGTTGATGGACTGATAGGTGTAATCATCCTTAACAGGAATGGTGGCGTGATACCGCAGAACGTATTGCTCACTGGCTTCCAGTTTGGGCAGAGCAGAATATTTTAGCTCGGAGTTGTTTACAGTGAGCTGGGCTTTATAGGTCTCTGTGACGTCCGTTTCGGTGCCATCTGCAGCAACCTTTATCAGCGTGACTGTATCTTCCTGAAATTTGCCAAGAGAGGCGCTTGCGGTATCAAAGAAGTCGGTAAGATCTACAGTAGTACCGGTGCCGTTTGTGGTTTTTGCAACCACTTCATAGGCGATATCAAGCGTTTTCGTTTCCGAATCGTATTTGATCAGTTCTTTTCCGTTTTTGTCCTTCTGCACATTCTTGGAAAGAGAAAGATCGTGGGTCAGATCCTCTTTTTTGATGGTAACAGAACCGTTTGTGCCGCCAAAATTAATTTCTTTCCCTTCCATGGAGGAATCAGAGGAAGCGGAAGCCTGAAACTCAAAATCACCGTCAAAGGCTTTGCCGTCGGCAAAGTCTTTGTTGTAGGTAAACGTGACGGTGTCAGCATCAATCTTGTAGGTGCCAACGACAACTTTCTGACCAGTGGTACGGTCATGCCAAGTGATATTGCCGGAGTGTGAAACACTGGGCAACAGCGTAATACCGTTGGGGAGCTTGTAGGTTGCAACGCGGTTGTCTTTGGTGATTTTGTTTGCAGCAAAACCGTAACTCAACTGCACCTTAACGGTCTGACCGGGACGCACGATGCCGTTTGCATCTTTCCAAGAGGTTACAACGCCGCTGCCATCCGTGGAGTTGGGAACCTGAACAGAAACGTTCGTGATATGAGTGCCCATATCAACAGGAGTAGCAGACACGGCAGTTACGGCATAGGTGGAGGGTGCAGCGTACCTTGCAGCGCGGGAACGGGAAGGACGCACCGCAGATGCGGATGCAGTTTCGTATACGGTAGTAACGGAGCAGGAGAACACCGGGTCGGTTTCAATAATATCAGAAGCGGTGTCATCGTCCGAATCGGAATCGCCTTCGCTCAGCTCTATCTGCGCATACGCCACAGAAATAACGTTTTCCACATCGGTGTTGAACAGTGTTACTTCAGCCACCTTGCCGTCCACGTCGCCGGAAATAACGGTCAGCGTGTCGGCATCCTTGTCAACACTGCTCACGATGCCCACGGTCTCCACGGGCAAAGCGTCGGTCACGGTGGTGGTCTGCGGCTCAGCAGCGGGGGAACCCACGCTGGGCGCAGCGGTGTCGGGGATATCGGGGAGATCAGGGGTATCGAGGGTGGTCATGTCCTCGGCGGCAGGGGCGGTATCCAGCGCAGCAGCGCCGGATTCCTCAAGCTCTGCGCCGTTCTCGCCCTCGGCGTCCATGCTGAACAGGTCGTCCAGACCGTCCGCTGCACCGTCGGCGCTGCTGTCCACAGCCACGGTGCGGGTGACGTACTTATTATAAATAACGATGTCGCCCACATCGGCGGCGCTGCCGTCCTCGCCGTCCAGCAGCCAGTCCATGTCGCTCATGGAACTGCGCAGGGCAAGCACGCTGGCCTCCTGCGGGATAGCGCTCTGGGGGATACCGGCGTACTTCAGGCAGTAAGAGAGGAACATCACGTCCCACTCGCCGTAGGGGTTGCCGTAGGACTGACCGTAGCGGGAGTAGTAGCGCAGGGTCACGCCGTCCGCGGGGTCGATCTCAAAGTTTTTCTCGCTCTGCTCGTAGCCCAGCTGGGTCTGCGCCACGCTGACCAGATCCTCGGCCCAGTTGCCGGTCATCACGGCCTCGGCGTTGGCGGCCTGCCACTCCTCGGGGGTCTCAAGGTCGGCAGAAGTGTCGCTCAGGCAGGCAACGGTGTGGTGGTGCTCCGGCAGGGGGCAGGTGAGTACTTCCTCGTAGCAGGCATCGGTATGGTGGTGATAGATGGGTTCCACGGTGTCCACCATCGGTGCCAGCGCCACGGGCTCGGCCACAGCCATCGCTGCCAGTGCGGCGCTCTGGGTGGGCTCCACCACCTGCTCCACAAGCTCGCCCTCCTCTAAGCCGCAGGTCAGCTCATACTCAGTGGTATAGCAGCTTTCGTCGTGGGTATGCTCAAATTTGTCGCAGATCAGGCTGCCGTCCTCAGGGTCGAAGCAGTCGTCATCGTGGACGTGCTCTTCCTCCATGCAGGTCAGGGTCTGCACCTCGGTGTAGCAGTCCTCGGTGTGCTCATGGGGCACAAACTCGATCTGCGGCTCCAGCGACAGCGGCATAGGTTCAGCCTCAACGGTGGGCTGGCTGGTCGCAGCAGCGGCGGCCACCTCGTCCGCATTTTCAAGCTCGCCTTCCTCGTAACCGCAGGTCAGCACCTTGGTGTAGCAATCCGCGGTGTGGGTGTGCTCTTCCTCGCCGCACTGGTACTGCGCGGTCATCGAGATGCCCACGCCATGCAGCTGCCAGTTCACGAACAGGGTGGTGATCATGGCAAGTGCCAGCACAAATGCGGTGTAGCGCCGCAGGGTGTGCCGGTTCTCGCGGAACCGCTCCATGTACGTTTTAAGAATGTCGTTCATAACGGAATACCTCCTCCCGGGGTCAATGGATCAACGAGAAGCTGGACAAGGGCCATATCCTCAGGAAAACCCTGCCAACGATCTGGCTTTTTTCAACGCAGCCTATCACGCTGCTGCGGCTGTCGATGGAAGTGGAGCGGTGGTCGCCCAGCACGAAGTAGCGGTTTTCCGGCACCTGATAGGGGAACCGGATGTCGCATTCGCCCACGGTCAGCGCGTCCACATAGGGCTCATCCAGCGCCACGCCGTTTACCGAGACCACGCCGTTCACGTCCATATCGATCACATCACCGGGCTGCCCGATGATGCGCTTGAGCAGCAGCTTGTTCTGCCAGTAAAACCCGCATAACTCACCGTTTTCAATGTGGTTGGATTTTACCAGCAGGATAATGTCCTTGTCATTCAACGTAGGGTTCATGCTGTCGCCAGAGACCTGAAGCACCGGCAAAAACAGCGTGGCCAGCAGCACGGCTACTGCGGCCACCACCACCAGAATATAGATCGTACTGCGCAGCACCCGCTGGTAGCGGCTCTGGTACGCAAGACGCTCACGTTCTGCGGCCACTTCCTCGGTGGAAGGGATGGAAGCGAACCGGATATCGCGTTTTTTCATGTTTCCTCCGAAGGCAGGCCGTCTGTGCTGCGGTACTGGTCCAGCAGCTCGTTGGCCTTGTGGTCAAATGCCTGCCAGCGCTGCTGCACCTCCTGCTCGGCGCGCTCTACCATGGCCTTGCAGTCGGCCTCGGTCTGGGTGCGCTTTTGCGCGGCGGCGGCGGTCATGGCATCGCATTCCTGCTGCGCCTGCGCTTTCAGACTGTCGGCGTCTGCCTGTGCCTGTTCCAGAATGCGTTTAGCCTCGCTGCGTGCCTGCGAAAGGGTGTTGGCAGCGGTGGCGTTGGTGTCCGCAGCGCTGGCCTGTACCGAATACAGATAGTCGTCGGCGGCGGCCTGTGCGGCGGCGAACACGTTGTTCAGCTCCAGCGCGGCCTGTGCGATGGAACCAGCGCTTTCCAGCCGGAGCTGCCGGTCCTGCAGCTGCGCGGTGAGCGCGGCGTTCTGCGCCTTGAGCTGGTCCTCGCTCTGTTTCAGCGCATAGATGATCTCTATTAGTTCAGCGCGGTGCATCCGCCGCAGTTCACGATCTGCCATTTGCGTACAAACTCCCAAATGTAAAGATAACGAAATTTCTTTCGAAAATACCGAAAAAACTTAAAGAAAATGCCTGAAAAATCGCTTGTCTCCACGCGATTTGCGCGGCTGGAGAGACCTTTTATAAACTATCTTATTTTAGCACACTCCCTGTAACAACAATATAACAAATCGGACACAAAATCAAGAGATAAAGCCGAAAAAATATCGCAAATTTTTTTATTTTATATGTAAAACACCTAAAAAGAAGGTAATATACCACAGAATTGTTAAAATTTCCCTTCATAATTCTGGGGTGCGAAGTTCTGCGCAGTAATGCACTGAATCGGTGCGCCTACGAAAAACGGGAGCCACACTTTTTCGAAAAAAGCGCGGCTCCCGTTTCCAAACTTTGGGGTGACCCTTTTACTTACCGAAGCTGCCCAGCAGGCTGTTCAGCGATACAAAGGACTGGTAAATGACGTTGACGTTGTTGATGATGGAGCTTGCACCGGAGAAGATGCGGGCGATGTAGTTGAACACCTTACCAACGTCCAGGAAGGCCTGATAAGCGTTGCTGGCGCCGCCGTCCAGATAGGTCATCTCCTCAGCTTCGATAGCGGAATAGCTGGCGGGCATTTTCATGGTAGAAGTAGTCATGGTAAAGATCCCTTTCTTCAATGGTATCATTGCGTTTACAGCAGTGTTCAGAACATGGTGGCGACCAGCAGAGTAGTAAGCAGGGCACCGGCCACAAGTGCAGGCCCTACATACTTTTGCCACTGTCCAGTGGCAGGCTGGGTGGTGGGCTGCGGTACGGTAGTGGTACTGGCCTTGGCAGTCCAGTGGGCGTAGATGGTGGCATCGGAGGTGAACACGGTGGAGGTGGTCACCTTGCTGCCGCCCACCGGCTCGGTGTACCAGCCGTCAAAGGTGTAGCCCGTCATGGTAGGCTGCTCAGGCGTGCTCTCCAGTTTGCCGGACAGGTTCGTGTAGGTGACCACGGTAGAGCAGATGCCGCCTTGGGCATCCATACCAATGGCGTACACGTTCTCTTCCTTTTTGCTCCCTGAAGTTTTGTCTGCAGCAAATGCAGCCGGCAGTGCGCAGCACAGCAGCGTGAACAGGCAAAGCCCGACCACCAGCGTTTTCAGGAATTTTTTCATGAGATCCCTCGCTTTCCTTCACAAAGATGGAGACACTGCCTCGCCCGGGTGCAGCCCGGACGCAGGAGAAGTTTCTTCAACTTATTTTTATCACATCCAGTGTACCAGAAGCGCAACAAAAAATACAGTCTTTTGAGAAAATAATAAGAAAAATCAAGAAAAAAATAAATTTCACCTTTGCAAGATAAAATTTATGCCCGTGTAGACTGCGCTTTTTGAAAAACGCATCCCGCAAAACTTACCTTTCGTAAAAACATGGCAGGATATGGAAAAAGCAAAACCTCTGCCGCAAAGCCAAAAAACGACTCGAACCGCCGCAAATGCAGCAGGCAGCGCACAGAAAAAAGCGGCAAAAACGCGGCACACCTCTTGTGGAAAAGCGGAAAATATGTTATACTATCTTGCATGATGCGCCATCGCCAAGCGGTAAGGCAGGGGACTTTGACTCCCCCATCGTAGGTTCGACTCCTGCTGGCGCAACCAGAAAAAGGTCGTTGTACAGGAGACTGTGCAGCGACCTTTTTATTATTTGCCCTCCGGCAGCTTGAAGTAGACGCGGTATTCGTCCGAGTAGACCTTGCTGCCCATGCGGCTCACGCCGCCGTACAGGTGGGTACGCATCAGCGGCTCAATGGCGTCCAGATCCTTCTCCCGCAGAATACGCAGCATCTCGGCGTGCTCGCTGACAACGCTGGGCACGTTGCGCGCGCCTACGATGTCCAGACGGATAAAGCGGGAATAGTCTGCCTGCGGGCGGGTCATCTGCTCCCAAAGGTACTCCTTGCTGGTCTTGCGGAACCAGTACTCGTGCATGGCAAGGTCGCAGCTGAGGAAGTGGTTGAAATCAAAGTTTTCCGGGTCGCTGCGCCCCGCAGCGGCCTCCAGCAGCACATTATAAAGGTGTTCTACCGCAAGGATCTCCATGGGCGAGCAGCTCTGCACAAAATCCCGGAACACCATGCCCTCCACCGCAACACGCTGGAAGATGAGCTGATCCACTACGCCAATATCAATGGCGGTGACGATGGTGCCCTTGCAGGGGATGATCTGCACAAAGCGGTTCTGCTCCAGCCGCTGCAAAACGCTGCGGATGGGGGTGCGCGAAACACCGAACCGCTTGCACAGTTGGTTCTCGCTCAGCGCTTCCCCGGGCAGAATCTTCAACGTGCAGATCTCGTCCTCGAGAATATGATAGAGCTCATCCGTGTGCTGTAATGTAGCCATAGTCGTTCTCCATTTATCCGGTAAATATGATCTTAGTATCATTGTACCGTTGCGGCAACCGAATGTCAATGCTGGAACGGAACTTTATTTGAATGCTTGTATACAAGCGCTTGCGCGCACACACAGAGCTGCTCCTGAAACGAAAAAACGGATATACCGCTTTGCAATGCGGAAAAGTGCTGATGAAATGCCGTAATCAAGCGGCTGTTGTATCAAATGCATAAAGAAAACAGAGAATAACTGTCAAATATTACAATAGAAAAGCACGGCGCTGGCTGTTGTGGCAACACTGCGGGTTGAAATATTGTATACAGGATTTTGCTGAAAAAGCTGAAAGGACAAATACCCCACAGATACCGGATCGTCTCCGGCAGATGCGGCAGGGCATGTGCCTTTTTGCGTGTATGCTTGCTTTGCTGCCCGAAAGGCGGTAAACTGGAGGTAAACAAAAACGCCCGAAAAGGAGAAATGACATGGCATATACAAAGGCTGACCTCAAGCACGACCTTGCTGCGATGGGGCTGACAGGGAACGAGACTATCCTGATCCATTCCTCTATGAAGTCCATCGGCCCGGTGGAGGGCGGCGCAGACACGGTTCTGGACGCATGGATGGAGTTTTTTGCGGAGGGCTTGCTGCTGCTGCCCACCCACACATGGCGGTTCATCAACGAGGAGAACCGAGTGTTCGATGTGCGCCGCAGCCCCTGCTGCGTGGGCATTCTGCCGGAGCTGTTCCGGCAGCGCCCCGGCGTGGTGCGCTCGCTGCACCCCACCCACAGCATGGCGGCCTATGGCAAGGGAGCGGCTGCGTATCTGGAAGGGGAACTGGACGCAAACACCCCCTGCACCCCCGGCGGCTGCTACGACCGCCTGCGGGCAGCCCACGGCAAGGTGCTGCTGCTGGGGGTCACCCACGCCCGCAACACCTTTATCCATAGCGTAGAGGAAGTACTGAACGTGCCGAACCGCCTGACCGACAAGCCCATGCAGATGACCGTGGTGGACGAAGCCGGGGTGCAGCACAACGTCTATATGCGCCGTCACTACAACGCGCAACAGCCACATATCTCGGAGGATTTCGTCAAACTGGAGCAGGCGTATCTGGACTGTGGTGCAGCCCGGAACACGAAATTTGGTGATGCAAGCTGCATTTTGTGCGACGCCGAGGGGGTTTTCCGGGTCACCCGCCACGTTCTTGCCCCGAACCCGGAAGCCTTTGTCACCGAGCCGCTCATCCCGCCGGAGCGCTGGCAGGGTCTTTGCACCGGTAAAACCGGCGGGTGAACCGGCGCGCTCTCTTCTGTGTCGGACGATTGGAGATGGTCTCCGCTTGCGCTTTGGCCATGATTTAAGGAATTGCATTTTAAAAAAAGAGGGACAGAAATGCCCGCGGGCATTTCTGTCCCTCTTTTTCATGTTAGCAGAAGCGGATACGGTACTCCCGGGGGGTGCAGTGCTTGATCTCCCGAAAGGTCTTGATAAAGTAGCTGGCGTCGGAAAAACCGCATTCCAGCCCCACCTCGCCGGTCTTGAGCCGGGTGGAGCGCAGCAGCTCGGCGGCTTTTTCCACCCGGAACTGCTTGACGTACTGGATGGGCGTGATGCCCAGAAACTGCCGGAAGCTGCGCAGACAGGCGCTTTCGCTCAGGGCAACGCACCCGGCCAACTTTTCCACGGTCAGTTCCTCGGTGTAGTGCTCCTCTACATAGCGCAGCATCTGCTTCATCCGTTCCGAGGCAATCTGCTCCTGCTCCGATACCTTCACCTTGCCGCTGACGCATTGGGTAATGAGCAGCCGCAGGGCAGCGGTAAGGTGGTAGCGCACCCGGTTCTCGTAGTCAAAGGGCTCGTCCGCCACGCCCTTCCACGCCTCCCGCAGGCAGAGCAGTACCTGCCGCTGCCATGGAACGGCCTCGTCCAGCAAAAAGAAGGGCGGTGTGCCCGGCTGCAAAAGCGGGCGGATGAGCTTTTGCCAGAATACGGTGTCCATGCCGCCGACCAGTCGGGGCTGAAACACGCCGGAGTGCAGCAGCGCGCTGTCCTCGGCAGGCTCTACCGCGTGCAGCGCACCGGAGTTGATGAACACGCCCTGCCCGGTCTGCAAGGTCAGTCGGGTCTTGTTCACGTCCACATGAATGGGCCCCAGCGCCGCCAGAATGAACTCAAATTCCTCGTGCCAGTGCCACGCCACCGAAAAACAGGAAAGATCCTCGGCATAGCAGGCGATGGGGAACAGCGGGCTGCCGTGCTGGGTCTGCTCCCGCCCGGCGGCATCGGCCACCACGGCGGTGGCGCTGGACAGCCCCACCCGGCCGCTGGTATAAGAGGCACAGCTTGTCTGATATGCCATATTCACCAATTCCTTTCCGCAATACTTTGAATGTTTTTTGTCAATGCCGGTTTTGTTGCATATACTATGCGGTTCTGTTCTATTATTTGCGATTGTTTTGTGGTATTATCCTATCAGAGCTTCCAAGCTCAGTATAGCACCAAGGCAGCCGGGACGCAAGCTGTGCAAGCGTTTCCACTGCCGGGCAAAACCGCTATTCTCCCGCCGCCTGTCCAAAGAGGACTGGACGGCAAGTGTAACATAAACCATTTCATCAAGGAGGTATTCCTATGCTTCGGATCGAGTATTTTGATAAGGAACGTTTCATGCGCCAGCTTTCTGCCAGCCACGGCAGCGTGCTGCTGCATCTGGACAACGGCAAGACCTGCGACCTGAAAAAGGACGCTACCGCATGCTCCATGCTGCAGATGATGGACACTGCCCCCAAGAAGGGCTTTGACCTCACCGTGACCGACCCTGCTGACGTGACCGGCTTCCTGCGCTATATGCTGGAGGCAGGCCGCACCGAGCGCGTGGCCGGCTGACCACTGATATTCTCTTAATCCCATAAGTGTCATAGCAAACGCAAAGCGCCCGTCCCGGTCATGCCGGGGCGGGCGTTTTGCCTGTTTTACCGGAAAGCTTGCGCGGGTGGGCAGTCTGTGGTAAGCTGAAGACAGAAAAAAGACGGAGGGAACGACTATGAACCTGAAGGAAGCATTCCGTTACCAGAACAAGCTCCAGTCCCTGCTGGACGAGGCACAGGGTATTCTGGACTGCGACGCCAACGTGACCAAGGTGGCCAACACCTATCTGCGCCATAAGGTGATGCCCGAGGCTGAGGATGAGACCGTTATGGACGTAGCACAGACCGAATATGCGGAGCAGATCACCGACATTGCCCGGTTCATGCTCTATCTGCTGGAGGAAAAAAGCCGCCTGTTTGCCGCCATCCGCAAGGCAAAGGATGCACTGGACATGGATATGGACAGCGAGGTCAGCCTGAATGCCGCGCGCCAGAGCATTGCCCGCACCTTCAAGCGGATGAACGACCTGCGCAGCTCCGAGCAGCTGCTCTCCGGCGGGGGCATCGGCTACCGCTTCAACGCCGAGGGCAACCAGATCTCCTACTGCTGCGATGTGAAGCGGGTAACCACCATCAACTACGACCGCAAGGTCATCCATGCCGCGCTGAGCAAGCTGAACCGGCAGGCAGACGAGACTTCCAACCGGCTGGACCTCTGCCTTGTGACCTCCAAGGTGGACTACACCGTCCCCTTTGATGTGAACGCCAGCTTTGCCGAGGCATTTGAGATCTATCTGGAAAACGCCAAAAAGTAAATAAACGTTCCACCGGCTATTTTGGGTGCGGCAAGCGCCGGGTTCACAGCTGCCGGTTCAGGTGCAGATGAACTATAAGGCTGCACATTTCCGCAAGGAAGTTTTGGTACGGCTCACCTTACGAGCCAGCTATTATGAAAAAATTTTGCGTTCGGCTTTTCCGCCACCGCCAGACGCTTTTTCGCCGAAACCGTCCCTTGCTCCTTCCCGCATTCCTGCTTTTGTGCTTACGTCTCCATGGGCAGGCAGGCAAGCCACCCTTCATGAATTTGCCCCGCAGACTGCTGCGGGCACATGCTTTCTGCGTGCCGGGCGGGCGCTCTGTCCCCTTTGCACGCGGAGTAAAATGACAGCCGCCCCTGCGCTTGCCGTATCCAAAATAGCCGGTGAAAAACCAAAACCGGAGGAATGCTCTATGAAAAAATGCAACCTGTTTTATCTCAGTGGACTGTTGTTTTTTCTTGTTGCGGCGCTGAATCTTGTTACCGGCGAGAATCACTCTACGGCGGTGGTATGGCTCTGCCTTGGCTCCAGCTCTTTGTGTCTGGGGTATTCGCAGCAGAAAAAATAAAGCATTCCTGCAGCCCCGGCGGTGGAAAAATCTGGCCGGGGCTGCAATTCTTTGCGGGGCTCGTTCGTATTCCAGACAGAACAACGAAATTTCGACAAAGACGAGGTACGAGTATGTCAACAAAAGCGATCAAACCCGCTGCCGCGACCCGCTTTGACCTGAGCGCAGCGGCTCTTCATATCCTTGCTATGGCGTTGATGCTGATGGACCACCTGTGGGCGACGTTGCTGCCGGCACAGGAATGGCTGACCTGTGCGGGACGGGTGGCCTTTCCCATCTTTGCCTTTATGGCGGTGGAGGGCTATTTCCACACCCATGACCTGAAAAAATACACCCTGCGGCTGCTGCTGTTTGCCCTGCTTTCGGAAGTGCCCTTCGATTTGATGTACGGCGGTACATGGTTCTACCCGGTGCACCAGAACGTCATCTGGACGCTGCTGCTGGGCATTTTGGGCATCCACTTGATGGAGACCGTGCGCAAAAAGCAGAAAACAAGGGCGTATCTGCTGGTATCCGCCCTTGTGGTGGCGGCGGGCGCGGTGCTGGGCACGCTGGGCATGGTGGACTACTACGGTGCCGGTGTGCTGACCGTGTTCATCTTCTACTTTTTTCACGGGCACGGGCGCAAGTGGTGGTGTCTGCTGGGGCAGCTGGCTGCGCTGTACTGGGTCAACGTGGAGCTGCTGGGCGGGCTTATGTATCCAATCCAGCTCTTCGGCATGGACTTTGAGCTTTGCCAGCAGGGGCTGGCGCTGCTGGCACTGGTGCCCATCTGGCTGTACCGCGGGCGGCAGGGCTACCACAGCAAGCCCTTCCAGTATGCCTGCTACGCCTTTTACCCCGTGCACATGCTGCTGCTGGTTCTGGTGCTGAATTTCGTGAACCGGTAAGAAAAACGGAGCGCTCCAAAGGCATTTTCACGCGTGGAGTCGTAGAAAGGATTCCCGCCCGAAATAGCCAAAGCGCACGTGGAAACCATTCAAAATGTCCCGTCGGTACAAGGCCGCTGCACAAACTCTGTGCGGCGGCTTTTTTTGCGGGGAAAAAAGACACTTGTTCACAAAAAGTTCAGCCTTTTGAGCAAAAAATACTATTTTTTTCGTGTAAAATAGACAACATGGATTGAATGCCGCCCGCGATTGGATTATAATAATAGTGTATGCAAAAACGCATTTGCTGCATTTTTTATAGCGAATGCTGCTTAAAAACAGCGTAGCTGCGCAATGCGAGCTGCTGAAAAGAGAAAGCTGTCGTTGCGGGTCTTTGTCGCAAACGGCTGTTTGCCATGGCAGCCGGGGCGTTATGCTCCGGTTATTTGTCCTTAGGAGGGAAAACAAGGTGAGAGTAGGTCTTGACATCGGCAGTACCACCATCAAGTGTGTGGTGCTGGGCGAGCATGATGAACTGCTGTATTCTACATACGAACGACATTATAGTCATATTCTGGAAAAGGCGCAGGAGCTGCTGCGGCGCATTGATGCCGAGCAGCTGCATGGCAGCAAGGCACTGCTCAGCATCTCCGGCTCTGCCGGTATGGGCTTAGCGGACAGCTGTGGCGTGCCCTTTGTGCAGGAGGTGTTCTCCACCCGCGTGGCGGTCAAGCGCTTTATGCCAAAGACGGATTGCGTCATTGAGCTGGGCGGCGAGGACGCCAAGATCCTGTTTTTGACCAACGGCACCGAGGTGCGCATGAACGGCAGCTGTGCCGGCGGCACCGGTGCTTTCATCGACCAGATGGCTACCCTGCTGAAGATGAGCGCCGATGAAATGAACAAGGCTGCAGAGCAGGCGCAGCGTACCTATACCATCGCCTCCCGCTGCGGCGTGTTTGCCAAAAGTGATGTGCAGCCTTTGATCAATCAGGGGGCCCGCACCGAGGACATCGCTGCCAGTATCTATAAGGCTGTGGTCAACCAGACCATCGCCGGTCTGGCACAGGGCCGCCCCATCAAGGGCAATATCCTTTATCTGGGCGGGCCGCTCACCTTCAGCACCGTGCTGCGCAAAAGCTTTGATGAAGCGCTGAATGTGACCGGCATCTGCCCGGAGAACAGCCTGCTGTATGTAGCGCTGGGCGCTGCGTTGTATGCCGACAAGGAGTTTGTGCTCACCGAGGTGGCCGCTGCGCTGGACAAGTACGCCGCCACTGCTACCTATGCCAGCGAACCGCCGCTGTTCGCCAGCAAAGAGGAGTACGAGGCTTTCCACGCACGGCACATGTCCCATAGTGTGCCCCGCGTGGCTTTTAGTGCCCACTGCGGGCCGGTGCATATCGGCATCGACTCCGGCTCTACCACCGTCAAGCTGGTGGTGGTGGACGAAAAGAGCCAGATCTTGTACACCAACTATCAGCCCAACCTCGGCAATCCGCTGCCCCTGATCCGGGAGCAGCTGCTCAAGATTTACAAAGAGCACCCGGGGCTGCAGGTGGCAAGCGTTACCACCACCGGCTACGGTGAGGAATTAGTGAAAAACGCTTTCCGCTGCGATTACGGTCTGGTGGAAACGGTGGCACATTTCACCGCTGCCAAATACTTTATGCCGGACGTGGATTTCATCATTGATATCGGCGGGCAGGACATGAAGTGCTTCAAGATCGAGGATGGCGCCATCAGCAACATCTTCTTGAACGAAGCCTGTTCCTCCGGCTGCGGCAGCTTTTTGCAGACCTTTGCACAGGCACTGGGCTACGACGTCAAGGAGTTTGCCGCACTGGGTCTGTTCGCAGACCGCCCGGTGGACTTGGGCAGCCGCTGCACCGTGTTCATGAACAGCTCGGTCAAGCAGGCACAGAAGGACGGTGCCAGCATCGAGAATATCTCGGCAGGTCTGTCCATCAGCGTGGTCAAGAACGCGTTGTACAAGGTGATCCGCGCTTCCAGCCCGGAAGAGCTGGGCCGCAAGATCGTGGTACAGGGCGGTACCTTCTATAATGAAGCTGTGCTTCGCGCCTTTGAAAAGGAGATGGGTGTGGAGGTCATCCGGCCGGACATTGCCGGTCTGATGGGTGCTTACGGCGCTGCTTTGTACGGCCTGCGCCAGAGCCATAAAAATAACCAGACCACCTCTGCCATGATGGACGAGCAGGAGCTGGAAAAGTTTGCACAGCAAGTGGTCAGCGTCAAGTGCGGCGGCTGCGGCAACCATTGCCAGCTGACCGTCAACACCTTTGCCGATGGCCGCAAGTTCATCTCCGGCAACCGCTGCGATAAGCCCGTTACCGGCAAAAGCGAGGATAACAGTCTGAACCTGTACGCCTACAAGCAGCAGCTGCTGGCAAGCTACAAGCCTGTGCCCGGCAAGCGCGGTTCCATCGGCATCCCGCTGTGTCTGGGCTTCTACGAGCTGCTGCCCTTCTGGTACGCCTTCTGGACGAGCCTTGGCTTTGCGGTGCACACCAGCCCGGTGTCCACCCGCGGGCTGTATCTGGCCGGACAGGCCACCATCCCCAGCGATACCGCCTGCTTCCCGGCAAAGCTGAGCCACGGCCACATCAAGGCGCTGAGCCAGATGCAGCTGGACGCTATCTTCTACCCCTGCCTGACCTACAATGTGGACGAGGGCTTGGGCGACAACCACTATAACTGCCCGGTGGTGGCCTACTACCCGGAGGTTCTGGCCGGCAACTGCCCGGAGCTGGAGGGCAAAAAGTTCATCTATGATTATGTGGGCATCCACCGCCCCAAGGACTTTGTGCACAAGATGGCAAAGGAGGTGCTGCCCAAGTACTTTGGCGGCATCTCCGAGCGGGAGGTGCAGGCTGCGGCCGACGCTGCCTACGCGGAGTACGAAGCGCACATGGCAAAGATCCGAGTAAAGGGCAGCGAGATCATCGATGAGGCGCGCCGTCAGGGCAAGCGCATCATCGTGCTGGCAGGCCGTCCCTATCATGTAGACCCAGAGGTCAACCACGGCATCGACCACCTGATCACCCGCCACGGGGCTGCGGTGGTCACCGAGGACAGCA
The DNA here is from genome assembly GCF_003482185.1 of Faecalibacterium sp. OM04-11BH. NCBI lineage: Bacteria > Bacillati > Bacillota > Clostridia > Eubacteriales > Oscillospiraceae > Faecalibacterium > Faecalibacterium sp. OM04-11BH. Next base: position 136,099 of record NZ_QULS01000006.1, read on the forward strand.
TCTCCAACCGGGTGCAGAAGTTCCCCACCAGCGTGCTGAACCAGTGGACCTACCACAGCCGTCTGTATGCCGCCGCTAAGTACTGCACCACCCAGAAGGATATGGATCTGGTGCAGCTGGTGTCCTTTGGCTGCGGCGTGGATGCCATTACCACCGACGAGACCCGCGAGATTTTGCAACGGGGCAATAAGTTGTATACCCAGTTGAAGATCGACGAGATCACGAACCTTGGTGCCGTGAACATCCGTCTGCGCAGCCTGTTTGCCGCTCTGGACGAGCGGGACGAGGCCGCCGCAGAAAAGGCAGAGTAAAAGAAACCTTGAGATAGGCTGAAAGGCTTCCCCCGGCGGGGGAAGCCTTTGCGGGGACTATCTTGTTTAGAGCAACATAGGAGGAACCTATGGAATATCATTATCCTAAATTTACCCCGGAGATGAAAAAGACCCACACCATCCTTATCCCCAACATGGCCGTTACCCAGTTCCGGCTCATGGAGTACGCACTGCGCTGCGAGGGCTATAAGTGTGAGCTGCTGGGCAACTGCGGCAGCGCCGTGGCGCAGCTGGGGCTGAAGTATGTCCATAACGATACCTGCTACCCGGCGCTGCTGGTCATCGGCCAGTTTCTGGATGCGCTGAACAGCGGCAAGTACGATCTGGAGCACACGGCCCTATTGATTACCCAGACCGGCGGCGGTTGCCGCGCCTCCAACTACATCCATCTGCTGCGCAAGGCGCTGGTCAAGGCCGGTTACCCGCAGATCCCGGTGGCAAGCCTGAACTTTTCCGGTCTGGAAAAGGACAGCGGCTTCCAGATGACCCTCCCGCTGGCGCGCAAGTGCATCGCCTGCATCTTCTACGGCGATATGCTGTGTGCGCTGCGCAATCAGGTGGCTCCCTACGAGAACGAAAAGGGCGCTGCTGACCGCATGGTGGATCGCTGGATCGCCCGTCTTGGCCGTGCACTGCTGGCAGGCAAGGGCTTTACTTCCCGGGAAATGAAGCACACCTTCCCGCTCATCGCGAAAGACTTTGCCGCCATCCCGGTCACCCGGGTACCCAAGGTCAAGGTGGGCGTTGTGGGCGAGATCTACGTCAAATACAGCCCGCTGGGCAACAACGACCTGCAAAAGTTTTTGGAAAGTCAAGACTGCGAGGTGAACTTCCCCGGTCTGATGGGCTTTGTGCAGTACTGCGCTTTCAACATGGGCGAGGATCATGTGCTGTACGGCGGCAAGCTGGCTGTAAAGGTGGGCACTGACCAGTTCCTCAACTGGCTGGACAGCGTGGAGCGTGTCATGCTCAAGGCAGAGACGGACGCCGGGTTCTATGCGCCGGGCCCCTTCAAGGAGCTGGTGGAAAAGCCCAAGGGGGTTATCTCGCTGGGCGCAAAAATGGGCGAGGGCTGGCTGCTGACCGCCGAGATGATCGAGCTGGTGCAGGGCGGCTACGGCAACATCGTGTGTGCGCAGCCCTTTGGCTGTCTGCCCAACCATATCGTGGGCAAGGGTATGGTGAACAAGATCCGTGCGCTGTACCCCAGCGCCAACATCACCCCCATCGACTACGACCCCAGTGCTACCCGGGTCAATCAGGAAAACCGCATCAAGCTGATGCTGGCGGTGGCAAAGGAGCGGCTGAACGCCCCCGCAGAAGCCCAGCCGCTTACGGCAGAGCAGCTCGCAGGCGGCGCCCCTCAGGTCGGCGCTACCGTGTAACAAAAGCAAATACGATAAAAACAGGGGAGCCGCTGCACGGCATTTTTACGCAGCAGCTCCCTTTTTGCAGGAAAGGAACCCCTATGGAAAAGCCCGCAGCTGCCTATTATCATCTGCCCGGCCTGTTCGAGTTTTACGAGCTGTACCGCCGCTTTTTGCCGCTGTACCGGGAGCACCGGGAATATTTTTACGACTGGTGCGCCATCGGCTCCATCTACGGCGCTCCGGCGGGCTGTATCTGGGGCGGGGGACGCATCTCCTGCGGCGGGGCAGCTGCGCGCGAGGTGCTGGCGCTATTGCGGGAATACGGCATCTCCGGGCGGCTGACCTTCAGCAACTCCCTGCTGCGGGCCCAGCACCTTGCCGACCCGCAGTGCAACGCCCTGTGTGAGCAGTTTGCAAAAAGCGGCGGTGTGCCAAACGGCGTGATCGTCCATTCCGACCTGCTGGCGGACTATCTGCAACAGCGCTGGCCGGAGCTGTATCTGGTGTCCTCCACCACAAAAGTGCTCACGGATTTTGCGCAGTTGCAGCAGGAACTGGCAAAGCCGCAGTTCCGGTATGTGGTGCCGGATTTCCGGCTGAACCCGGCGCTGAAACAGCTGCGCACCCTGCCGCCGGAGCAAAAAGCCAAGGTGGAGTTTTTGTGCAATGAGTGCTGTTGGTTCGGCTGCACAGAGCGCAAGCGCTGCTACGAGACGGTCAGCCGTCAGAATCTGGGCGAGGACTGCCCGGACCACCGCTGCACCGCCCCGGATGCCGCCGAGGGCTACCGCTTTTCCAAGGCGATGCGCAGCCCCGGGTTTATCGGGGTGGAGGACATCCGGCAGCGGTATCTGCCCGCAGGCTTTTCCCAGTTCAAGATAGAGGGCAGGGGGCTTGGCAGTGCACTGGTGCTGGAATTTCTGCTTTACTACATGATAAAGCCGGAATACCAGCTGCAGGTGCGGGAGGCAATCTATCTGGACAATATGCTGGATCTTTTTTAAGAAAACAGCACCGGGCAGACCATTTTCTGTCCGGTGCTGTTTTTTGCCTGCGGGATTTGCGCCCGAAAACTTTCTTTTCCCGGCAAAGCGTGTTACAATAAACAGGAAATAATAGTTATAGGAGCAGTGCATGGAAACAACGCAAAAACAGATCGTACTGGGCATTCTGGCCCATGTGGACTCCGGCAAGACCACCCTCTCCGAGGCCATGCTCTACCGCGCCGGTGCTATCCGCAAGCTGGGGCGGGTAGACCACGGAGATGCCTTTCTGGACACCGACAGCTTGGAAAAAGCGCGCGGCATCACCATCTTTTCCAAGCAGGCGCTGCTTACGGCGGGCAATACCTCTATTACCCTGCTGGATACCCCCGGCCATGTGGATTTTTCCACCGAGACCGAGCGCACCTTGCAGGTGCTGGACTATGCCGTGCTGGTGGTCAGCGGAACGGACGGCGTGCAAAGCCATACCGAAACGCTGTGGCGGCTGCTGCGGCGCTACCATGTGCCCACCTTTGTATTCGTGAACAAGATGGACCTGCCCGGCATGACCCGGGAGCAGCTGCTTACCCAGCTGAATCACCGCCTTGGCGAGGGTTTTGTGGATTTTGGCGCAGAGCCTGCCGCCCGCAACGAAGCACTGGCGCTGTGCGATGAGCAGCTGATGGAAAAAATGCTGGACGCGGGAACCTTGACCGATGCCGACATTATCCCCGCAGTTGCCCGGCGGCACGTTTTTCCGTGCTGGTTCGGGGCGGCGCTGCGGCTGGACGGGGTGGATGCACTTCTGGAGGGGCTGGACCGTTACACCCGCCCCGCCCCGGCGCTGCACGCCTTTGGTGCAAGGGTGTTCAAGGTATCACAGGATGAGCAGGGCGCACGCCTGACATGGCTGCGGGTCACCGGCGGGAAGCTGAAGGTAAAGGCTCTGCTCTCTGGCGAAGCAGACGGCGAGCCGTGGGCAGAAAAGGCGAACCAGCTGCGGCTGTACTCCGGCGCAAAATATACCCTGACCGAGGCCATCGGCCCGGGACAGGTATGCGCCGTGACCGGCCTGACCCATGCAAAGCCCGGCACCGGGCTTGGGGCAGAGCGGGACAGCGACGTGCCGGTGCTGGAACCGGTGCTCAGCTATCAGGTACTGCTGCCGGAGGGCGCGGATGTGCACGCCGCGCTGGGTAAGCTGCACCGGCTGGAGGAGGAAGAACCCCAGCTCCATGTGGTGTGGAACGAAAGCTTGGGCGAAATTCATGTGCAGCTGATGGGCGAGGTGCAGCTGGAAGTGCTGCGCAGCCTGCTGGCAGAGCGGTTCGGGCTGGAAGTGTCCTTTGGCCCGGGAGGCATTTTGTATAAAGAAACCATCACTGAGCCGATGGAAGGTGTGGGACACTACGAGCCGCTGCGCCACTATGCCGAGGTGCATCTGCTGCTGGAACCGCTGCCCCGGGGCAGCGGGATGCAGTTTGCCGCCGACTGCCGGGAAGAGGTGCTGGACAAAAACTGGCAGCGGCTGGTGCTGACCCATCTGGAAGAAAAGCAGCACCTTGGCGTTCTGACCGGCGCACCGCTGACCGATGTGAAAATCACCCTGCTTACCGGCAAAGCGCACCTCAAGCACACCGAGGGCGGAGATTTCCGGCAGGCCACCTACCGCGCCGTGCGGCAGGGGCTGATGCTGGCAAAAAGCCAGCTGTTAGAGCCGTGGTATGCCTTCCGGCTGGAAGTGCCGGTGGAGAACATCGGCCGCGCCATGAGCGATATCCAGCGCATGGAGGGCAGCTTTGACCCGCCGGAAAGCGGCGCGGAGACCGCCACCCTGACCGGCTTTGCGCCGGTATCCACCATGCGCAGCTACCCCATGGAGGTGGTCAGCTACACCCGGGGCAGGGGACGTCTGAGCCTGACGCTGGACGGTTACCGCCCCTGCCACAACGCGCAGCAGGTCATTGCAGAAATCGGCTACCAGCCGGAGCATGATCTGGACAACCCCGCAGATTCCGTATTCTGTGCCCATGGTGCGGGCTTTGTGGTGCCATGGAGCGAGGTGCGCAGCCACATGCACGTTGAAAGCGGTTGGGGCAAGGCAAAGCCCGCCCGCCCGGAGGTGCAGGCTGCGCCTCAGCGCCGCGCTATGGCCTACTGCGCCACGCTGGAGGAGGATGCCGAGCTGCTCAAGATTTTTGAACGCACCTACGGCCCCATCAAGCGGGACCCGCTGGCGGCTTTCCGTCCGGTGCAAAAGACCGAACGCCCGGATTTTGCCGCCGAACAGTGGGAAATTGCCCCGGAGTATCTGCTGGTGGACGGCTACAACATCATCTTTGCGTGGGACGAGCTGAACGCACTGTCAAAGGAAAGTCTGGACGCCGCCCGCCATCGGCTGATGGACATCCTGTGCAATTATCAGGGCTACCAGAAATGCGTGCTCATTCTGGTGTTCGATGCCTACCGCGTGCCCGGCAGCCCCGGCGCCATCGAGCAGTACCACAACATCCATGTGGTCTATACCAAGGAGGCCGAGACCGCCGATATGTTCATCGAGCGGGTCACCCACGAGATCGGCAAAAGCCGCCGCGTCCGGGTGGCGACCTCGGACGGCATGGAGCAGGTCATTATCCTTGGTCACGGCGCACTGCGCGTGTCCGCCCGGATGTTTCACGAGGAAGTGCAGAACGTGGAAAAGCAGATCCGCGCCCTTGTGCAGGGACAGATATAAAGGCTGACCCCCTGTGAAAATGGGATATCGGAATGCCTGCGGGCGTTCCGATATCCCGAGTACAAATAAAATTTTCTTTCTTGTGAAAAAGTCGATTTGGAAAATCGTTCTCTGGAGGTGTGCCCATGGCTGTGGAAATTACCGAAGAATTTGTCTGGCAAAGCATTCCGCCCCGTGCCCGGGAAAGCCACAAGGGCAGCTTTGGCAGCGTGCTGGCGGTGGCGGGCAGCGCCTTTTACCGGGGCGCGGCCCTGCTGGCAACCGAGGGCGCACTGCGCACCGGGGCGGGCATCGTTACCCTTGCCAGTGTAGAGCCGGTGGTCAGCGCCGCCGTCACCCGCCTGCCGGAGTGCTGCCTGTGCCCCTGTAAGGAGGGCGCACAGGGCGGCATTGCACCGGAAAATGTGCCGCTGCTCCGGCGACAGAAGGCTACCGTGCTGCTGCTGGGTCCCGGTCTTGGCGGCACAGCGCAAAGCGCCGCCCGGGCAGCAGAGACCCGCACGCTGGTGCAGCAGCTGCTGCCCGGCTTTGCGGGAGCTGCGGTGCTGGACGCGGACGGTCTGAACGCCGCCGCGCAGCTGCTGGCAGAGGGCAAGCCCTTCCCGCACCCGGCGGGGGAGCTGGTGGTCACCCCGCACCCCGGCGAGATGGCGCGCCTGACCGGCCTTTCGGCAGCAGCGCTTGCCGCCGACCGGGAGGGGGCCGCCCTGCGGTATGCCAAGGCGTGGAATGCCGTGGTGGTGCTGAAGGGGGCACGCACCGTGGTGGCAAGCCCGGACGGGCGGGTGTGCGTGAACCCCACCGGAAATCCGGGACTTGCCCGGGGCGGCAGCGGGGATGTGTTGGCGGGCATGCTGGCGGCGCTGCTGGCCTGCGGTCTGCCCGGCTATCAAGCTGCCGCCTGCGCGGTATACCTGCACGGTGCCGCCGCCGACCGCGCCGCCGCAAAGCGCGGTGAGTACGGAATGTTGCCCCACGATATCCTGCCGGAGCTGGGCGCACTGTTTGCGGAAAACCAGAGATAAACAAAAAGCGGCAGCTGCACAAAACGCCGTGCAGCTGCCGCTTTTTGTTGCTGTAATTTGCGGTTCAGATTACCGGAACTGGCCGAGGTATTCCTCCACCGAGCGGGTCATCTCTTTGGAGAAATCGGAGTTATACTTGCGGTTGCAAAAGGCGGTGCACCACTGGTCAAAGGGCGCGTTGCCTGCCTTGTAGCCAAAGGTGTCCCGCAGCTCTGCACCGTCCATGGTGCGGTAGCCGTTTTCGTGCACGATATGCTCCATGGCGCAGCGCTGGGGCTTTACGCGGTCCTTCTGCTGCTGGGTGGGCCAGCCGAACACCAGCATCACCGCCGGGAACACATAGTCCGGCAGGTGCAGCAGACTGCGCTGGGTGTCGCAGTTTTCCATGATGTCCCCGATGTAGCACGAGCCGATGCCAAAGCTTTCGGCGGCGACCACGGCGTTCTGGGCGGCAATGGCGGCATCGGTGACTGCCAGCATCAAATCGCCTACACCCGGGGTGCGGGGCGTGCAGCCGGCTTCTAAGTAGGCATCGTACCACTTTTTGCAGTCGGCGCAGAACACCAGCACCAGCGGTGCTTTGGCAATAAAAGGCTGGTGGTCACAGCTTTCGGCCAGCGCTTCCTTCAGCGCCGGGTCGGTGATGTCTAAAATGGTATACAGCTGCTGACAGCCCGCAGAGGGCGCCTGTGCGGCAGCTTCCAAAATGGCCTGCTTCATCTCGGCAGGGATGGGTTTTTCTTCATACACCCGCACCGACTTGCGGTCGAACAGGCTTTGCAGGATAGGATTGCGCTCAGTCATGGGAACACCTCCGATGTTGTGTTTATTCATAGTCGATGGACAGGGTGGGCAGGCCGTTCAGCTCCAGCCCGGCGGTATGCCCGGCAATGTACTGGTAGTAGCCCTGTGCGGCGATCATCGCGCCGTTGTCGCCGCAGAACTTCAGCTCCGGCAGATAGACCTTTGCGCCCAGCTTCTGGGCACCGTCATTTACCAGCTGGCGCAGACGGCCATTGGCGGCTACGCCGCCAGCAAGACACACCTGCTTTGCCCCGGTATCGGCGGCAGCCAGCAGCAGCTTTTCGGCCAGAATGCCCGCAATGCGCTCCTGAAAGCTGGCGGCAAGGTCGGGCACGTTCACCTCCTCGCCCTTCATCTGCGCCTTGTTCACCTCGTTGAGCACGGCGGTCTTTAAGCCGGAAAAGCTCACGTTGTATTTGCCCTCCACATGGGGCACCGGCAGGCGGTAGGCTTTGGGGTCGCCAGTCTTGGCGGCGGCGGCTACGCTGGGACCGCCGGGGTAGGGCAGACCCAGTGTGCGGGCCACCTTGTCAAAGGCTTCGCCCGCAGCATCGTCTACGGTATGACCCAGAATGTGGTAGTGGGTGTAGTCCTGCACCTCCACGATGTGGCTGTGCCCGCCGGACGCCACCAGACACAAAAAGGGCGGCTTGAGTTCCGGGTGGGTCAGGTAGAGCGCGGCGATGTGTCCCCGCAGATGGTGCACCGGCACCAGCGGCTTGCCTGCCGAGTAGGCCAGACCCTTGGCAAAGTTTACGCCCACCAGCACCGCACCGATGAGCCCCGGCGCAAAGGTGACAGCTACGGCGTCCACATCGTCTATGGTCTTGTCGGCGTCCAGTAGAGCCTTTTTGACCGTAGCACTGATAAACTCGCAGTGGCGGCGGCTGGCGATCTCCGGTACAACGCCGCCGTACAGCGCCTGCTCCTTGACGCTGGTGGAAATGACGTTGCTCAGCAGGTGCCGTCCGTCCTCCACCAGTGCAGCGGCAGTTTCGTCACAGGTAGACTCGATTCCGAGAATGATCATTTTAGTGTGCCTCCAGCCAGTTTTTGCCTGCGTGCACATCGGTGCTCAGGGGCACCGCGTACTGCACACAGCCTTCCATTTCCTCCCGCAGGATGCGGGCAGCCTGCTCGGCCTCCGCCTCCGGGGCCTCCACGATCAGTTCGTCGTGGACGGTCAGGATCAGGCGGCTGGCCATTTTTTCGTCCCGCAGGCGCTTCCACACCCGCACCATGGCCAGCTTGATCACGTCCGCAGCGGTGCCCTGAATGGGGGTGTTGCGGGCCATGCGCTCGCCGCTGGCGCGCACGTTGAAGTTGGTGCTGGCCAGCTCCGGCAGGGTGCGGCGGCGACCGAACAGGGTGGACACATAGCCGTTTGCCTTTGCGTCCGCGATGGTCTTGTCCATATAGCCGCTCACGCTGGGGAAGGCAGCCAGATAGTTTTTAAGGAAGGCGTCTGCCTCCTTCACGGTCACGCCGATATCCTTGGAAAGGCTGTACGCGCCCTTGCCGTACATGATGCCAAAGTTGATGGCCTTGGCAGAGGAGCGCAGCCGTGGCGTCACCTCGCTCTGCGGAATGCCGTAGATCTTGGCGGCGGTGCTGCGGTGGATGTCCTCACCGTTCAAAAAGGCCTGCTGCATGTGTTCGTCCCCGGTGATGTGCGCCAGAATGCGCAGTTCGATCTGGCTGTAATCCGCATCTACCAGCACACAGCCCGGCTTTGCAACGAAGTAGGCGCGCAGCTGGCTGCCCAGTTCGGTGCGGATGGGGATATTCTGCAGGTTGGGATTATCGGAGGAGAGCCGTCCGGTGCGGGCTTCGGTCTGGTTGAAGGTGGAGTGAATGCGCCCATCCTCACCGATGACCTTGAGCAGACCCTCCACATAGGTGGAGTTCAGCTTCTGGTAGGCGCGGTACTGCAAAACGTCCTCCACCAGCGGGTACTCACGCAGGCTTTCCAGCGTTTCGGCGTCGGTGGACCAGCCGCGCTGGGTCTTTTTGCCGTGGGGCAGACCCATGGTGTCGAACAGCATCTCGCCCAGCTGCTTGGGGCTGTTGGGGTTGAAGGTGGCGCTGCCGGTCTCCATGTGGATGCGGGTCAGCACCTGTTCCAGCTCCTCCCGCAGCTTTACACCGAACTGCTCGATGCCGTCTTTATCCACCAGCACGCCGGTGCGGGTCATGTCGGCCAGCACCTGTGCCAGCGGGAACTCGATCTCATTATACAGTGCATCCTCGCCGCAGGCGGTGATCTCGGCCTTCATCCGGGCAAACAGGTCGGCCAGCCGCCCGGCATCCGGGTAATCGGTGCAGGTAAAGGCAGCAGCGGCCTTGTAGGCGGGGATCAGCTCGCTGATCTGATACTTGGAGGCAGAGGCGTCCAGCAGATAGGCGGCCAGCTTGCCGTCCCAGACGATGCTGCTGCCCCAGCCGCCGGCAGCCATGGCCTTGGCGTACAGGGGTGCGGAGTTGAACACATCCAGCGTTACATCGGCGTTGTCCAGCAGCCGCACTAGGTCGGTATCCTCCAGCGGGTAGATGGTAGTATCCTGCACAGCGTACCAGCTTTCCGGCTGCAATACCACGTTACGGGTGCCCTGCTTGCCGGTAACGGCGGGGCGGGCAGCCACCAGATAATGCCCGGCGGGGGTCAGGGGCAGGGGTGCGAGTTCGGCTTCCGGAAGCTCCACAGCCTGCTCTTCGGCGGCAGCTTCCGACGCTACACCGTCCAGCCCGAACCGCGGGATCAGGGAGTGAATCTCCAATTCCTGCAAAAGCCGAACGGCGGCAGGTTTGTTGCCCTCACCCACGGTGTAGGAACCCTCGGCGGTGTCGATGGGGGCGTCAGTGCGGATGGTGCCCAGCGTGTGGCTCAGCTCGGCCATGGGCTTATCCTCGAGCAAGTGCTCCCGCTGCTTAGGCTTGATGCGCTTGTCGTCAATGTTCTGGTACACGCCCTCCAGCGAGCCGAAAGTCTGCACCAGCGAAAGGGCGGTCTTTTCGCCGATGCCCTTCACGCCGGGGATGTTATCCGAGGTGTCGCCCATCAGGCTCTTCACCTCAATGAGCTGCTTGGGCGCAAGGCCGTATTTTTCCTGAATGGCGTCCTCGTCCATCACCACGGTCTTGCTGCGCCCCATCACGGTGGCAGCCAGCAGCACGGTGGTGCTCTCGCTCACCAGCTGCAGGCTGTCCCGGTCTCCGGTGGCAAGGAAGCAGTCGTCCTTGCGGGCGGCGCAGGCAGCAGCCAGCGTGCCCAGAATATCGTCCGCTTCCCAGCCCTCGGCGGTAACGGTGCGGTAGCCAAGGTCTGCCAGCAGCTGCTTGAGCACCGGCATCTGCTGTGCCAGCTCCTCGGGCATGGCGTGGCGGGTGGCCTTGTAGCCATCGTACATTTTATGCCGGAAGGTGGGGGCTTTCAGGTCAAAAGCCACGGCCACCTCGTCCGGCTGGCACTCCTTGAGCAGGGAGAGCAGAATGTTTAAAAAACCATAGATGGCGTTGGTATAACGTCCGTCCTTGGTGGTCAACAGCTTGATGCCATAAAAAGCGCGGTTGGCAATGCTGTTGCCGTCAATGACCAGTAAACGCATAATGCAGTTCCTCCGTTGCGTAATCTTACATCTTATAGTATAGCACAAAACCGTACCGCGCGGGAACTTTTTACGCAAAAAAGAGAAGTGGCTGCTTTTCGTGGTGCCGTCTCTCATAAAAATGCGATTGTCACGGCTCGTAAGCCGTGACAATCGCATAATTTATAATGTTCTTCTGCTGCCTATGCCCAAAGCAAAGCGGAGGGCATTTCAAATCGTCCCACTGCAAAAAAGCTGCCGCACAAGCTGTGCAGCAGCCTTACCGGTGCCGGGCTTATTCCTCGATGCGGATGGCGCTTACCGGGCAGCTTTGGGCTGCGGTGACGGCCTGCGGCACCTCCTCCGGCGGGATGGGGCCGGGCTCTGCCACAGCCAGAACTCCCTCCATGCGGAACACTGCGGGGCACAGCCCGGCACACTGGGTACAGCCGATGCACAGTTCAGGGTCTACGAATGCGTTCATGCAAACACCTCCTTTGCGGAAAGCATTGCCCGTTTTGCCGCAAATTATGCCTATGCAAGCGGTTTACGGTGTGGTACAATAAGACCGCCGGGAACCGGCAGGAGGAGATAAGATGAATATCCAGATCTTTGGCACGAGCAAGTGCTTTGATACCAAAAAGGCGCAGCGCTATTTCAAGGAGCGTGGCATCAAGTTCCAGACGATCGACCTGAAGGAAAAGGGCATGAGCCGGGGCGAGTTTGATAACGTGGCGCGCGCTCTGGGCGGATGGGAAGCACTGGTAAATCCGGCAGCAAAGGACAAGCAGACCCTTGCGCTGCTGGACGCGCTGGTGGACTGGCAGAAGGAGGACAAGCTGTTTGAAAACCAGCAGCTGTTCAAGACACCCATCGTGCGCAACGGACGCAAGGCCACCGTGGGCTACCAGCCCGAGATATGGAAGGACTGGGAATAAAAAGCCTGCTTTCACAAAAAAACCACCGGTACAGGTTTTGCACTCTGCGGCCGGATGTGGTATACTGTTGGGTAGACAAAAAACTTTGGGAGATTCAGACCAATGAAAAATACGATCACCCCGGAAGAACACGCCCGGATCAAGCGCCGCCGCTGGCGGCAGACCTTGGGTCTGCTGATCACGGTGCTGGTGCTTATCGGGTTTATTACGGTGCTGCGGGCCGGTGTGGGCCTTGTGGCAAACCTGTTTGACGATACCGCACAAAAGCAGGAATACGAGGACAAGTTGGAAGGCCTGGTATTGTTCGACCCCATGCCCTTTGACGGCATTGAGAACATCAACGACCTGACCCTGCGGGAGGCAGCTGTGTGGGGCTGTGTGTACAGCATTCAGGAGACGCAGGGCGGCTTTGATAACTACAATACCGACCCCGAGACCGAGCAGCTGCTGCTGCCCTCGGTGGAAGTGGATGCCTATCTGGCAAAGCTGCTGGGCCCCGGCTTCAAGCTGACCCACCGCAGCTTTGACATGGAGGATATGACCGTCGAGTTTGACGAGACCACCCAGTGCTACAAGATCCCCATTACCGGTACGGTGGGCTACTACCGCGCTACCGTGGTCAAGCTGTTCAAGCGCAGCGGAAAACTGCACGTTACCGTGGGTTATATCCCCACCGCCAGCGCGGACGACAGCATCATCAATCCCTCCTCGGACACCCCCACCAAGTATATGGATTACCTGTTCGAGCGCCAGAGCGGCAGCTGGTATCTGACCGGCCTGACCGAGAGTGAGACGAAACCCGAAAGCGCCGCAAGTTCCGTTGCCGCGCAGCCGGAGCCTATGGCGGAAAGCGATGTACAGGACGCCATTCTGGCCACTGGCGGAGATTCCGCTGCGGCAGATTCGGCTGCTGCATCGGCTGTCCAGCCGGAAGCGCAGGCAGAAGCGGGTGCAGATAGCGCCGTGGCAGAAGCCCCTGCCGCTGAGGATGCCGCCAGCACCGCAGCGTAAAATGTAAATGCAAAAGGGACCGTTGCACAGCTTTTGTGCAGCGGTCCCTTTTATCATGGGCGTTTTTTCACGGCAGGGACGCAGCGGAAAACGGCTTCCTGCCGGTGTTACTTCAAATCAAATCTGACTACCACCAGCCGATACCACAGGTAGGGCACCATGTTCCAGATCATCCACAGTTCCATCAGGATATAGTTGGGCAGGTCTTTCAGGCGGAAGGGGCGCTTGCCCAGCTTGCCCGCTTTGAGCAGGGCAAAGGCCTCGTGCATTCCCTTGTCCCAAGCCTCGCCAAAGCCCTGCTTGTGGAACTTGTAGCACTTGAGCAGATAGCCCAGCGCCAGCGGGATAAAGTTGAGCACCAGCATCAGCAGCGGCTCGTTTTTGAGCGGCAGCAAAATGCTGTTGCGGCCGCTCTGCTGGCTTTTAAAGGCGTTGTAGCGCACAGCGCCGGTGCTGGCACCGCAGATGTGGTAGCACTTGGCAGCGGGGCAGAGTACGTTTTTGTAGCCGGCATTGTTGGCGCGCCAGCTCAGGTCTACGTCCTCAAAGTAGGCAAAAAAGTGCTCGTCAAAGCCGCCGATCTCGTCCAGAATGCTTTTGCGGTACAGCGCTGCGCCGCCGCAGGCCGAGAAGATACGCTTTTGCTTGGTGTAGCGGCTGACGCGGCGGCCATCGCCGGTCTTGCAGGCAAAGCCCATCCATGTTACATAGTCCCCGGCATCATCGGCCAGTTCCCGCTCAAAGTGCCGGATCATCAGGCTTTGCACCGCAAAAATTTTGGGGTCGGCATCGGCGGTGCGCAAAAGTTCTGCCAGCCATTGCGGCTCGGCAAAGGCGTCGTTGTTGAACAGCACCACATATTTGCTCTGCGCCCGGGCAATGCCCTGATTCACTGCGTAGGAAAAGCCGGTGTTGCGCCCGTTTTCGATCAGGGTGAAGTTGGGGCGGGTGCAGTAGCTGCGGGCTTGTTCCAGACTTTCATCGGTGGAACCGTTGTCCACCACGATCAGGTCAAAATCTTGTTCGGTCTGGGCGTAGATGGACTCGATGGAATCCTTCAGCCAGCCCTTGCCGTTGATGTTTGGGATAATGATGGTCGCTTTTATCATAAAAGTTACTCCTGTTTTCGTCAATTACAGAGAGAGTATATCATATTATCGCAAAAATGCAAACCTCTCGGATAACGCCTGCCCTCGTTTGCAAGGCAATGCCCGGGGAGCTGTGACAGAATTGGCTAAAAAAATTGTATGAACCCCTTGACACAATCTGAAAAATGAGTATTATTGTATTAGGCACTTAACACAGAAACACAAAATGCAGGGAGGGCTACGATGAGTGAACAATTTGATTCCAGCCGTCCGATCTATGCACAGCTGGTAGAGCGGTTGAAGGCGAAGATCCTTGCGGGGACATACCCGCCCGGAGGACATCTTGACTCGGTGCGGGATATGGCCGCAGCCGCAAGGGTGAACCCGAATACCATGCAGCGTGCGCTGGCACAGCTGGAAACGGAGGGGCTTGTCCGGACCGAACGGACGGTGGGCCGCTATGTGACGGAGGATACCATGTTGATCGAACAATTGCGTGCCGCGACCGCGGAAAAGTTCGCGGAAGAATTTCTGGAAAAGATGCGGGGCATCGGGTACAGCCCGGCGCAGGTCGCCGAATTGCTGGCCCGTCAGACGAAAGGAGAACCGAATCATGAGTGAACTTCTGACCTGTGAAGGGCTGACAAAACACTACGGCGCAAAAACCGCGCTGGACGGTGTGGATCTGCACATCGGCTTTGGGAAGATCGTTGGCCTGCTGGGGCCGAACGGCAGCGGCAAGACCACCCTGATCAAACTGGCAAACGGTCTGCTGCAGCCTGACAGCGGCAGCATCCGGATCGCCGGGATGAAGCCCGGCGTGGAGAGCAAGGCAATCGTATCCTACCTGCCCGATGCCGACTGGCTTCCCGGCTGGATGCGGGTAGAGCAGCTGGTGAAGATGTTTGGGGACTTCTATAAGGACTTCGATCCGGCCCGGGCGAATGAGATGCTGGCAAATCTGGAACTTTCCCCCAAAGACGTCCTCAAGACCCTTTCCAAGGGCAACCGGGAAAAGGTGCAGCTCATCCTTGCCATGAGCCGGAATGCCCGGCTCTATCTGCTGGATGAACCCATCGGCGGCGTGGACCCGGCGGCACGGGATTATATCCTGCACACCATCCTGTCCAATTACAGCAAGGACGCGACCGTCCTCATCTCGACCCACCTGATCGAGGATATCGAGCCGGTGCTGGATGAGGCCATCTTCCTGAAAGAGGGAACGGTCTTTGCTCACCGCAGTGTGGATGAGATCCGTGAGAATGAGGGAATGAGCGTGGACGCATATTTCCGGGAGGTATTCAAATGCTGAAAAATCTGTTGAAGTATGAATTCCGGGCGACCGGACGGACCTATGGCGGCCTGTATCTGGTCTGGCTGCTGGTTGCGCTGGCAATGGGGATCTCGATGCGGGACGAAGTCTGGGACAATGGCAGCAGCCAGATCTGGGCATACCTGATGTTTGCCTACTTTGCCATCGGGGTTGCCATCGGAGTGGTCTGTATTGTGACGATCATCCAGCGGTTCACCAAAAATCTGTTGGGGCGGGAGGGCTATCTCATGCACACCCTTCCGGTCCATCCAGAGCAGCTGGTTGCGTCCAAACTCATTTCCAGCATGGTCTGGGTGATCTGCAGCGGAGTGGTCGGGATCCTGTCCGTCCTTCTGATGCTGGTCGGCCTGGGCGCCTTCGAGGATTCCAAAACGGTCATCAATGGGGAGACGATCACGACGGGCTGGGGCGATGTCCTGAAATTCAGCTGGAAGGAGATCCAGAGCATCGGCGGTGAATTCTGGAGCGAGCTGGCGTGGATCATCGTCCTTGGTCTGGCGGGCGTTGCAGTCCTCATCCTCTGTATCTACGCCGCCTGCATGATCGGGCATCAGTTCAGGAACCATTCCACGATTGCCAGCATTCTGGCCTTCTTCCTGTTGCAGCTGATTCAGGGCAAACTGGATGCAGGCGGCGGGATCCGGGTGATCGTTGGCTCTGTGGCAGCGATGCCGATGGCTTATTCCGCCAGCGGCAATCCCTGGCTCGTCCTTCTTGTAACGATTCTGATCGGCGCAGTCTATTTTGTCCTTACCAGCTGGCTGATGAAAAATAAGCTGGATCTGGAATAAGCATAAAAACCAAACCCCGGCCGTTGCAGATGAAACATACTGCAAAGGCCGGGGTTTATGCGGGAAAATTATTTTGCGAGAGCCTTTTCAATGTTCGCCAGAATGGTGTCGTGATCCTCGGCGCAGACCAGAACCACTTCGCCGGTGGGGGCTACGGTGACGGTGGCAGCCTTGGCCACGAGGTACTGATCCTCCAGATAGTGCTCCATGGATTGTTGCTCGCTGGCAACGTAGGCCTCCAGTGCTGCCTTTACCTCATCGGTCTTGCCCTCGGCAGGCTTCACGATGGCAACGGCGTAGCTGCGCACCATCATGCTGGAAATGCTGGCGGCAAAGGCAGTGTACTGGTCATCCTCCAGGTTCAGCAGGGGCATCAGGATGTCCCGGATCTCCTCGTTCAGCTGGTCGGGCTCGTACTCGGCGCTGTAACCGTCAATGGCGGTAAACTTGCCGTCCTCGCCCTTGGTAAAGATCATATCGTACTCGTTGTCCTCGTCGCTGCGGGCGTCGTGGATGATCTGGGAGTAGTCCTTGGGGGTGGAGCTGTCGGCCTTGCTGCCGCCGGAGCAGCCAACCAGAGTAAACAGGGTCAGCCCTGCCAGCAGGGCGGCGATGAATTTTTTCATAGTATTGCATTTCCTTTCATAGTGCTGTGTGTGGAAGGCGCAGCCGGGCGCGCACGTTACAGGTAGTGTGTGCCGGTTTTGGGCTGCTATTCTGGATACGAACCACCGCACCGCAAAATTGCAGGGAAAAGTAACAGTTTTATGAACAGCACCCGCTTACAGCATCAAAGCGTCCAGATCGCCGTGGTTCACCGGGGTGGACAGGATGATCTGGGTGCTGGTGGTGCCCAGCTTCTGGAACTGCAAAATCAGATGCTCCAGCTGTGCCATGCTGCCGCAGCTGACCTTGACCAGAAAGGTGTACGCACCGGTAACGTGGTAGCATTGCAGCACCTCGCGGCTGTTTTGCAGCAGCTCCAGAAAGGCATCCTGCTTGGAGGGGGCAACCGAAAGGCTGATGAGCGCATCCACATACATCCGGTCTGCCGGACGGTTCAGCGTGACGGTATAGCCGCTGATGATGCCGTCCGTTTCCAGCTTATGGATACGGCTGGAGACTGCCGGGCTGGTAAGCGACACCTGTTCCGCAATTTCTTTGACGGGCATCCGTGCGTTTTTTGCCAGAAGGGTGAGGATTTTGCGGTCAAGATCGTCCATGAGAAGAGCCTCCTTCAAAATATGTTGGATTGTATAAAATTTTCTGAAAGTAAAGTTTTTGTGTTGTGCAAACCCACAGAAATGGAATATAATTTCGTTTCTGAAATTCTATGTTAATTATATAAAGTTTTTACAAAAAAGTAAAGTATTATTTTAAAGCAAAATCCGAAAATCCTGTTTGACAAGAAAAGAAAAACGGGTATAATACATCATGCAAGGCAGCGCAATGAATAAAAGTCTGCCAATGATATTGAGATTCACCACTTTATATACTTTCCCACCCCTCTATACACAAAAACCCGCTGCCAGGCGGGTTTTTGTGTTTGTTGGGGCTTTTTTCTTTTTCACAAAAGAGTGCAACGGTAAACAACGAACTTGCCCTGCGGAGCAGCTGTTTCCGGTCACGACTCCACCCGTGAAAATGCAAACCCGGAAAGTCCGCAGACTTTCCGGGTTTGCTCTATATCAAAATATTATTCCGCTGATGATAGCCAGAGCGCAGCGGAGGCTATTTAAAACGTATGCACCTATCAGACCAGATAGCCCTCAAAGCAGTGCAGGTCCTCGGTCTTGACGATGCCCTCCAGATACAGCCCGTCCTCCCGGTATTCCTCCACCTGCACGCTGCCGCGCTCCCGCATGGGGGCGGCAAGCCCCAACTTGTCGTAGGGCAGCAGCACACGGATGGTGTGCACCCGGTCGCTGAGCACCTCGTCCAGCTTTTGCAGCAGCTTGTCCAGCCCGTAGCCGGTCTTGGCGCTGGTCAGCAGGATATCGGGGTCAAAGCTCAGGGTGTTGGGCTTGTCGCACTTGTTGTACACGGTCAGGCGGGGGATGTCGGCACAGTCCAGCCCGTCAAGCACCTCGTCGGTGACAGAAAGCTGTTCCTCGCGCTGTTCATCCCCGGCATCTGCCACCCGGATGATCACATCAGACCATGCGGCTTCCTCCAAGGTGGACTTGAAGGCTTCCACCAGATTGTGGGGCAGGCGGGACACAAAGCCTACTGTGTCCACCAGCAGCACCGCCATACCGCTGGGCAGCACCAGCTTGCGGCTGGTGGGGTCCAGTGTGGCAAACAGCATATCGGCTTCGGCTACGCTGGGGCCGCACAGGGCGTTCATCAGGCTGGATTTGCCCACGTTGGTGTAGCCCACAAGGCTTACCACGGGCATCCCGGTCTTGGCGCGTGCCTTGCGGCTCTCGCCCCGGCGCTTTTCCATCTCGGCCAGCTTCTCGGCCAGCGCATCGATGCGGGCGTGCACATGGCGGCGGTCCAACTCCAGCTTGGTCTCACCGGCACCGCGGCGGGCACCGCCGCCACCGCCACCGCCGCCGCCCTGACGGCTCAACGCCTCGCCCATGCCCTGCAGGCGGGGCAGACGGTAGCGCAGCAGCGCCAGTTCGGTCTGCAATTTGCCCTCGTTGGTCACGGCGCGGCTGCGGAAGATCTCCAAAATCAGCATGGTGCGGTCGATGACCTCCAGCCCGCCCAGCGCGTTGGAGATGTTGCGGATCTGGCTGCCGGTCAGCTCGCCGTCAAACACGGCGCATTCCGCGCCCATTGTCTGGGCGGCAAGAGATGCTTCCTCCAGCTTGCCGCTGCCCAGCACGATGCCGGTCTCCGGGGTCTGGCGCTTCTGGGTGATCTGCGCCACGGCCTCCATGTGGTTGGCCTCGCACAGGGCAGAAAGCTCTGCCAGACTGCGCTCGCAGTCCCAAAGTCCCTGATCCAGTGCCAGCAGCACCACCTTTGTGGGAGGGGTCTCGGTCAAAATATCATAAAGTTCGCTCAAAGTAAGTCCTTTCTGTTATCGTAGCGTTCTTTTGTCAGCAGATAGCACCGGCATTCCACCGGTGTGCCGTCGAATTTGTGGTAAACATCGTCGTGGTGGTACACAAAGCCGGCCTTTTCCATCACCCGGCCGCTGGCGGGGTTGTGCACCGCATGGCAGCAGGTGAGAAAGGTACCACCCACCTGATGGAACCAGAAATCCACCACAGTCTGCAGCGCTTCGGTGGTAAGGCCCTTGCCCCACCACTTCTGTCCGATGCAGTAGCCCGGCTCCCAGATGCCGCCGGAGAGGTCTAACCCCGGCCACTTGGTCTTTTGCTGCGGCTCACCCAGCAGGGCGTTGCACAGGCTGATAGAGCCGAACACCTGCCCGGTGGCCTTTTCCACCATGGCCCACTGGTAATAGTCCGGGTTCGGATACAGCTCTGCCCACGCCGAAAGCAGTTCCCGGGTCTCGGCAGGGCTTTTGTGCGGCTCCCAGCGCAAAAAACGGGTCACAGCCGGATCGGTTGCCCAGTTTGCGTACATCTGCGGGGCGTCCTGCGGCAGCAGACGGCGCAGCAGCAGCCGGTCGGTCTCCAGTTCTAGTGTGCCGGTATGGCGCATGATACATCCTCTCCCTTTTCTCAAAAGTTATTCCTAAAATAGCACAAAAACAGCCGCGCCGCAAGCGAAATCAAGAAAACCGCTTGACCGGATGGGTGAACTACGATAAACTGAAAGATGAAATCTTTTTATAGGGAAGGGAAAGTATCGATGTTGGATGTGCGCAAACTGTTGACCCGGCGTCCGCTGCTGTTCGATGGCGGCATGGGTACCTATTATAAAACAAAACCGGGGCAGGAGTGCGAACAGGCAAACCTGACCGACCCCGAGGGCATTCTGGCGGTGCACCGGGCGTATCTTGCTGCCGGAGCGGACGCCATCAAGACCAACACCTTCAGCCTGCCGCGTCTGGCGGCGGCGCAGCAGCCCGGCTGGGAGCAGCTGGCAGATGCTGGCTGGCAGCTGGCAGCAAAGGCCGCCGGGGAGACCGGCGCGGCAGTGTTTGCCGACCTTGGCCCCGCACCGGATACCGAGAACTTCCCGGCAGAGCAGGTGTATCTTGCCGTGGCAAAGCGCTTTGCGCTGCTGGGCGCACGGAATTTTCTATTCGAGACCCTGAGCACCGAGGACGGCGTGCTGGAAGCGATTCGTGCGCTGAAGCGGACCGTGCCGGAGGCCTTTGTGCTGGTGTCCTTTGCGGTGCTGCCGGACGGCTACACCCGCGAGGGTCGTTACTGCGCAGAACTTGTGCGCCGCATGGCGCAGAGCGGCGTAGTGGATGCCGTAGGTTTGAACTGCGTGTCTGCCCCGGGCGCGATGCGCGCGCTGGTGCAGCAGCTGGGGGATGCGGGGCTGCCGCTTTCGGTCATGCCCAATGCAGGCTATCCGGTGGTGGCACGGGCGCAGGTGCGCTATCAGGGCAAGCCGGAATATTTTGCCCGGGAGCTGAGCCGCCTTGCCGCCGAGGGCGTGCGCATTCTGGGCGGCTGCTGCGGCACGACACCGCAGCATATTGCTGCCCTGCGCACCGCACTGGACGCTCTGCCGGAAACGCTGCCCGCAGCCCCGGCTGCAAAGCCTGCCGAAGCGGCAAAGTCTGTGGTGGAAATGGACGACGCCTTTCTGCGCAAGCTGCGCGCCGGGCAGCGGGTCATCGCGGTGGAGCTGGATTCCCCCAAGGACGCCGACCTGACGGCCTATCTCGAGGGTGCCCGCCGGTTGCAGGCTGCCGGTGCCGACCTGCTGACCATTGCAGACTGCCCCATTGCCCGGGCGCGGATGGATTCCTCGCTGGTGGCCTGCCGGGTGCACCGGGAGCTGGGCATGAACGTGCTGCCCCACATGACCTGCCGGGACCGCAACCTGAACGCCACCAAGGCGCTGCTGCTGGGATTGTACGCCGAGGGTGTGCGGGAGGTGCTGGCCATTACCGGCGACCCCATCCCCACCGCAGAGCGGGACGAGGTGAAAAACGTGTACCAGTTCAACTCCCGCAAGTTGGCGCAGTATATCGTATCGCTGGCCGGGGAAGGGCGGGAGATGCCCAGCCCCATCACGGTGTTCGGTGCGCTGAACCTGAACGCCCGCAACTTTGAGGTGGAGCTGCGCCGCGCCGCAGAAAAGCTGGAAAACGGCATGAGCGGTTTCCTCACCCAGCCGGTGCTGTCGGCACAGGCGGTGGAAAATCTGAAAAAAGCCCGGGAGACGCTGGGTGAGCAAGCAAAAATTCTGGCCGGCATCCTGCCGGTGGTCAGCCAGCGCAACGCCATCTTTATGGAAAACGAGGTCAACGGCATCCATGTGGACGAGGCCATCATCCAGAAGTTTGAGGGGCTGGACCGCGCCGCAGGTGAGGAGCTTGGACTGGAAGTCTCGGTGCAGGCAGCTAAGGCGGCTGCGCCCTATGCGGATGGCTTTTACCTGATGACCCCCTTTAACCGGGTGGCGCTGATGGAGCGGCTCATTGCCCGCCTGCGCACGGAGGTGACGGATTGAACAACGTAGAACGAGCGCCGGAAGGGGAAAAAGCACCGCTGCTCAGCATCATTGTGCCGGTGTATAAGGTGGAAAACTATCTGCCCAAATGTATTGATTCCATTCTGGCGCAGACCTTTACGGACTTTGAGCTGATCCTTGTGGAGGACGGATCACCGGACGATTGCCCTGCGCTATGCGATGCCGCCGCCGAAAAAGATGCCCGCGTCCGGATAATCCACCAGAAAAACGGCGGGCTTTCTGCCGCCCGCAACGCCGGGCTGGACGTAGCAAGGGGCGCATGGATCGGCTTTGTGGATTCAGACGACTACATTGCACCGGAAATGTATGAAGTGCTGTACCAAGCCGTGCAAAGTACCGGGGCAGACCTTGCCCTGTGTGATTACGCCGAGGTGGACGAGGCGGGAGTGCCATGTCAGTCGATGCACGTCCGTCTTGAAAAAAAGGTCTTTGCCGGGCAGGATTTACTGAAAAATGCTACAGATTCGATGATCCAGCCTGCGTGGAACAAGCTGTACCGCCGCGCCGTCTTTGCGCAGCTGCGCTACCCGGAGGGAAAGCTGAACGAGGATCTGTTCCTGATCCCGGAGGTCTGTTTGCAGATCCAAAAGGCCGTGGTGGTGCCAAAGGCGTTGTATTATTATGTACAGCGCGGCGGCAGCATTATGAGCGGCAATAAAACGCTGCGCCATTTCGACGCTGCCGAGGCGGCACAACGGTATTGGGACTGTCTTGTGGAAAACGCTGCATACGATGCACTGGCAAATGCGGCAAAATTTACGATGGGCAGCGTGAGCCGGGTGTACCGGCAGCTGCCCCCGGCGCTGCGCAAAGCACCTCGCAGCCGGGAAATGCTGCGGATGCAGTTTAAGGTGGTCAGCCGCACCCGGAGGTACTGCGCCGTCCCGGGCGGGCTTTGGCTGCAAAGCTGGCTGCTGTGGCACTTTCCGCAGACATACAGTCGGCTGCGGGAACTCAAGGGCTGAGGAGAAAGAGAAAAACGCATGAGAACACGCTATTCTATCATCAACATGATGGTCAACATCGGCGGGCAGTTTCTGACGATGCTGCTCTCCTTTATCAACCGGATGGTGTTCATCCACTGCCTATCGGCTGCCTATCTGGGCGTCAACGGCCTGTTTACCGATGTGCTCAGTATCCTTAATTTTGCGGAGCTGGGCATTGGTACGGCTATGGTGTTCAGTATGTACGAGCCGGCCGCTCGGGATGACGAGCGGAAGCTGGCGCAGCTGATGAACCTGTACAAGTGGATGTACCGGGCGGTGGCGGCCACGGTGCTGCTGTTCGGGCTGGTGTTGCTGCCGTTTCTGCCACACCTCATCAAGGGCGGCGAGGGCATTGAGCATATCACACTGATCTACATGATGTATGTGGCAGCCTCGGCCAGCTCCTATCTGCTGAACTACAAAAGCTCTATCTATCAGGCCTATCAGAAGAGCTATCTCTGTACCGGATGGACTCTGGTGTGCGAGTGCATCCGCACCGTCGTGCAGATCGTGGCGTTGCTGCTGACGGGCAACTTTATCCTGTACCTTGCCATCCAGCTGGTGATACAGTTTATACCCAACATCATGATCTCCCGCATGGTGGATAAGGAATTTCCCTACTTAAAGAAATACCGTGAACTGCCGGACAGGGAGGAGAGGAACGGCATCCTGAAAAACATCGGCGCCATGAGTATGCACAAGCTGGCGATCGTCATTGTGCGCAACACGGACAGCCTGCTGATGTCCTCCTTCATCGGGCTGGCAACGGTAGGAATTTACTCCAATTACCGGCTGGTGCTCAACGCGCTGAACAACCTGATGACCAAGGTCGTCACAGCCTTTTCCGGCAGCGTGGGCAACTTTGCAGCACTGGAAAACTCTGACCGGCTGTATCAGGTGTATAAAGAAATGGATTTTCTCTTTTTTGTGCTGTCCGGCTACCTGACCGGCGGGCTGATGATGCTGCTCAATCCCTTGATCGCCCTGCTGTTTGGCAGGGAATACTGTTTCCCGATGACGACCGTGACGATCATCGTGGCGGAATTTTACATCACGCGGATGCGGCAGACGAACCTGTTGTTCCGGGAGGTCATGGGACTGTTCTGGAACGACCGCTATAAGGCTGTGGCAGAGTCCGCCATCAATCTGGTAGTCTCCCTTGTGCTGGTGCAGCGTTACGGCGTGACCGGTATTATCGGGGGCACTATCATCAGCACGCTGTGCACCTGTACTTGGATAGAGCCTTATATCTTTTTGAAATACGGCGTTCAGGACGCATGGCAGAAAAAGCTGCGGGCTTATTTTGCGCAGTATCTAAAGCGGCTGCTGCTCACGGCAGCGGTCTCGGCGGCAGCGGTGCTCTGGGTGCGGCGCTTCCCGGTAGACAACTTCGGCGTTTTTATTCTGGACGGTGTGCTTTATACAGCCGTATTCGCAGGGGTGATCGTATTGCTCTACCGGCGCAGCGCGGAGTACGCGGAGCTGAAGCGGCGTGTACAGGAGATCTTGAAAAGGAGAGCCGGATGAATACAGAAAAAAGCCCCCTGATCTCGGTGATCGTACCGGTCTATAAGGTGGAAAAGTATCTGCCCGCGTGTCTGGACAGCCTGCTGGCGCAGACCTACCGGAATTTTGAGCTGATCGTTGTGAACGATGGTTCGCCGGACGACTGCTGGCAGATCATGCAGCGCTATGCGGCGCAGGATGCCCGGGTGCGCATTTTCAACAAAGAAAACGGTGGGGTGTCCTCGGCGCGCAATTTTGGGCTGGATGTGGCAAGGGGCGAATACATCGGCTTTGTGGATTCCGACGACTTTGTGCTGCCGCAGTATCTGGAATGGCTGTACGATGCCTTGTGCAGTTGCGGCACTCGCATGGCTATGTGCCGCTACCGCAGCATACGGGAAAACGAGCCCCTGTGGACAGTGACGGAATGCCCGGTACCGCAGAGGATCACGGCGGAAAACTACTCGTGGATGCGGGAATGGAGCGGCGGGCACTGCTGGCGGATGCTGACCCACCGGGAGCTGCTGCGGGATATCCGTTTTGATCCGGCATTGCTTTATGGGGAGGATACTCTGTTTTTTGTGATGGAATTTCTCGAGGCTGGCAGTCTGGCGTTTTTGAACTGCCCGCTGTATGCCTATCTTGAACGACCAGATTCTGCCGTGCGGCAGAAGCCGAGCCTGCGCTTTTATACGGCGGCACTGGCATGGGAACGGGTCTGGCAGCTGGCAAAGGAGCAGCCGGATCCCTTCCGCAGTACTACGGATCAGCGCTGCATCATGTCCTGCGCCGAGGTATATTTCCGGCTGGTCAACCAGCCGGAGCGGGACCCGGAAAAGGAAAAAACACTGCTGGAACTGGCAAAGACGCACCGCCGCGCTGCGTGGAAGATCCCATTAGAGCACAAAAGCCAGAAGCTGCAGGCGCTGATGGTGAGCTACTGCCCGCATTTGGGCGCAAAGGTATGGAAGCTGGTGCGTTGGGTGAAAGGTTTGAAAAACTGATTGACAAATCCCACAAAAAACGCTATATTCTTTTTATAAATGCGTTGAAAAAGAGTGTGCATCGTCTGGGACCGCACAGAGAGCCGGGGGCAGCTGAAAACCCGGCGGGATACCGGCGGGGCACTGTCACTTTGGAGCAGAAGCGGTGAGCTGAGCCGGTAAGCCGCTTTCGGGTCTGCCCTACGTTACAGGGGCATCAAGGGGCGCGGAGCTTTCCGCGCAATTTGGGTGGTACCGCGGTCATGTATTTACAGCCGTCCCATGGAACGCTCCGTGGGGCGGCTTTTTGCGTCCCACTTCATCAAATTTTTGGGAGGACACTATGAAAGAGCTTGCAAAGCAGTACGATCCCAGTCAGGTGGAAGATCGTATCTACCAGTTCTGGCTGGACGGCGGCTACTTCCACACGAAGGCCGATCCGGACAAGAAACCCTACACCATCGTGATGCCGCCGCCGAATGTTACCGGTCAGCTGCACATGGGGCATGCGGTGGATAACACCATGCAGGATATCCTCATCCGCACCAAGCGGATGCAGGGCTATGCCGCCCTGTGGGTGCCCGGCACCGACCACGCCTCCATTGCTACCGAAGCCAAGGTGGTGGAAGCTATGCGCGCCGAGGGCCTGACCAAGGAGATGGTCGGCCGCGATGGTTTTCTGGAGCGCGCATGGGCATGGAAAACCAAGTACGGCAACCGCATCGTCAGCCAGCTGAAAAAGCTGGGCAGCAGCTGCGACTGGGAGCGCGAGCGCTTTACCATGGACGAGGGCTGCTCTGAAGCTGTCAAGGAAGTATTCGTGCGTTTGTACGACAAGGGGCTGATCTACCGCGGCAACCGCATGGTCAACTGGTGCCCCCACTGCAACACCTCCATTTCCGACGCCGAGGTGGAGTACGAGGAGAAGGACGGCAGCTTCTGGCACCTGCTGTACCCGGTCAAGGAGACCGGCGAGATGCTGGAGCTGGCTACCACCCGCCCCGAGACCATGCTGGGCGATACCGCCGTGGCTATCAACGGCGAGGATCCCCGCTACGCCCATCTGCACGGCTGCCATGTGGTGCTGCCCCTGCTGAACAAGGAAATCCCCATCGTCTGCGATGAGCACGCCGATATGACCAAGGGCACCGGTGTCGTGAAGATCACCCCCGCCCACGACCCCAACGACTTTGAAGTCGGTCTGCGTCATGACCTGCCCATCGTGCGCGTGTTCACCTACGACGGCCACATGACCGGCGCTGCCGACAAGGCTGCAGCCGATGCCCTGTTTGCCGCCGGCAAGAACACCGTCAACGAACCCCATGTGCTGGACTGCGGCAAGTACGCCGGCATGACCGCACTGGAAGCACGCAAGGCCATTCTGGCCGATCTGAAGGAGGGCGGCTTCCTGAAGGAGACCGAGCCCCTCAAGCACGAGGTGGGCACCTGCTACCGCTGCCACTCCACCATTGAGCCGATGATCTCCAAGCAGTGGTTCGTCAAGATGGAGCCGCTGGCAAAGCCCGCCATCGAGAGCGTGGAAAAGGGCGAGATCAAGTTTGTGCCCGAGCGCTTTACCAAGAACTATATGAACTGGATGAAAAACACCCGCGACTGGTGCATCAGCCGTCAGCTGTGGTGGGGCCACCAGATCCCGGCTTGGTACTGCGACGACTGCGGCGAGACCGTGGTGGCAAAGTCCGCTCCCTGCAGCTGCCCCAAGTGCGGCGGCACAAAGCTGACCCAGGATCCCGACACGCTGGATACCTGGTTCTCCTCTGCCCTGTGGCCCTTCAGCACGCTGGGCTGGCCCAACGAGGAAAGCGCCGACCTCAAGTATTTCTACCCCACCAATACGCTGGTCACCGGCTACGACATCATCGGCTTCTGGGTCAGCCGCATGATCTTCTCCGGTCTGGCTTACACCGGCAAGGCTCCCTTTGACACGGTCTGCATCCACGGTATTGTGCGTGACAGTCAGGGCCGCAAGATGTCCAAGAGCCTTGGCAACGGCATCGACCCGTTGGAAGTTATTGCCCAGTACGGTGCAGACGCTCTGCGCTTTATGCTGGTGGACGGCTCTACCCCGGGCAACGATATGCGCTATATCGAAAAGAAGGTGGAGGCTGCCCGCAACTTTGCCAATAAGCTGTGGAACGCCACCCGCTTTGTGCTGATGAACCTGCCCGAGGACTTTGAGCCGGGTCTGCCCAGCGAGGAGCTGCTGGACATGAGCGACAAGTGGGTGCTGACCAAGCTGAATCAGGTGGCTGGTGCTATGACCGATAATCTGGATCACTACGAGATGGGTCTGGCTGCTGCCAAAATCAACAGCTTTATCTGGGACGTCTACTGCGACTGGTTCATCGAGATCGCAAAGCCCCGCCTGAACTCCGGCGATGCACAGCAGGCCGATACCGCCCGCCGTGTGCTGGTGTATGTGCTGGATAAGGCACTCAAGCTGCTGCATCCCTTCATGCCCTTCATCACTGAGGAGCTGTATCAGGCTCTGCCCGGCTCTGCCGAAACCATCATGACCCAGGCTTGGCCCACCTTTGACGCCGCTCACAACTGGGCCGCTGAAGAGGAAGCCTTTGAAAAGGTGATGGATTATATCAAGGCTGTGCGTACCATGCGCACTGAGATGAACGTGCATCCCGCTAAAAAGACCAGCATGATCATCGAAACTGCCGATGCCGCTCCTTTCCAGAACGCACAGGTCTATCTGGCTAAGTTCGCCTTTGCCACCGATGTGGCCTTTACCGAAAAGTATGAGGGCAGCACCGACGGCATGGTACAGGTGTCCACCCACGCCGCCCGCGGCTTCATTCCCATGATGGAGCTCATCGACCGTGAGAAGGAGCTGGCACGCCTGAACAAGGAAAAGGCCAAGGCTGAAAAAGAAATGGCCATGTTCGGCAATCAGCTGAACAATCCCAAGTTCGTGGAGCGTGCCCCGGCGGCTCTTGTGGAGGAGATCCGCAATAAGTTCGCCAAGAGTCAGGATAAGCTGGCCAACATTGAGCAGAGCATCAAGGCTCTGGGTTAAAATAGTGGAATACAATAACAGAGAACGCACCTCGCTGTGGGTCATTGTGGGACGAGTGGCCTTTACCGCTGCGTTGATCGCCTGCATCTGGTTCATCTTTTCCAACTCCATGGCGGTGGCAAAGGTCTCCTCTGGTTCCAGCGGCCGGGTGCTGGCGTGGATGCGCATCATCCTGCGCCGTCTGGGACACCCAGGGCTGGCAGAGCATCTGACCATGCACATCGTGCGCAAGCTGGCACACTTTTGCGAGTATACGCTGGAGGGCTTTCTGCTCATGCTCTGTATGCGGGTGTACAGCCGTCACCCGCTGCGGCATATCACCGTGCCCATGCTGGGTGGTGTGCTGACGGCGCTGACCGATGAGACCATTCAGCTCTTTTCGGAGGGACGCAGCAGTCAGGTCACCGATGTGTGGCTGGATTCTGCCGGTGTTCTGGCTGGCATCCTTGTCGCCATCGTGCTGCTGCTGGCCTGCGAGGGGCTGTATTATCACATGAAAAGGAGACACGAATGACCATCCAACAGGCAAATCAGTATTTTGCAGCTCTGCCGGACGGCTTTGTCGACCCGGCGCAGCTGAGCGCACTGCTGCCCGCCTCGGTGCAGCAGGTGCAGTTCGTGGGTGTGGCAGGCACTGCCGGTAAAACGGCGGTGGCGCGTCTGCTGGCAGCCATCCTGCACGCGCAGGAGATCCGTGCTGGCGTCTACCATGCCGGGTGTGAGCCCCTTGCTGCCCGCATCCGTGTGGATGGCAAGCCGGTGGACGAGGCACTGCTGTGCCGCGCTGCCGATGCCCTTGCTGCCCATGAGGAGCTGCCTTTGCAGGCGGCAGAGCTTGTCGCCGCTGCGTACTGCTTTGGCGAGGCTGGCTGCGCGCTGGCTGTGGTGGAGCTGCCGGACGCAGGTCTGGCTGCGGCGCTGCCCCAAATGCCGGTGTGCGCCGTCACAGCGGTGGGGCCGGACGGCGTGAGCCGCTCGGTGGAACGTCTGGCTGCGCTGGCAGGCGGCGTGATGCGCAAGGACAGCATCTGCGTCACTGCGCCGGAGCAGCCCAAGGCGGTGCTCAGTGAGCTGGTTGTGGCTGCAGGCAAGTGCGGCTGTGAGCTGGTAGTGCCCGACCCAGAGGATATCACCTTTCTGGAAGCAGAACAGTTTGCCAGCCGGGTGGACTACGGCGGCTACACAGTGCCGCTGGCCTTTCTGGGGCGTCACGCCGCAGGCAACGCCGCCATGGCGGTGGAGCTGGCGCTGGCGCTCTGCCGCAAGGGGGTGGACATCTCCGATGAAGCCATTCTGGATGGCATCGCTGCCGTGGACAACCGTTGCAGCATCCGGGTGCTTTCCCAGCGCCCGCTGGTCATTCTGGACGCCTGCCGCACCCCGCAGCAGGCTGCTGCGCTGCTGCGCGTGCTGAACATGGCTAAAGTGCGCCACATGAGCGCCATCATCGGCCTGACCGAGGAGGAGGGCGCCGAAGCCTTCTTCTCCGCGCTGGAAACCGGCCTGAGCCCCGAGGAACAGAAAAAGGATAAATCAACCATGCCCGGCATGAGCGAGAGCCCCTTTGATAAGGTGTATCTCGTCACGCCCGCCGGTGTGGAGGAGCAGCTGACCCGGCGTCTGACCGAGAAGGCAAAATATCACTTTGACGCTCAGCTCTGCACCAGTCTGGACGAAGCAGTGCAGCTGGCGCACGCCAACACCCGCCGCGGATTGCTGGTCTGCGGCAGCGAGGCGGCAGCACTGGAAGCTGCCGAGCTGCTGGCAAAGGCATAAACCGCCGACAGCTTTTTCTAAAAAATAACCCGAAGATCCCGTACACTGAAGCTATGTGTACGGGATCTTTTATTTTGCAAAAAAGGAGATGGACAAGCAATGGTAACGGTGACCTTCAGCGCGGCAGGGGAGACCCTGTACGCCTATCTGGCGGGCGAGATCGACCACGATGCCGCCCAGAGCCTGCGGATGCAGCTGGACGATGCACTGGTCAGCCGCAGCCCTCGCACCTTGATCATAGACCTTGGCGGGGTGGGATTCATGGATTCCTCCGGCGTCGGGCTTATCCTTGGACGGCAGCGCTGCGCCCGCGTACTGGGCACGACCCTGCGGTTGCAGCACGCCCCCGCACAGCTTCAAAAAGTCCTGCGGCTGGCGGGCATCCCCTGTATGGAGAACATAGAAAAGGAGAATGCACAATGAAAGCAGAAAACAGTACCCGTATCCAGTTCGATTCCCTCAGCAGCAACGAGGCCTACGCCCGCGGCGTTACGGCAGCCTTTCTGGCGCGATACGACCCCACCGTGCCCCAGCTTGCCGACCTGAAAACGGCAGTGTCCGAGGCGGTGACCAACTGCATCGTCCACGCCTACCCGGAGCGGATCGGGCCGGTGTGTATGACCATAGCGGTCTACCCCGACCGGGAAGTGCACATCACCATTACAGATAAGGGCATCGGCATCCCCAACGTGGAGCAGGCCATGCAGCCATTGTTTACCACCGGTAACCCCGAGGAACGCTCCGGCCTGGGCTTTGCGGTAATGCAAAGCTTCATGGACAGGGTCAAGGTCACCTCAAAGCCCGGCAAGGGCACAAAGGTGCTGCTGGTCAAGCGTCTGTCCCGGCGGGAGCCTACATAAAAAGGAAAGGCGGTCCGGTATATGGTAACGGATAAGACCCGGCGGGAAGCATTCATCACGCAGAATCTAGGGTTGGTGCACGCCTGTGCGGGCAGATTTCGTGGGCGCGGCATGGAGTACGACGATCTGTACAGCGCAGGCTGCGTGGGACTCATCAAAGCCTACGACAACTTTGACGAGAGCCGAGGCGTGTGCTTTTCTACCTATGCCGTGCCGGTGATCCTTGGCGAGATCAAAAAGCTGTTCCGGGATGGTGGCACGGTCAAGGTGAGCCGCTCCCTGAAGGAACTGGGAATGCGGGTGCAGGCGGCACGAGAACATACCATGAAACTATGCGGCACAGAGCCTACCTTGCAGCAGCTGGCAGAGCAGCTGGACGAACCAATAGAGAATGTGGCCCTTGCCATACAGGCCGCTAAGCCCGCCATGAGCCTGACCCCGGAGGGCGGCGAGGACGGAGACCGGCAGCTGGATATCCCAGTGGAATCCCCGGAGGAGGAACTGGCGGATCGAATCAGTCTGGCAGAGGTGATCGAAGCGCTGCCGGAGCAGGACAAGCAGCTGATCCGCCTGCGCTTTTATGGCAACCGCACCCAGAGCGAGACTGCAAAAGCACTGCACACGACTCAGGTACAGATCTCCCGACGGGAACGCAAGATCCTGATCTGGCTGCGCACCCGGCTTTTGGAAGAATAAGGGAGGAAGTGTCTATAAAAAATGTAAAAAACTGGGCAAAAAGTCAAAAGAATGATTTTGACGTAAAATTTGTAAAAAATCGCTTGCTTTTTGAAGGATGCTGTGCTAAAATACACTACTGTCAGGCGGACGTCCGACAGAATGAGATACTTCAAAAACGACGTCAAACGGAGAGATTCGACAGAATCAAAAATGAATCTCAAAAGTCTTTCAAAAAAGTGCTTGACAACTTATCGCGAAAGTGATAAAAT
>NZ_QULS01000007.1:0-136212 GCF_003482185.1 Faecalibacterium sp. OM04-11BH
ATCCACCATATAAAATGTACTCCTTCAGGTCATTTCGGAGAATAGGGATCAGAACTTTCTCCACACCATCTTATTGACCACGTTGACATATCCCTGAATGATGCGAACCACCTTCATGGACACGGTCTCGTCCACGTAGTCGGGGCAGGGCTTACCCAGAACGCCCTTCTGCTTCATTTCGATAGCCATATCGGTAGCGTTGAGAAGTTCCCGAGTGGTAATACCAGCCAAAATGAAGTCACCGGCTTCCAGCGCCTCAGGGCGTTCCGTACTGGTGCGGATGCACACGGCTGCAATGGGATGACCAATGGACAGATAGAAGCTGCTCTCCTCGGGCAAGGTGCCGGAGTCGGAGACGATTGCCAAAGCGTTCATTTGCAGCTTGTTGTAGTCATTGAAGCCCAGCGGCTCGTTGACACGGACACGAGGGTCCAGCTGGAAACCGCTCTTTTCCAGACGGTGCTTGCTTCTGGGATGGCAGGAATACAGGATGGGCATATCGTACTTCTCCGCCAGTGCGTTGATAGCAGTGAACAGACTCAGGAAATTCTTTTCAGAGTCAATGTTTTCCTCACGGTGGGCAGACAACAGAATGTACTTGTCCTTTTCCAGTCCCAGACGTTCCAGCACATCGCTTTTCTGGATTTTTTCCAGATTCATGTGCAGCACCTCCGCCATGGGAGAGCCGGTCTGGTAGGTGCGCTCCTTGGGCAAACCGGTATCTGCCAGATACTTCCGGGCAAACTCGGAATAGCACAGGTTCACGTCAGAAATTACGTCCACGATACGGCGGTTGGTCTCCTCGGGCAGGCACTCGTCCTTGCAACGGTTGCCTGCCTCCATGTGAAACAGCGGGATGTGCAGTCGTTTTGCACTGATGGCAGAAAGGCAGGAGTTGGTATCGCCCAGCACCAGATAGCCCTCCGGCTGCAACTCGGACAGAAGCTCATAGCTGCGTCCCAGAATATTGCCGCAGGTCACGCCCAGATTCTCGCCTACCACGGGCACCAGAATGTCGGGGCCATATTCCCCGAAGGTGTTCTTCAGTTCAAAGTCTTCCCAGAAAACGGTGGAGAGGTTTCTGTCCCAGTTCTGGTTGTAGTAGACCACACAACAGTCAAAATATTCCCGGCAGCGCTTGATGACAGCAGCCAGCCGAATAATCTCCGGACGGGTGCCGCAGCCAATCACGACCTTGGTGCGCCCGTCGTTTTTCCATGTAAAATTGTGTTCCATAAAAATCTCCTATCGACAACCAGTATCTTCTCTTACACCGGCTCGAAGAAGGTGTCCGGGTGGTTCGGGTTGAAGATTTCGTTGCAGGTCATCACTGTCACCAGATTCTCTGTTTCAGACAGATTGATGATATTGTGAGTCCAGCCGGGAATCATGTGGACAGCCTCGATCTTATCCCCAGAAACCTCAAATTCCACCGTTTCTCCGGTGTTGATGTTCCGTTCCTGAATCAAGCCGTGCCCAGCCACCACAATGAACAGTTCCCACTTGGAGTTGTGCCAGTGCTGTCCCTTGGTGATGCCCGGGCGGCTGATATTGATGGACACCTGACCGCAATCGGCGGTATGCACCAGTTCAGTAAAAGAGCCACGGTTGTCCGCGTTCATTTTCAGAGCGTACTTAAATTTGTCCGTGGGCAGATAGGTCAGATATAGGGAGTACAGCTTCTTTGCGAAGGAGCCGTCCGGCATCTTGGGCATCATGAGCGTAGTCGGCTGTGCCTTGAACTCCTGCAACAGATCAACGATCTCGCCCAGTGTTACCTTGTGTGTCACAGGGACGCAGCAGTAGCGGCCATCGGTCTTCAGAACAGTCTCCACACCGTCAAATTCACAGTGTTGCTCCTTGCCTTCCAGCAGGTCGAACATTCCTTCTACGAGATCGTCAATGTACAGCAGTTCCAGCTCGGTGCTGCGATCGTTGACGGTAAATGGCTCATCGTTGGCAACCGCCCAGCAGAAGGTGCTGACGGCGCTGTTGTACTTGGGGCGGCTGTGACCCATCAGGTTCACAAAACGGTAGACAGCAACCTTTGCTCCAGTCTCCTGAGCATACTGGAAGAACAGTTCCTCGCCCGCCTTTTTGCTACGACCATACTCACTATTACCGAAGCGGCCAGCCAACGTAGCTTGAATGGAGGAGGACAGCATGATAGTTGCCTTGTTGTTGTGCTTTTTCAGGCAGTTCAGCAGGTCGGATGCAAAGCCAAAGTTGCCCTTCATGAAATCTTCCGGGTTTTCCGGACGGTTCACGCCTGCCAGATTGAACACGAAGTCTGCTTTCTGGCAGTATTCGTCCAGCTCCTCCGGGGTGGAGTTCAGATCATACTCGAAGATTTCTTCAATATTCAATGCCGGGCGGGTCTTGTTCTTCCCATCCCGGATATTTTTCAGGTTATTGCACAGGGCGGTCCCCACCATGCCCTTGGCACCTGTGACTAGAATGTTCATTCTCTCACCTCTTAGTGTACTGCGGTGCAGTCCGGAATATCTGCGCCATCCGGCACAGTTGCGTTATTGCAGATGGTGCAGTTGCTGCCGATGCGGGTAAAGTTGCCCACAGTCGCACCAGTGCGAATGACGCTGTTGGTGTAAATCAGGGCGTAGTCCCCTACCGCTGCATCACAGTGGACTTCCGTTCCGACATTCAGCAAAACACCGCTTCCGACAGAGGCTCCATTCTGGATACAAGCGTTTTGCAGAACCACGCAACCACAGCCCAACTTGGCGTAAAGACTGATGTAGGCACTGGGGGCAACAATGTTTGGAAACGCATAGCCAAGGGCTTTTGCCTTTTCATACACCTGTGCCCGGAACTGGTTGTTGCCGATTCCCACCACCAGCAATCCATACTCCTTCCGCAGCTCCGGCAGATTAGCAAGACCACCAACCACCGGAATGCCGCAGATTTTAGTGCCCACAGCTTGTCCATCATCCACAAAGGCACAGTCGTATTGGAGCATCGCCTGTTCCGCCACCATGCGCCCGAAGCCGCCGGCACCGACCAACAGGAGCTTCTCCTTAGACATTAGGAATACCCTTCAGCTCGTTCTGGACATACTCGGTGGTCATGATCTTCTTGACGGTGCCTTCCACATCCAGCCGATTGGTGTTGTGGCTGGTGTAGGACTCGTCAGCCATGGTATGAACCTCGCCCTTGACCACGAACTTATCGTAGTTCAGGTCGCGGTTGTCAGCAGCAACACGGAAGTAGTGACCCATATCCTCACTACGCAGGCGCTCCTCACGGGTCATCAGGGTCTCGAACAGCTTCTCGCCGTGACGGGTGCCGATGATGTTCGTGCCGGTGTCACCGAACAGCTGCTGGACGGCCTTGGCAAGATCGCCGATGGTAGAGGCATCCGCCTTCTGGATGAACAGGTCGCCGGGATTGGCGTGCTGGAAGGCGAACATAACCAGATCCACAGCCTCGTCCAGATTCATCAGGAAGCGGGTCATGTTGGGATCGGTGATGGTGATGGGATTACCAGCCTTGATCTGGTCGATGAACAGAGGGATGACAGAGCCACGGCTGCACATGACGTTGCCGTAACGGGTGCAGCAGATGGTGGTACCGCCACGCTCAGCAGCCACACGGGCATTGGCGTAGATGACGTGCTCCATCATGGCCTTGGAGATGCCCATAGCGTTGATGGGGTAGGCTGCTTTATCGGTGGACAGGCAGACGACACGCTTGACACCGGCATCAATGGCGGCGTGCAACATATTATCAGTACCGATGATGTTGGTCTGGACGGCCTGCATGGGGAAGAACTCGCAGGAAGGAACCTGCTTCAGAGCAGCAGCATGGAAGATGTAATCAACACCAGGCATAGCGTCACGGATAGACTGAGGATTGCGGACATCACCGATGTAGAACTTAACCTTCTTGGCATTCTCCGGATGCTTGGCCTGAAGCTCGTGGCGCATATCGTCCTGCTTCTTCTCGTCACGAGAGAAGATACGGATCTCCTTCAGGTCAGAGTCCAAGAAGTGCTTCAGAACGGTAGAGCCAAAAGAACCAGTACCACCAGTAATCATAAGGGTTGCGTTATCAAATGCAGACATTTTAATTTTCCTCCGTATTTATATTTATCAAGTCATTTTCAGACCGATAGCCAACAGTTAAGTACAACAGAATGCAATTCATAAAGAGCAAGTTACCGTGTGGCTCTTTAGTCAGGATTGTTAAAAACATAAGAAGAGTCGCAAGTCTTGTAACAAATTTACGACTACCTGCTATTTGGAATAAAGCTTTAATCCATATCAAAACAACAGGAATTCCAAGCACCCCATATTCAGCTAAGTATGTCGTT
This sequence comes from Faecalibacterium sp. OM04-11BH, assembly GCF_003482185.1. NCBI lineage: Bacteria > Bacillati > Bacillota > Clostridia > Eubacteriales > Oscillospiraceae > Faecalibacterium > Faecalibacterium sp. OM04-11BH. Next base: position 4,331 of record NZ_QULS01000007.1, read on the forward strand.
ATAGTTGATGTTCCTGACGATTGCAACGTGGAATTGAACTTAGCCACTTCAGAAGCATACTGAGCAATTCCAACACCAAACGGAAAATGATTCCATGCAATTTGCAAGTCAACAAGAACGGCATTAGTTCTCATAAAATTGCTGACATTAGATGTATCATTTAATTTTACAAACAAATAATCGTTCAGCCATTGATCAATTACATCTGAACCTATCTGTCCAATAATAAAGATTAGAATAAGAACTCCGCAAAGCAGTACATTCCTTCTTAACGACAGTTCCTCATCTTTTCTATCAGTCAGTTTAATAATCAAGATCAGTGGCATCATTGCAATGCCCGCACCCGATTTTGTCATAATCAAACAAACGGTAAATAGACCCAGCGTAATCCAATAATTTTTTGTATTCTCCTTTTTCAAGAAAGCAATTGCAATCGCCAGATATGTCGCAAACAATCCCGGCTCCCAAAACAGTCCGTGCAATCTTTCTGTCAACCCCGAATATGTATATTTAATAAAGGAGAATAGAATACCATTGACATAAACTGTTCCATTATAGTTTACCATTGTGGGCAGCATATTAATAACTGGCGTGTATTGTAGCGCATATCCAATCAATGCAAAGCATGATATTACAACCATTACCCTAATATATTCTTTTTTAAAGTCATTCCAATCGCATACACTAACAATAAGCATCGCACAAAAGTACAAAATCACTTGCTTTCCCACAATGCTGGACAATCCAGAAGAAAATAGCACAATTGCTATTAGATATGCAGTCAAGTAGAAAGTTTTCCTACCTATTAACAATCCTCCCTGCAGCTTTCTTTTCCTTTGGAGAACTCCTTCGAGAATAATCACAAGAGAGCAGACTGCCATTGCCATGATGGTCATTGTGCTTCCAAGTGTTGTAATAGAGAGGAAATAGCCGCTACAGAAGATGATTGTTAGAATAATAATCAAATTCAAACAATCACCTTCTCATTTCTTTTAATATTTGTTTCCACGACTTCGCTGTATCTTGTTTCATCAGTCTTTTCATTTTTGAACTAAGCAAGGATTTCAAAACAGTCGAATGCGGGGGACAAATAATATCGGCCAATTGATGTTCAACCGACTTATTTATTGCAATTTCATTTGGGTGTACAAGAGGGAAATCCAACTGCTTGGAAGGGACCTCGCAAAAGCGATCCGTCATGATATTATTTTTTGAATTTCCGCCATGAATCGAAAACTCATCAACCCCGATATTCGTTATCTGATTTCGTAACGGAACTACTCCGCATAAGCCATTCGATCTAACCGACCACAGCATTTGATAGTCCCAAGAAATGAATCGTCCCGTTCTTTCATGTCTTTCAACTTCGTTGCGAACCGACTGGTATTGCCATTGTGCCAGCCATCTGTTTGAATAGCTGCTATAAAACTTTCTTTTATGCGCCTCATCACGGAATGTACTTAACTCTCCATCATAGTACTTCAAAAATTTACCGCTCCATGATGCCCATCCACAAGGCAGCAAGTGTTGCGTAAAAGCATAGCTTTCCTTGCCATTCATATCGGTTACGTAGTTGGTTCCACATATCCAGAGAACTTCCGGTGCTGTTTCATATTTTTCCAGCATCTCGCCGGCGTACCTAAAGAAAGAAGTTTCCGGAAGATTGTCATCTTCCAGAAAGATAGCTTTTTCCTCTCTCTCGAACACCCACTTTGCGCCTTCACCAATATTGCGGTAAACACCACGGTTTTCTTCAGCGTAGTTTTTTACCACCTCGCAATCCCAGTTGATGAGAGCTTCCACTGTTTTTCTGCATTCGTGAGCCTGTTCTATCTCTTTTTCATTTCTGCCTTCATCAGCAAGTATGTATACTTTTCTAGGCTTTACTTCCGCCAGTCGCTGTATGATTCTTGGCATCGTATCGCATCGGCGAAATATTATAAGAACCACTGGAATATCAAACATCTTCATCCTCCATTTTTTCTTATTGAAGCATTCCCACCACTTTATGAGCCTGCACCTTAGCGTTCTTATGCTCCGTGACCCACTTTTGCGCTTTCAAACCAAAGCCGTGCAGCTCTTCAGGTTCCTTGCACAAAAGCTCCTGCAAGAGCTGTCCCATCTGATTTTCATCTGTAATCTGATAAAAATAAGGAAGATATTCTCTGGGGATGCACGGCAAGTCATACGCAACAAGAGGCGTTCCGGATGCCATATACTCCATATTTTTTGACGGGAAGGAATATGCCGTCCACTCTCCTTCTGCAGGTCTCGGATTGATCAGCAGTGTTGCTTTCTTTTCTTCCGCGACAATTTGCTGATTGGTCAATTCGCCGCAGTACTTTATCCGTGGATCTTTTTCTGCACACGCATTGATTTCAGAGACCGCACTTCCCTTGCCGTAAAAAAGTAATCTTGCATTTGCCTTATCTGTTTTCATAAAGGCTTTTAGCAGAGCTGATACGCCAAAGATATCTTCCAGAAGACCAGCCATCATACATACAGCTTCCGGATATTTGTTCTCAACCGTGTTTGGAATCTCAAGAACCGCCTGATCGACCATGCCTTCTACAACCACATAAGGCTTGTTCTTTTTGTTCAGGCGCTCATTCATCTTTTCCGTCAAGAAGATATATCCATCATAAACAGATATCATATGGTCCTTGATTTTTTGAGGAATCGCCTTGATTCCCTTTCGCTGGTCACCCGCTCTGATTCCAGGCACATCCGTGACGATTCCATAGTTCTTCACAGATGAGCCAAAAGAGGAAAGCCATGTAGCAATGGACAGTTCCCCTAAAATTATGTCACATATAACGACTCCATCAGGGTTTCTCTGCTTCCACTTCCGAATCTCCTGCCATGCGTTCCAAATCGTCATCAGACGGTTTTTCTTTTTGCTGGCGTATCGTGGTAAATATTTATAGCGGATACCATTTTCCTCTTCGTCAGGTCTTGTCAGGTCGTTTTCTCCGCCTTTTACGATAATGCGCTGCGTCAGTGCATCAACCTCGCAGCCATTTGCAATCAAACCATCGACCAGCATACGATTGAATTTCTGAGAAGCATGGCTTGATGTTGAACCATACGTCTTAAACATCCTCTCGTATTCCTTTATAGAACACAAAGAGGATAAATAGAGTACTTTCATCATTGTTATCCTTTCGCCATTTTCTTGATCTTCCGCGTCACCCCATCTGGCAGCGCATACCACAGCTTTTTTAGGTAAAAATGCTTGCACCTCAGGTATTTCTTTTCGACAACTGCCCAGCCATCTGTCTGGATCTGCTGGTAGATCGTTTTCCGCAGTTCCGGCACGTTCTCTTTATGCGAGTGGAGAATGGCCGGATTTTCAACCGCCACATCCTCCCGTTTTGCGATGTGATATCGGGCGTTTTGTTCAAACCGAGTCATAAACTCTTTACCCTTCTGCGTGTTGACCTGGAATGCAGACACCCCACTATATGTCTCAATTTCATCATAAAAGCGTTGATATCCCCAGAAGTCACACACTGTATAATCAGTTGCCCTTATGCGACCTCGAAATTTGCAAGTATAGCAACTATATCTACTCAAATAGCCATTAAGAAATCCATAGTCGTATGAGTTTATGCTTCCTTCAGAATAAATTCTTTTCTTACCAGATTTAGTCAAATAACTAGATGTGTGCCCCCATCCGTGTTTTCCTTTATCTCTAAACCGATAATCTTCTGCCAGACTTTTCAAAGATTTTCTATAAGAATCAAAAGCCATCTGTGACGGTACACCATGGCATAAGAAGTCCATGGTGAGCAGATTATCATAAGGCTTTCGCAGAAAATTGAGCAGACCAGCGCACTGGCACGGTGTACCGGTAAATAGAACCATTCTTCCTGCATCCAGAAGTTTCTTTGTCTGGCTATAAGTATGCTCTGTGCTACTGGACAGATACTTGCTTCCCTGCATGGGTCTAAGTCCATCCAAAGAATCCGCAATCGTCAACACCGGCTCCATTTTTTCATTCCAGACACAGCCAACGACTGCTCCACCTTGTTGGATAACACTGTCTGCGACCAACCGGAATGCACCACCAGAGGAACTCTCAAACAGTTCTTCCGCATTTTTGCTCTGCAATGCGTATATATCCAGCGGTTCAGCTTTTTGCGGCGGATTCATCTCTGGGCAGACTTTCTCGCACAATTTGCAATCGACACAACAATCCACATCAAGGGCGGGATATTGGAATCCCTCTTTATTTGGTTTCATGGAAAGCGCTTTTTGGGGGCATATCTCTACGCAGGCACCGCAACCGCAACATTTGCTCTCGTCTTGTGTAGCAAGATAGTTCAACATTTATAATTGCCTCAAACTTTCAATGTACTCTTTTGCCTTTTGACGTTCTTCCGCCAACCGAGTGTTGACATTTCCGTAATCAATAGGTTTCTCCGACTCTGCCAGCGCAGCATTTTCTGTTGAGACCAACCGCTCCTGAAGATCGGTAAGCGTGAGAAGACTCTCGATTCTGGAATTGAATTCATTTCTCGGAACGACCACAAAATCCCGTTCCAGATTGATGGAAAAGGCCAGACCGTGAAAAGAATTGGTCACAACAAAATCTGCGTTTGCAAACAGTGACAGGAAATCCGCCGGAGAACGATGGGTGAACAGCTGATCGACCATGGGCGGTTTCTTCATTTCCCACGAGATTTTGATCAGCTTCAGCCCCTTTTTATCCGCAATCTTACGGGCATATTCCGTTGCATGGTTATCTTCATTGTAGAGGAGCATCAGAATGAGATAAGGCTGTTTTACCAATCTGGGAGATGCCAGCCGGAGCCATTCGTCCTTTGTGAGCTGCAAAGTCGGGTCAATGAGCTGAACGCCATCATCTCTGCCAAGCTGATGCAGGATATCAAGTGCAGAGTCCTCCCGGACGGATAACTTTTTGTACTCCGCAATGAGAGGCTTCGTCTCAGCCACTTCCTTATCGTTGAGATGCGATTTTCCGAAGCTGGCCACAAAGGAAACCTTAGCCTTATCTTTCGGAGCAAAGGTCAGGAAGAACCCACGGTCTACGCCTCCATTATATTGGCTGTTCCATGTCTGGTCGCTTCCGGTGACATAGATGTCTGCCTGCGGAGGTTCTTTCTCTAGATCGTCTGCCGTAATATATTGTTTTGTCAGGTGCAGGTTCTTTTCCACGAATTTTCCGAATGTCATTTCCTTCAGAAAAACGGAAAACACCTTAAAAAATCTATATGCAGTGCTGGACATTCCTTTATTACTTCCAGCTGCAGCTGTTTTCATAATTTGTTTCTTTGTTCTTTGCGCTGTTATATAGTCAATAACTTCTGCTTCATATCCAGCTCTCTCGAATACAGTCTGTGTGGCATACGCCTGCAAGGCAGAGCCGTAATTATACACGCGATGCAATGTAATAATGGCAACCTTCATTGTTTATTCTCCCTCTCTACCTCTACAGTCACCAATCAGCACACAGCAACTGCCGGATTTTATCTGTTTCTCATATAAACATCAAGAAGTTTCGCAGTCAGGTCTATCCCCACTATGCGAACGACCTTCTGAATCAGTTTTGTTTTTTTCGATGCTCCATAGCTCAAAACCCACTTGTAATCCTGTAAGAACTCCTTAGCGGCATCCTTTTCAGCGGTATTCAGTCTGCTGTATTCCCACAATAGAATCGAATACTCGTAGGCTACAAATGCCATCGCATATCCTGTTATCTTCGTGTGAGGTTTTCGTTGTTTATCCGTGAGACTGTCTGCAAAGTTTGACACAAATTCGCTCAATCCATGGAAGGAAGAACCGCTGATTTTACTTGTCATTGAACCTTCGCGATTCTGACGGTAGTAATAAAACGGACACGGAAGTGCATCAAACCTTTCTGCCTTCAAAAGGCAGTTCAAGCAGAGCGTCAAATCCTCAGCATGAGTCAAATCAATCGGAAACTTCAGATCATTCTCCATCAGGAACTCACGCCGGAACAGCTTTGTACATGCACTGCCCGGATATTTGGGGCGTGTTGCCAAATGCTGAAATACTTCTTCCTGGCTTCTGCCTGAAATCTGTGATCTGTCGATCTCATCTCCAAGGCTCTCTGTCGTCCCATCCGAGAAGAGCTTGTATCCTTCCATAAAGCAAATGTCTGCATCAGTGGTCTTAATCCAGTTAAGAATCTCTTTCACGCAGCCTTGCCCGATATAATCATCTGAATCAATAAAGGACACATATTCACCCACAGCCACTTTAAGCCCGGCATTTCGTGCTGCTGAATGCCCGCTGTTTTTCTGATGGAGCACCTTGACATTGGTGTTCTTCTCAGAGAAATCATCACAAATCAGGCCGGAACCATCGGTTGATCCATCATCCACGAGAATCACCTCGCAGTCTGCTCCGCTTTGCTCAAGAATGCTGTTGATGCATTTTTTCAAATAGGCTTCCACGTTATACACGGGAATAATAAAACTCAGAACAGGAGACATCAGCAGCAACCTCCGCAAGCAGGCAAATAGCTATTTGCAAAAGGCTGCAGGGTTATTGTAAAGTTACTGCACTTTACCCCCCCCGATTACTACTGCGTAGTCTCATATAAATATCCAGCATTCTCATAGTCGTATTAACTCCCAATATCTGCATCGTCCAACGAACTAGATGTGTTTTCTTTGTTCTTCCGTAGCTTAAAACCCAGCTATACTCATTTAACGTCTTAGCAGCCTCACTCTTGAATTCTTTTCCAATTCGGCTATACTGCCAAATCATGATTGAAAACTCGTAAGCCACAAAGCTCATCGCATATCGCTCAATATTTCCCTTTGGACTTTTATTCTCCGTCAGAATATTGATCGATTCCTCCACAAACGCTCTCAGCCCTAAGAATGATTTGTAAGTCACATTATTAGTAATTGAGCCTTCCCGCGCCTGTCGATAGTAGTAATAATCTATTGGCAGTGCATCGTAGGAGTCTGCATTCAAGATACATTGCAGAACAAAGCCCAAATCCTCGGATACTCTTCTATCATCCGGGAATCTGAGGTGATTTCTCTCCAGCAGTGCGCGACGAAAAAGTTTTGTACAAGGGCTTCCCGGATATTTGGAACATTCCGACAGGTACTTTATTGCGGACTCCTTGCTTCCTTTGAGCTCTGCAGCATTCATCTCATCATCAAGCAGCTGCTGCTTGCCATCCGGAAACACCTTCTTGGCTCTCATAAAACAGATATCCGCACCGCCAAGAGTTATCCAGTTTAGAATTTTGGAGACACACTGTCCGTCCAGATAATCATCAGAATCAACGAATGCAATATACTCTCCTCGAGCACAGTCAAGCCCCGTATTTCTTGCAGCCGCAAGTCCACCGTTTTTCTGATGAACAACCTTTACTCTCGAATCCCTATCTGCATAACCATCACAAATAACACCAGAATGATCCGGCGAACCGTCATCCACCAAAATGACTTCACAAGCATCAGTGAGCTGGTTAAGAATGCTATCTACGCATTCATTTATATATTTTTCAACCTTGTAAACTGGTATGATAAACGTCAACAGTTTTTCACTCGTAGCGATTTCTTCCGTCATTCTTTTTCTCCTATCAGCACTTCCATGTAAACACATTTCATGTACTCGCTTACATTCTCAGTATCATACCTTTTCAACATTTCCCGGTTCTGTGCACACTCTTGCTCGGTCTGCACATCATTCGCCGCATCTTTCAGCAATTGGCAGAGCGCATTCTCGTCCGCTGGTTCAAACAGATATCGACTATTCTCCAACAAATCCACATTTCCACGAATACGGCTGGCAATGCACGGCAATCCTGCAGCCATCGCTTCCATAAGAGCTACAGGCAGCCCCTCCTGTTTCGATGGAAATACAAACACGTCCGAGCACTTCAACAGTTCATAAACATCTCGGCGAAATCCTAATAGATGAACCTTCTCTGCAACTTTCAACTCTTGCATCCGCTGCTCAAGATGCTCTTTTTCTCTTCCGCTTCCACAGATCAAAAGATGCGCATTCGTCAAATTTGCATTAGAAAAAGCTCGAATCAAGAATTCCTGATTTTTTCGAGGAATCAATTCTCCTACTGTAATAAAGACCAACGCATCCTGCGGAATCCCCAGTTCCGCACGCTTTGTTGCCCGGTCAACCTGCACAGAAGAAATCTTCTTCACATCCACACCAATGCCGGGCACATAGTATGCTTTTCCACGCAGCGGAAACTTCTGCGCCGCTGCAAAATCTTCCTGATTGATTGTGATCTGTGCATCCGTATAGCGAGCCAGAAAAGTTTCCGCCGTCTGATAGATCAATCTGTTCTTCAGTGGACAGCCTTTATAGAAATGGAAACCGTGTGCAGTGTAAATCACAGGGGCTGTATGCGTTGCACTTGCTGCTAGTCTTCCGATTACACCACCCATCGGAGTATGACAATGTACTCCTGCAAAATCCCCACTCCTCAAAAGACTTTTTAGTTGAGAATATGCCCGAGTGTTTTGCCACATCTTCAATGGCGAACGCTCAATGTCTATCTGATGGCAAATTACGCCGTGTTCCTTCAATGTTTGCTCGGCATCAACTCGCATCGACTCACCTTTGAAATTCGTTGCACAATGGACCTCATATCCCATGTCTTGTAAGATCCTAATGTCATTTAATTCGAATTGAACTAAAAATCGACCATTATGGGTAACAAAAAGAATTTTTTTCATACTCGTTTTCACTCACACCATTTGTGTTTTTTGTACTTCACAGTTTGTATCCTCTATCGACACCGGTCGGCTCTCCCGCAGGAGCACAATACTCTCCCTCCGGAACTCCGGGTCAATTTTTCCGTCCACAACGCCCTTTCGACCTAATACGACCTGAATACTTTTCCAAATGACTTTCAGATCAAATTTCAGGCTGACATGCTGGACATATTCCCGGTCATAGTAGACCTTGTCATACACATCTACCGTGTCACGGCCGTTGATTTGTGCCCAACCAGTAATGCCCGGTGTTACCTGATACACCCCGTACCAGCGGCGCAGAAAACGAATCTCACGTTCCGTATACACCAGCGGACGAGGACCAATCAGGCTCATTTCACCACGAACCACGTTTGCCAACTGAGGCAACTCATCAATGCTGGTGTCGCGTAAAAAACGTCCCACTTTGGAAATGTACATCTGCGGATTTTCCAAATCTCCCGTAGCCACATTTTTAGGCGCGGAGCTCTTCATCGTTCGGAACTTGATGATATTAAAGCAATGCGCACCTTTACCTACTCGCTTTTGCAGAAAGAAAATCGGTTCGTCCGGTGCACTGATTTTTTGGGCAATGCTCACCGCCAAGAACAAAGGTGAAAGCAAAACCAGCGCCAGCGCTGCCAGAATGCGGTCAATTATAGACCTCACCGCAAGGTATCGTTTCTGCTTCTGAGTTAGATGGACATAGAACGGTCCAAAATCAACGTGGTAATTCAATTCTTCCATGTTTTCCTCACACTATCACCCTGCTTTTGCAGGTTCTACCTTTTCTTTTAATTTGAGACATGATTTTTGAGATTTCAGATTTCTGGTTTCCCATCGCATCCCGATCTCATCCAGCTTTGCAATACGTTCCTCTGTCAGCACAGCGCAACTTTTTTCAGGATTATGGCGGGTGTAGCGCTGCCGCTTGACCCAATTTCCGAGGTTATATCCGCTCGGTGACACATAATCAGCCGGGACGTTTAGGTCACCGTGGGCATCAAAGTAGCGCTTGGCTTCCTGATATCCTTCGTTCCACTGGCGGTCATTGCGGTTGCCCCAGTACATCCCGATCCGGTTCAGCCGTTCAACCTGTTCGTCCGTCAGTTTTCCTTTCGGATACGCCCATTGTTGGCTTGCGACCCATTGTCCCAGCCGTTCACCAGTCGCTGTCACATAGAAACGCGGGATGTTCAGGTTACCGTTCTCCTCATAATAGGCCGCAGCGAGCGCATATGCCATTTCCCACTTGGCATCAAAAACGCTCCACACCATGCCGATGCTGTCCAGCCGTGCGATCTGCTGCTCAGTCAGGTTGCCTTGGATCTGTCCCTCGCGCACACGGCGCTGGGTCACCAGCCACACCCCAAGGCTCAGACCTCCGGGCGTCGTATACAGTTTCGGGACGTTCAAATTGCCGTGCTCCGCATAGTAGATGCTCGCCTCAGAGAAGTAATGCTCCCAACCGGAAGAAAGGCTTGCCTGCAGCTGCTCGAACAGTACCCGGCAATCGTGCACCTGTTCGATGACCTCGAACCGCTCGGTCACGATCTTATCGCTTTCGCCGTTGGCATAGAGCCGATGAACCGCCTCCTGCATCTCGCTTTGCAGACCGGAAATACTGGTCAAGCCCTCAAAGTTGTTGACCACATCCAGAATCAGCGGGGCGGCGGTATCCCCGGCGGTCAGGGCGCGGCCAATCTGCTGCTTGTAAACGATGGGCGAAATGGTAGGTCGGAACAGGATGACCCCGGAAATCCCCTCCACATGGACGCCCTCGTTGAGCATATCGATGCAGAACAATAGCTTCAGCCGGTTGGTCGTATCCGTCTTGAAGTTCGCAAACGCCTTGTCCGTATTCGGATCATCCGAGTAGGCTTCGTACACCACCACGTCCTGGTTGACCCCGGCGAACCACTCCGGCACGTGGGACACCATCTCGTCCATGTGCTCTTTGTTGGCGCAGAACACGATGTATTTTCCAGATTTGTTTGTAATATGATGGGCAAAGACCCTATCCAGACCATCCGCTTGTTCCAAAGCGCGGCGGAGCGCGTCCAGATATTTCTGATTCACATCCTGAATGCCCGGTGTCCGCAGGTTGTCCACTCGTGTCTGATATTTTGCAAGCGCTTTCTGGTACTGGTAGACCGTGGTCACATATTTCGGGGCAGGCAAAATGCCCCTGACGACTGCTTCGCCAAGGTTCATGTCGCTGGCAATATGTCCATCGAAAAGTTCTTCGGCCATATCGCGGTTATTATCCAGATATCGGATGTTTGTTGCCGTCAGCCCCAGAAGCTTTGCATCCGGACATAGCTTTAATAAAGCCACCGTGCTTTCGCCCCAACATTCAGCACCAGCACGATGGAATTCATCGAGTATAATATAGGCAGGCTTCTGCGCTGCTATTTCGTCCAGCTGCGCCTGCGTGCAGCACATCAGTTTGGCATAGGTATAAAAGTGAACGTTTGCCAGCGGAAAATCCGGGTCGTTCCTTTTCAGGCTCTCCAGCTGGGTCTTGAAGATGTATTCACTGGGAGAAAGCCAAATCACGACCTTGTCCGGGTTTTCCTCGATCAGCTTGAACGCAATATAGCTCTTTCCAGTGCCGGTCGGATGAACAATAGCAGCTTTGCCGTACTGCTCCATCATCCGAACTGCCGATTTGTACGCTTTCTCGTTGTGCTCAAACAGACGCAATGCCACCTTGTTCACCCCTTTCCGCATAAAGGGGTATCCTTCACATGGAAAATGGAGGATACCAATTTTTCGACATCATTGTTTGATTCTCCCTATTATTTTATCATGGTTATATCTGGGAATCAATAGAAAATTATACAAATGTATCCCACCTGACCTTAGAAAAAAACTCGCAGAAGCCGAAACTTTTTTGCACATTGCCCAGTTCTGCATGAAAAAATCCAGCTAAAAACGAAGGTGGACAGAATAAGTGGTCAGATGGGTGTCCAAGACGCAGGAGGAAACAAAAATGGCACGACGGGGAGAAAACATTCATAAGCGCAATGATGGTCGGTGGGAAGGCCGCTATATCAAAGCGCATACACCGGATGGAAAGATTCAGTGGGGCTATATCTATGGCACAGTCTATGCAGAGGTCAAGCAGATTCTGATTCAGAAAAAAGCAGAAGCTGGTTTTTATAACCTGAAAAGAACCGACCTAACCTTTGAAGCATTGGCCGAGGTATGGCTGCGCTCCCAGCGAAATGCCGTAAAAGAATCCACCTATGCGCATTATTCGTACACGCTGCACAAGTATCTTCTTCCGGTTTTGAGCAAAGTGTCCGTTGCATCCCTTGACGAGAGCTTCCTCGAACAGGCCATGCAGCAGATCATCGTGCCCACAGATGCCGCACACAAGCCACTGGGAAATTCTTCTGCCCGGGAATGCCTCTCGATGCTGCGTCGAATATGCCGCACATTTACGCCTGATTCGTCCGATGGAGTTGGAAGTTGCGCTGCCAAAAGCTGTTGATAAAACACCCGTGCCCCTTTCTCCGGCAGAACAGCAACGGCTCTTCCAGTATGTGCAGGAGAACCCCACGCCTCGCAAAATCGGCTTATTACTGGGGCTTGAATTAGGTCTGCGTATTGGCGAGATCTGCGGCTTACAATGGGGTGATTTTGACCTGAAACTTGGCACGCTGAAGATCAACAGGACAGTCTGCCGAATTTCCTGCGGAAACGGTCATACAAAGGTGGTTATCCAAACGCCGAAAACCCGCACCTCCCGCCGGGAAATTCCAATCCCGAAACAGCTACTTATTGTGCTAAAAAAGCTGCGCGGAAACGCCAGTAATTCCACATGGTTTCTATCTGGCAACGAGTCTAAGCCCACCGAACCCCGCTGCTACCGAAAAAGCATCAGAGCATATCTGAAACAGGCAGCTGTCCGGCAGGTACGTCCGCACGCGCTGCGCCATACCTTTGCAACGACCTGTCTGCAGGCGGGGTGCGATGTAAAGACCCTCAGCGAATTGTTAGGACACGCTAACGCCAACATCACCTTGCAGCGCTATGTGCACTCTGACCTGACCCGAAAGCGCCGGGAGATGAACCGAATTTTCTCCCATCAGGTGTCCATGAGGGGCAGGAAATCGATGAATCTGATGGAATAACGTTTGATTTTGGCCACGGCCTTTCATTTTCCATGTGGAGGATACTTTTTTGTTTTTTAGGTGTCATTTTCTTAACGCAAAAAGGCCCCTGCCGATCACATTTCTGTGAAAGACAGAGGCCTTCTGTTGCTAGATTTTAATCAGGTCTGGGGAGATGGAACAACTATCTCATTCTACCGGGTCAGTGTCCCCTTCCAGATTTTTAACTACCCCCGGGGTGTCTGACGCACTGAGCATCTGTTCTTGCTCCATGCGGCGGCGTACAGCTTCCACCACATAGGCGTTTACGCTTTGCCCAGCTTGCTTTGCTGCTTGTTTGATGCGTTCTTTTTCGCCCTTTTGCGTCACGAGCTGTGTGTACTCGTAATTCTCGTTATTCCATTTTCGTTTGCTGGCTGTACTTGTTTTGCCGCCCATCCAAAGCACCAACTTTCTGTTTACTCTTATAGGTATTATATCATATCTTTTCGAGCTGTCCATTCTGCAAATACTTCATGAAGTATGCATTTTCCACAATTTATAGCCTTTTTTCTTGTGCAGCATTCCATCTTGCATACTTCATGGAGTATGCGTATACTAGTGCCATCGGGAACACCGGTTCTCACATCCGACCATTCACCAACAATTTGAAGAGAGGTACACACATGAGTATCAACGTTTTACTGAACCTTGTCGAGCAGTACAAGGAGGCCGCCCAACTGATCGAGGCCGCACAGGCTGAGCAGGAGCAGCTGAAGATCCAGATCTGCGAGGCACTGGCAGAACGGTCTACCAACTATCTGGAAGTAGGCTGCCACAAAGTCCGCCTGTCCGATTTCTCCAGCACCCGACTAGACAGCAAAGCCATCAAGGCCGTAGCTCCCGACCTGTACGACCAGTACAGCAAAACTGTCACCGGCACTCGCCTGAGCATCACCTGAAAAAGAAAAGCCCCATACAGCGCGCGCCGACCAAAGCTGACGTTGTATAGAGCCCAACACACCCGCCGGGGCGGGCTACACCAATATTATACCTGTCCCGGCCTTTTTTATCAAGAGAAAGGTTCGAAAAATCATGAAACAGACTGTCAAAACCTCCCGCGCTGCTGGTCAGCTGGAAAAGATGTTCCGCGAGCTCAACAAGCACTACTTTGCAGGCAAGCTGCCCGAGCCCATCATCAGCCTGAAAAAGACCCCGTCCGCCTATGGTCATATCACCTGCTCCAAGGTCTGGCAGGCAGGCGGCGAGAACAAGTACGAGATCAATATTTCGTCGGCTACCCTTGACCGTCCCATCGAGGAGACCGCTTCCACCCTGCTGCATGAGATGGTGCATGAGTACTGCATGGAGACCGGCATCAAGGACACGAGCAACAACGGGGTCTACCACAACCGGCGCTTTAAGGAGCAGGCCGAGACACACGGCTTGACCGTCGACCACCACGAAAAATATGGCTGGACCATCACGAGCCCGTCCGAAGAGCTGTTGGACTTCATCATCTTCCAAGGCTGGCAGGACATCCAGATGGGCGAGCGGCTGGCATGGTCAGATATGGCAGGCACCGGAGCAGGCAGCAAGGCACCCGGCAGCAGTCAGACCGGAGCGCCCAAGCCTCCCAAAGCAAAGAGCAGCACCCGGCGGTGGGTATGCCCCAAGTGCGGAACCATCATCCGGAGCACCAAGGAAGTGCGGGTCATCTGTGCGGACTGCATGGAGCTGTTCGTGAAGGCCGACTAATCATAGCAGGACAGAGAGTGAGGGCACGAGTGAGAGTAGTGCTATATATAAAATCACAGGAGGCTCCTCATGGATACTTATAAAATCGCTATTGACACCTTTCTTGCCGAGACATCCGAGTGCAAAGCCAGTGGGTGCGCCGTTTTTTCCGGGGCAGACATCGCGTTCCAAGACATCCAGCTGCACACGCACCGGAACAAGTCAGAGCTGCATTTCATGGCCGGACACACCATGCTTTCTGTCCCCCTTGCCAGCATCCTGAGTATTGAAAAGCTGGTATTGCGGGATATCCAGTCCACCGAGTATGAGATCATCACCAAAGAGAGCGGCATCATTACCCTTGACGTTGTTTAAAAATGCATCCGTAAAGACAGAGATCCGCCGGGCTGTGAGAGGACGCCCATTATTTAAAGGAGAGCAGCTATGACCATTATATCAGAACGTTTGCAGCATCTACGCCTGACGCACGGCTATACCCAGACCGACCTTGCCCAAACCATGGGTGTGACCCGCCGGGCAGTCTACGCATGGGAGCACGACAAATGCCCCGAGATCCCCCATCTGATCCAGCTTGCCCAATTCTATCAGGTGTCGACCGATTATCTGTTGGGGCTGACGGAGTGAGGTGTGCCCCGTCACCGGAAGCCTTACCGGATACTTTTTGCCTGCTATAGTGCAGTCATCCATCAGTTCGCGCGACGGCAGCCAGAAAGCACCATATTTTAAAAATGTCCTTGTAAGTCCATCTTATCGGATGCATCGTTTGGTAAACTTCAGGTACAGCAAAAGCAAACACACTTCAAAATACAGGAGGATAATATTATGGCAGGCGCTTTTTCGTTATTTTTAGGCATGTTGGGTCTTGGTGCAGCTGGTGCAGTCAGCGCGGGACAGAACGCAAAAATCAAGAAGGCAGATTATCGGTATGGCGAGGAGCATGGCCTTCATGGCACATCTGAGGTTCTGCAAATGCGGGAGCGAGTGCGTAAAGAATGGTGGAACATCTGCGGCAAAACCTACAACGCATGTGAGCGGCCTGCATCGAGTTACGGCGACCTCAGCAGAACCCCGTGGTGCTATCTGAAAAAGCGCTGGTTCATTGATCATCTGAACAAAAAGGGCATCCCTTATGATGATCTGGTCGTGGATGATGTTACCGGCGTTACCTTCTATGAGAGCCAGAAAAGAACGTCCCAAGCCTATATGAGAAAGCTGCGGTAATAGACATCGCGCCCATCGTCACCACTTCTATCAGCAGCAGGAGGTAAGCTTATGGCTGAAAATAAATTCGTTGTCAAAACGGTATTCCATGATGAAAATGGAGATACTCTGCTTCGTGAAGATTACCGTGAAACACGAGAAAAAGCACAGGAGCTCAAGGATTTGGCTGATTTTGGCTATGCCGGACTTTTTGGCAAGGGTCAAACGAAAGTTACCACTGAGATCATTGAACGCTGACACCAACCATCATTTCCTATAACAGCAACAGGGCTCTGCCGCTCAGACACGAGTAGCAGGGCTCTTTTTTACGCGGTATTCGGTCAAGAAGTGAACTTAAAGAGCGGCGTTTAATATCAGACAGTAGATATCCCGGCGGATTTGCGACTTTTAAGCCGATATGGAACTTGTGCACAGTTTTGTGTGTAGCTGTTTGAGGTCGCACGCCTTGATTCGCTCTCAAGGGGATTTCAAATTGAAACCCCCTCTGGAATTCAGACGATGGTGTCATGGAAATCTGCCGCCGCCCATATCCCAATGCCAATGCCTTTTTAGACTGTATATATCATAGCCAAGCTCCCTGCTGTCGCGCTCCTATCCCCTGCCGATTCACGCCGCCGGGCATCCAAGGTCGCATGGGATCTCTGCCCCGAGCGCGTTCAGGAGCTGGCTGGCTATCCTCTGAACGATCGCCCTTCTGCCGTGACCATGCTCGAGCTTCTCTATAATGGTGTCACCCGCTATGACGATCTCTCTATTCTGAAATAAGTGTCTTTCAATAGCAACACCCCGCTACTCTATGTCGAGCAGTGGGGCGTTTTTGCATCCTGATTCAATTTCAACTAGGGACAAAATGACGGGTGTTGATGGTACAGTTAATCGCAAAAAGCGAAATACCGTAAAATTATCCATCGTAACTTGCGTAGCATCATAGAAAGCCGTCATGTACTATGCGGAATTTTGTGCACCCCTCAAATCGAGGGCTACTGCGACCACCTACCGCCTTTATCTGAACGCTATTGAACTTTTACCGATTTGGATAATGTTCATTGATTGTATCATCGATAGAATATGGATCTCGACAGTCACTTTGACTACTGAGCTTTTCCAACCGTAATCATTTTGATAACAGTTCATCGACCCTCAGCTTGACGGGTGAGCTTCTGAATGCTGAACGATTTGTTCGATGTTGTATAGGCATTGTCTTGAATGGTCCATTTTTGACAGCGCAAAATTCAGTCATCAAACGGTGTCCACAGTGCAGGCATTCTTATATTATACGGTAATACGATACATTCTTCTTAAGATATACTTTTTAATGGCATCATATCAAAACAGAATCACACCGGGCAGATGCTTTTATCAATTATCTGAGATATTTCACTATGATCAAATCAATGGTGGGTTTCCCTCTTCTCCCACCCCCTCATCTTCTTTCTTTTTTCGTAAACACTTTAATATCTCGCACGCTCGATATCAAAGTATTCACGAATCTCAAATTATAAATATATCATAAGTCTGTTATTTTCTCTTGTTCTCTATTCTGTTGTCTGAATTTGGCTCATTTTTTGTACCTATTCTATATAGAGCGAGTACAGTTTTTGCGCCAAAATCATATCAGATCCGAATCAATTTCCATAATGTTTTATTGCGACTCTCATTTCTCTTAAATTCTCGAACTGTAATAATCTTGACACCATAGATTTGAAGTTTACGATTTAATGCGTCTTGCCCCATCGGACGTCCTTTATACTCTTTGAACACCTTCAACGCCATGATACTTTCGTACATTTCTTCCTTCAACATCGGCTGATTCAAGTGTGCGTTTATCCAGTCCACCACCGAATCAAAGCAATACGGCACCGTTCCCTCTGCTAACACCGGCGCATACTTTGCAAAGACCTGCTTATATGACGTTTCGAGCATTTCGTTAAGCAGCTCCAATTCTCGCTTCAATTGCCGGACACCAAGCGGATTCACGCGGTATTCGCCCTTTGCGTCATCGAACTCCATGATCTTGCACTTTCTTATTTTGTTGTTGATACTATCGGGCGTTCCACTGTTTCGGAACACTTCAAATGCCTCCGCCCCCGCAAGATATGCCACTGCAGGCCTCAGCTCTTCTATCACGATGGCCTTAAATTTCTTCAGGTCACCATAATACCAGTCCGCATCATAATCACGAAAATAGACCGTGCAGGTATCGTCGACATCAAGTGGGCGCTTTCGACCTGTTGACTGAATGATGTCCGTCGGCTTCCATTGGTCGATATACAGGTGTTTTACTGTACGGTCTTTGATCTCGGTGCCTATACCAAACGCCTTTGTGGTGAATAAATATCTTTTTTGGAGCTCTCTGTCCTTGACACATTCCGTCAGCTTATTAAACATTTTGCCGTATTTCGGGTTATTCTCGGAGCAGTAATAGGCAGCTGTATTGCCAAATATCTCCTTCATTTTGAGCAGATCTCCGCCGGATGATACAAATATAACGGCCTTTTCGTCTTCCGGGAGACTTTTTAGCATCATGACCAGATTTTCTCTCGAATAGAAATATTTCTGCTTGATATGCTGGTAATCTTGCGGCAGTTTGTAGATGCGGTCTTCGGGAGTCTTTGAGGTCTCCTCCAGCAGCTTATAGGTCTCCTCGCCCGTTGCGCTCATATAGATAACCACATGGTCAACTTCAGCCTTTTGCAGCACTTCCAGCGACAAATAGGTATTCATTCCATAAGAGGAAAAATCTGTAAAATAGTGGCATTCATCCGCAACGATGTACTTGAACCCCGTCAGATACTTTTTCAGCGACGCCGGATCATTCCTGTATTTCGTCTCAATATTCTGATAGGTCCGGACCTCTAGCATGTTCTCGTAGAACGCATCATTAGTCATTGCTATTTCCATTGGCTCACCATCGACCTCGGCAATAGCGGCTTCCGTTCTGCGTTGGAGCATCTCGGCGTGAAGGGTATTTAGCGGGCAGAGGCATAGAACCCGGCCTATGGTCGTTTTTTTCAGCATCTCATCAACGCGCCAGCTCACCAGCTTCTTAATGATAAATTCGTTCTTGCCACGTCCAGTTCCCATATCCAGAAGGACTCTTCCATTTTCCCAATGCTGGAACGCATCACCGATCAATTCCGAGGCATACGCCCACCGCTCCTTCTCCGCCGGGGCGTTCCCTCCTATCTGTACCAATGGCACGATTACTTCTGCGGGCACCACTTCTACCTCTGGCACTTCCTCTGCCTCCTGTCCAGTACAGCCCTTCTCCTGCAGCTCGATGGGCTGCTTTGGCGTCTGGAGACTGGATATCCCCTCAGCCTCTGCTTCCGGCTCTGCTGCCTGTCTGGTGGGCTCTGCCCCTTGTTGCATAAGCGTCTCCGCTGTAGTTGTCTCCGGTGCTATTACCCCTTGTGCAGTCGCGTTCACAGCCTCCTTCTCCGGTGCTTTCAGGGCTCCTATCGCATCTGGCACATATCCTTCTGTAGCGTCTGGGACGTTGTCTAGCACCGTGTCTGCAGCGCTCTCTGGCGCATCCCCCGATACATCACCCGGCACACTATCCACGCCCGACGGAGCATCCACCGCCTCATCCAATACAGCGCCCTGTGGGGTGTCTGGCGCACTCTCCGGCTCTATGGCGCAGGGCATATCCCCGGCGGCTTGCTCTGTGTCGCACGTGGCTGCCTTCTGTGCCTCCGGCGTCATCTTGTTCCAGCGCAGGAACTTACCTATCTCTTCTTGCGACTCCTGCATTGTCATTTTTTTAGGGTCCTTGGAGCAATGGAATTCCAGCTCCTCATCGGGTAGCTGCTCTTCTCCCTCACGTTCCTTCAGGTAGTCCTCATATTCATGTGTCCCGTTCTTTTCACCGGACAGCTTCAGAAAAAAGCCACCAAATGGCCAATGTGTCTTTTTATCACTCATATATGATATTTCTCCTATAATAATATAAGGCGCACAGCCCAGCCATCTTGCCAGACCATGCGCCGGTTTGTCAGCGCCTGCCAGAAAAAAGCTCTGGTCAAACGCTTTGTTCTGTGCTATTATAGGGGCGGGAACGCACACACAGATATTCCCGTCTCTATCACCGCTTTGCCTGCGCCAACAGGTAAGGCGGTTTTTGTTTTACTGTTGCCCATGGGACCCTGCCTCGAGTGCTACCGCCGCTTCTGCAAACGTCTGCATGGCGCTGCTGTAGCCAATTTCAAAGGAACTCTCGGCAATAGGCGCAACCAGCCCTTCCAGAATTTCAGATAAGATCGCGTTCTGTGCTTCACCCAAATACGGTCGAACAAGCACATCCAGCTGATGAAAGCTTGCCCCCACAGCACTTTTGAACTTCTCTTCATTCTGCTTGATCTCGTCAGCGGTCTGAAATACATCTTCTAAAAAGCTCATTTTAATCTCCTTTTTTAGCATGACACTGCCTCTGGACGTTCTGCCCATTTCTCAGCCTGCTCATTTGCTTAGGCGCGCTGTTCACTGCCGGTACCCACCTTTACCGCAGCTTTTTTATTGTCAAGCGCCTTGCATGTGCCAGGCGTTTTTTGTTTGTCGTGGATCATGTCTCTGGCACCTCATTATTCTTGTGCCCTTCAAGCTCAACGCTCATCTCTGGGGTCAGCGTTCTGGTAAACTCCAAGTATGCCTGAATCCCCAGCTCTACCGCATATTGCTCTGCTTGGGCCATCAGTTCTGCCGACAACCGCGCGATCCTATTCTTGTCCGCCTTATCAACCGGAAGGTCCTCCAGCGCCCTCTCCAGCGCGTCTGCAGCCTTAACCAGCGGCTCACACAGCTCACGCGTCTGCCGTGGGATGATCAAATATCCTTCTTCGCCCAGCGATACACTCAAAATGTCCACGCTGCAGGTCTTGTTATCCGTCATAATCTTCCTCCTTGTCCTTTACATTCCACACCATCGTGCCGCCCGGGGATTCACAAACTCCGGCTTGAACGTCACATTGGGGAAATTCACATCCATATAGTTTCCGAACTCTTCCGTCGCCGCCTCTTCGCTGTAATCGGCCAGTGCATCCACCGTTTCCAACGCCTGCAACAGACGAATGCGTCCCGTATTCCGGTCGTGCCCCATCTGCACAAGCTCACTATCGGTCAGTTCATTGCAGAGCTCATAGGCGGCAGCGATATAGCTTCGCAGTACAGGCTTTGGTTCAAGCCGCACCTCATAATAGTAGGTCGGCTCCTCTGCCGCCTCCTGAACGACAGCCTCCATGCTGCAGCAGATCTCCAGTTCAGGGTTGCCTTCTGCATCTGAGGTAGGCGTAATGGTCATATCCGTACCATCGCAAAAACGCATCGTAATGCCTTTACCGACCGTGGAATCCCTTTGATCCGGGCAGATGCATCCGCCCGCCGGGGTCGTTTTCCCGGACAGCGCTGCGTTCAGAATAAGCGATGTTTCCCGCTCTTCTTCAGGTGTTTCGGCATGGACCTCTGCACCGTTCATATAAATATCGATCATAGTCGTATCCCTCCTGTTTGGTTGATTAAAAAAGTGTATCAATGCCCGGATCATTCCTCCAGTCATATGCCGTGGGGACAATTTTTTCGTCCGCATCATTCCGATAGGGCACAGAATGGCAGTCGATTTTCAGTAACGCCCGCCCATCATCGCTGAGGTACGGCAAGAAGGTGATTACCATGTCACACTCCCAATCCGGCGCATCGGCCAGCTTCAACGTAATTCCTTCGCAGGGATTCAGATTGTCGTGGGGTGTGTCTGTGCAGGTACCATAAATCAAAGCCTTCCCTTCCAGCACATCCCTCAACGCACATAGCGCCGATGCGTCATTCTTACGGCCATTCGTCCGGATTGTTACTGCATCTTCGTGATTGTAATTCATCATTATACCTCCTGCGCGATGCGCGCACATGTAATTTTTTTGCAGGCTTCTTTTGCATTTGTGGTTAGCATAGTCAAACCTTTTGCTCGTACTGCAGTGTCAGGATACCGCTGCTTGTCTTCTGTTCACGGCTTCACCCCCTCCATTATCTCCTCAACGGTCTCCTCCGTAACGCATCTGATGAGCAGCTCCGGTTCTCCCGCCTCATTCAGGATAGGTCTGATCCGCAGCGTTGTGCCGTCGTTCAGATGGTACAGCAGCCCCTTGTGCAGCGGAGCATCGTAAAAGCAGGGCAGGATGCACATCTCCGTGTCAGCCGTTTTTCCAGCCAAAATGTTGTTGAGTGTCGCCTCGGCATACTGCTCCTCTTCACGGTTCTCGGGCAGAAGATTTGCATCATTGAAGTAAAGTTCGATCATATCAGTTTTCCTTTTTCATGCACATTTGTTGTTCTTCAGAGTTGAGGTCAAAGCCTTGTCCGCCGGACAGATGGACTGCAGCAGCCCCCGCGCCTCGCTCTCCAACCGCTGGAGCTCGGCACGCACCTGCTCCCATTCCTTCAGCTCCCCGCTGGCGACTCCCTCACGAATTGTGCGTCTTACAGCTTCTGCCAGTGCCTCCTCCAGCCTTGCATGATAGGTGCAAATATCGTACTCCACCCCGCCATCGGCCTTCGTATGCGCCTTTTTCAACGCATAATACACGCTGCTCGCGTCCAGATAATAATTCTTCCAAATTTTTAGCAATTTCAACACTCCTGAATCATATTTTTTGTTTATTTCGCCAGAGTCCATGTACAGTATCCCTTGTTGGCAGGGTGCAGCCCGGGCTCTATGTTTCATACGACATATGGTCCCCCCTTTGAATTGAATCGTGTTTTTTAGAACGGTCTTGCTGTCTGCTCCCAACAGTGCTAAAGTAGGTCAGATCTTTCACCCTACCAGCGCTATGGGATTTTCAGCGGTCTACTGCACTGCATGCCACTTTCTCCTTTTTGCCCCTGTTATGGCGACCTCAGCCTTGCAAAGCAGGGCTCAACATTGCAAAAGCAGAAATTGTGCTTTTTCGCCTTTCATCGACATTTTTCGCCAACATTGCAAAATTGCAATTATACACCCTCTGCAGCCGTTACGCCACTGCCGCGCTCCATGTCAGGGCTGTAACGCCGCAGACTCCGACCTCTGGTACACTTTGCCGGACGTTTTTGATGAGATCTTCGTTACTCAATGCGCTGCGCGCATGGTTATAGGTGCTTTCACTGCATCCAGTTTTTTCTAGAACCAGCCGCTGAAGCTCCTTGCTGACCATACGGTTCCCCGGGGCGGCATTCAACGTACGCAGGATCTCTCTCTGAACTTCTGCATACTTCCGCCCTTTATTGTCTGGCTTCTCCCGACAAAAATCCTCGTCCTTCCAATCCGAAGTCGAGTCAAACTTCAGCCTTACCGTCTTGATCCCCCTGACCTCTACCGTCTCAGTGGTAAAAAGGATCGTATCCGCCGGCACACCATAGCTGCTTTTTTCGTGGGAGACGTAGCTTTTGCTGCCATCCCTCGTATGCCCCATAATCAGCACGCTGCGGGCGGTGTCCCATAGTTCACCCGATCCATTCAGGCGCTTGCGCCCAAACGCGGATGGATTTTTGTTGGTATGCGTCACCAGCAGGATGGCAAACCCCTGTTGCTGTGCCAGCATGCGCAGGTCCTGAAGCACCTTCCGCATCTGTTGGCGGTTGTTCATATTAGCAGAATTTGGCAAAAATGCCTGAAGCGGGTCAATAACCAGCACCAGCGGATTCGCCGCAATGATCCAGTTCACCAGATCCGGGTCGCCGAGATAGGGCATTTTCCCCTTCTTTTTGTAGTATACATCAGAATCGATCACCACAACCTTGCCCAGATCAGCACCAGCAGCAGCCATACGCGGGCACAGCACAGCATCGATGGGGTCCTCGCCTGCAAGGATCACAACGTTGCCCGTGCGGTTGGGTGCCTGTGGAAAAACCCCCGTGGCCTCGCCCATGGTCAGGGATCTCGCGATCTGCGCCACGAACTGCCCCTTGCCTACACCGCCGTCACCGCAAAGCAGCGTAATTTCGCCGCACTGCAGACGTCCGGATGCCAACATTTCATGATTTTTGGGCGTCACATCGCTCAACCGCTGAAGAACAACGCCTCTCTGGTTCAAAGCATCCAGCTCAAGCTCCGCTACTCCCCCGGCGAGGTCTGCGGGCGCTGCAACGGGCGCGATATCCTGTACCACCCCCTCGTCAGCCACCTGTGCCTTCATGGGCAACTGCAGCAGATTCGTATTGAAAATGTCATTTTTTTCCATGTTCACATTCCTCCTTTTCCAAATAAATTTTTGACGATGTTCAGTTTTCAAGGTGCTCCACCCCGCTTTCACAGGGTAGTCGCCTGCTCCGCCGTTCAAGGGCAGCTCCCGAGTCGCCTCGGTCACCGCCCCCGCACGTGGGGCGCGCTCGTCGGGATGTCGAGCACGTCCGGGGCATTCCCGGCCGCTCTCTCCTCCTCGGGTGCATAAGCATAACACACTTCCGATCGCTTGTCCAGTGGTTTTCCAAAAAAAGTTTCACCACACGCGCTGCAAGGCATCTCTAACGCGTTTTTCGGATTTTGCAGTAAAATCATTACTACTGTATTAAAAAGCTGTTGCTGAGGCTCTAAGACCAGTTTGCAGCAATACAAGTGCCATACCACAGGTTGTAAGAAATGTCAAGCATTCTCCACCCCTTCTGTTGCACGTACAACCAACACATCAAGATACCAGTTATGTCACTTCGTCGACCAGTATCACCTCTGCCGCCCGCGCCATAAGCATATCAGAATACTAGTCATATCTCTTTATCGTTCCGTTCTGCTTTCGTATCCTGCACAGCAGCATATCAACATACTTGTTATGTAGACTTATCGGAATCAACTCCACCCTTGCACCCAACCCGGTTTCCGTGTGCCACTGTTGTCAGCATTCTCGATTTCCATTCCTGTACTTTTCTCAATCATTTGAATCCATTCTGTTGATTCCATAATGTTGCTTTTTGTATTAGAATTCATGAATTTCAAATCAGCAAAAAATCACTAAATTTTAATGGCCATTTTTTATTCGTTGTATCGTTTTATTTTCTTTCGTTAATTCTCAAAGTCATTCAACTCACCTTATTATAAATATATAAATACCTTATTATAATATATAGGCATTCCTTAACTTTTCTTTAATGCAAGAGATTTCATCGAATTATCGTCTATTTTTCACATTATTTTTCCAGCCACGTTTTTCCTATTTATAATTAGATATAGACTCAGTTCAGCTCTTCTTTTCGCACCCGATTTTTCATCGTGTATACGTCGTTTTTTCAAATCAGTTGCATCTCGTACTTTTCATTGTTCTTCTTTTACAATTGAATCAACAGAATTAAAACAAAAGAGCAGCCCCACCACCAGGCGGAGCCACTCTTGAAGTGTACGATTCAGTTTTTACAGGTTCATCAGGGGGCTGGTCTGGGTACCGCGATCCACGATGTCCTTATCCTTGATGCCCAACAGGTAGCGCTGGGTGATCATGATATTGACGTGCCCCATCAGGCGGGAGACACTGTACAGATCCAGACCGTTCTTTAGCTGCATCTGTGCGAAGGTATGGCGGCAGGTATGAGGGCTGACCCGCACCGAGGACGAGACCCCCACCTCTTTTGCGGCGTGTTTCAATATCCGTGCCACGGCTTCATCGGTCATGGGCTTGCCGTTTTTGCTGGGAAAGAGATTCTTATAGCGGGTAGGGTGCTCCTTCAGGTAGCCATCCCGGAGCGTGCAGTACTTGACGAGCTGCTTGGAGAGTGCGGGCGATTTTGGCACGACCCGTTCCTTGCTGCCCTTGCCGTGCTTGACCAGAATATAGTCTTGCTTGATGTCCTCCGGCTCCATCAGGATCATTTCGTTGCAGCGCATCCCGGTATCGAACAGCAGCATAATGATGGTCTTATTCCGTACCTCCAGAAAATCCTTGCCGTCGTAGAACTGGATCATCCGCTTCATCTCAGCCACTGTAAATGTATCGATGATCGTCCGGGGCTGGCGGAGACACTTTACCTTTTTGGCCGGATTGTCCCGCTCCTCCAGATAGCCCTCATTGACCAGATAGTTGAACCATGTGCGCCACACCTTGAGCAGGTCGTTGATATAGCGGGACGTGCTGCCCGCGTCCTGTTTCTCCTTCATCAGGTCCCGGATGTGGCGGGGACGGACGTCTTCCAGCTCGGTGATCTGTTTCAGCTCCAGATATTCCAGCAAAAAACGGGTCGCAGCCTTATAATTGCGCAGAGAGCCTTTAGCCAGATGGCGGCATTCACAGTCGTAGATAAATTCATCGCGGAGATCTTTCAAACACATAAAAAAACACCCTTTCCTTCATGGCGAACCACAAAAGAAAGGGTGAAAAATTGCTAGATGAGCTTATCGTACCAGATCAAGCTTGTTCGTAGTTGAGCAAGACAAACTCCGGTCGACAAATCATTCAATTTTTAACGCAGCTGCGCAATTAGCAGTTCTCGGCGAAGTACTTAATGGTACGAACCATCTGAGAGGTGTAGGAGTTCTCGTTGTCGTACCAAGACACGACCTGAACCTGATAGGTGTCGTCGTCGATCTTAGCGACCATGGTCTGGGTAGCGTCGAACAGAGAGCCGTAACGCATGCCGATAACATCGGAAGAAACGATCTGATCCTCGTTGTAGCCGAAGGACTCAGAAGCAGCAGCCTTCATAGCAGCGTTGATAGCTTCCTTGGTGACATCCTTGCCCTTGACGACAGCAACCAGAATGGTGGTGGAGCCGGTGGGAACAGGCACACGCTGAGCAGAGCCGATCAGCTTGCCGTTCAGCTCAGGGATAACCAGACCGATGGCCTTAGCAGCACCGGTGGTGTTGGGGACGATGTTCTGTGCGCCAGCACGAGCACGGCGCAGGTCGCCCTTGCGCTGAGGACCATCCAGAATCATCTGGTCGCCGGTGTAAGCATGAACGGTGGTCATGATACCGGAAACGATGGGGAAGGTCTTGTTCAGGGTGTTGGCCATGGGAGCCAGGCAGTTGGTGGTGCAGGAAGCAGCAGAGATGACCTGATCCTCAGCGGTCAGGGTCTTCTCGTTGACGGAGTAGACGATGGTCTTCAGATCGTTGCCTGCGGGAGCAGAGATAACGACCTTCTTTGCGCCAGCCTGGATGTGAGCCATGCTCTTCTCCTTGCTGGTGTAGAAGCCGGTGCACTCCAAAACGACGTCAACGTTCAGCTCGCCCCAAGGAGCATCCTTTGCGTCCTTAACAGCGTAGATCTTGATCTCCTTGCCGTCGACGATGATGGAATCCTCGGTGGACTCGACAGTGTGCTTGCCCTCGCCGATCTTGCCGCAGAAAGAGCCCTGAGCAGTATCGTACTTCAGCAGGTGAGCCAGCATCTTGGGGCTGGTCAGGTCGTTGATTGCGACGACCTCGTAACCCTCAGCATCAAACATCTGACGGAAAGCCAGACGGCCAATACGACCGAAACCATTGATAGCAACTCTAACAGCCATTGTAATAGTACCTCCTAATTATTTTACCCATAATCGGATAAATCACGGTATCTTTATTGTAGACCAAAACCGGCAAACTTTCAAGTGTCTGCTAAAAAATTAACAACACAATTTTATCTTTTTTTGCTTTTGTATGATTTTATGCACCCTGCCACAAAGCTTTTGTTCAATTACACCAAGGGCGCGCAGCCATTTTTGTCAGTCGTTTCCAGTTTTTCCCTGCCCAGTACAGGCAAGTCCCATACCGCCGATGCAGCACAGCGCGAGACCGGAAAGCAGTTCCGGCAGCACCGCCGCAGCACCGCTGCCAAGACCCGCCGCCAACAGCAGAAGCACCCGGGGCAGTTCCCAGCACAGGCACAGGCAGAAGGCTGCAAGCGCCGCTGCGTGCAGGGTGCGGCCGTTTTCCGGCTGGGGCAGGTACAGCGTGCGCGCCAGCGCCGCCAGAAGCAGCAGCGCCGCCATCTCCTGCCAGACCGCTGCCGTAGGCTGTACCCTGTGCCAGCTGGAGCTGTTCTCCATAAAGCGCATCAGCACGTTCCAGTAAAACAGTGCACTGCCCGCTATGGCCACCGGCAGACCTCCGGCGGGCGTTTTCCAGCCGTCCCGGCGCAGCCAGCTGCGTCCGAGGTTGCTCAGCCACACGGCACAGATCACCTCCAGCAGAATGCGTACAAAGGTGCTTACTGTACCGGCAGCGAACATAAACTGTGCTGCACCGGCAGCCAACATACACACTGCCCCCGCAAAGGCCAGCACGCCTGCCGCCGGGCGGCGGCTGCGCAGCGGCTCCGGGGGCAGCGAGCGGCTGCGCCCGGCCAGCACTGCGGCCAGCACCACAGCGCCCAAGGCAAGATACCGCCACCACACCGCACCTGCGGTACACAGACCGGTGGCAGCGTCCGTAGCAAAGGCAAGGTCTGCGCCGCGGCCAAGGCCAAGCAGTACGCAGAGTAGGACAATAACTAACTCTAACGGTTCCATTAACGCTCCTCGATGGGCTTATACTTCTGGCGCACGCCCAGATACTTGTAGGCCGGGCGGATGATCCGATTGGCAAAGATCACCTCTTCTACCCGGTGTGCGCACCAGCCCGGCACACGAGCGATGGCGAACAGCGGGGTGTACAGATCCTCTGAGATGCCCAGCATATTGTAGATCAGGCCGCTGAACAGGTCCACATTGGCGCACACCGGCTTGGAGCTGCCCTTCTCCTCGGCAAAGATGCCGGGTGCCAGCCGCTCGATGCTGCACAGCATATTGTACTCTTCCTCAAAGCCCTTTTCGTAGGCCAGATGCTTTGCGCGCTGCTTCAGGATGACCTCACGGGGGTCGCTGATGGTGTACACCGCATGACCCATGCCGTAGATCAGGCCAGAGCCGTCGCCCGCCTGCTTGCGCAGGATGCGGCGCAGATACTCGCGCACCTCATCGTCATCCTCCGGGTTCTCGACGTGCTTGAGGATATCCTGCAGCTGGCGGTTGACCATCAGGTTCGCGCCGCCGTGCTTGGGGCCCTTCAGAGCACCGATGGCCGCAGAGATGGCCGAGTAGGTGTCCGTACCGGAGGAGGACAGCACGCGGGTGGTAAAGGTGGAGCAGTTGCCGCCGCCGTGGTCTGCGTGCACCAGCAGGCACATATCCAGCAGCTTTGCCTCCTCGTGGGTGAACTTCTGATCCGGGCGGTAGGTGCTGAGGATGTGCTCTGCCGTGCTCTGACCGGGCTTGGGCAGGTGGAAGAACATGCTCTGTTTATCGTAGTAGCGGCGCTTCATCTGGTAAGCATTCACCATCATGGTGGGCATACTGGCGATCAGGTTGATGCTCTGGTTCAGGATGTTCTCAAGGCTCAGATCCTCGGCGCGGTCGTCGTAGGAGTACAGGCCCAGCACGCAGCGCTGCAACTTGTTCATGATATTGGGCGAGGGAGCGTTCATGGTGTCCATGAAGCCGTCCGGCAGGGCGCGGGACTCTGCCAGGATCTCGCAGAAATCATCCAGCTGCTCCCGGGTGGGCAGGCTGCCGAACAGCAGCAGCCAGATCACTTCCTCAAACACGAAGCGGTCGTTGCGGTAAGCCTCGTCCACGATCTCGTTGATGTTGACGCCCCGGTAGATCAGCTTGCCGGGGGTGGGGATCACATGGCCTTCCTGATCCTTTTTGTAGCCCACAACGTCACAGACGTTGGTCAGGCCGGCCAGCACGCCGGTGCCATCCGGGTTGCGCAGGCCGCGCTTGACCCCCAGCCGCTCGCTGGTCTCCGGGTCAATGTAGTTGTTTGCGATGTACTCCTCGCACAGGGTACGCATGGTCGTCGGGTCCAGCGTTGCCACTTCTGCGTGTGCAAAGTTCATAGGAGTGCTCCTTTCCGTCTCTTACTTCTTATACTTTCCGATTCCGTCCATCCTACGCTCTGATGGACATACTTTTATAATATCGCTTTTGTGCAGTAAATTCAAGCGCTAAGTGCGCACTTCTCACCGTAAAGCGCAAAAATGCAGGTTTTTCTCTGCGCATTTCCCGCCGGTTTGCACGCTGCCGGGCGTATGATGCTTCTGAAGCTTGCATCCCGGGAGGAGGTCTAGTATGAAACGTTCCTTTTTGCTGCTGTGCGCCGTTCTGCTGGTGCTGGGCTGCGCCCTGCCGTGTGCCGCCTACCGTCTTGCCTGCATGGCTCTTGCGCAGAGTGCCGCTCCGTCCGCAGCCGAAGCGGCCTCTGCCGCCTCGGAGGGAAGCAGCGAGCAAGAAGCTCCCTCCCCTGCTGACATGACCGCTACCGTCTGCTTTATGGATCAGAGCACCGGACAGGCGGTAACGCTGCCGCTGCGAGAGTACCTGATTGGAGCCGTTGCCGCCGAGATGCCGGTCAGCTGGCCGGACGAGGCACTGAAAGCACAGGCAGTGGCCGCGCACAGTTACGCCCTTTACCGCCGGGATCACAGCACCGAGGAAAACGGCGCATGGTTCACCGCAGACCCCACCCGGCGGCAAGGCTGCCTGACCGATGCGGTGCTGCACAGCTACTGGGGTACTGCCTACGCCGCCAACTACGCCCGGCTTTCCGCATTGGTGGATGCGGTACAGACGCAAGTGCTATATTATGGGGACGCCCCCGCCGGGACAAGCTACTTTGCCATGTCCAACGGCCGCACCGAGGCCAGCGAGAACGTCTGGGGCACTCCCCTGCCCTATCTTGTGCCGGTAGACAGCAGCACCGACACCGCCGCCGACAACTATGAATACACCCTGAACCTTTCCGCAGCCCAATTACAGCAGCTGCTGGCCGAACGGCTGGGCATCGCCGCCGACCTTTCGCAACAGGCGCAGTGGTTCGGTACGCCGGTGCTCACTCCCTCCGGCTATGTGGACACCCTGCCGGTCTGCGGGCAGACGGTGCAGGGTACCGCCCTGCGCAAGGCACTGGGGCTGCGCAGCGCCTGCTTTACGGTGGTCTGCCAGAGTGGAACCTTCTCCTTTACCACAAGGGGCTACGGCCACGGCGTAGGCATGAGCCAGTGGGGTGCAAAGGCGCTGGCAGAGCAGGGCGCAGACTACCGCACCATTCTGGCGCACTACTACCCCGGCACAGAGCTGCGGGAGTAATAGCGGCAGAACAAAGCGGAAAAATTATTTTAAATTTTGTAGTTCAGAACCGCCTGCGGGCGGCTCTGAACTACTTTTTTGCAGAAAAGTCCTAAATCACGCAATTACGCAAATGGAGCCGCTGCACATTGCCTTGTGCAGCGGCTCCAAATTTATATTCTTTTATCAGCCGAACAGCTGTGCAAACCAGCTTACAGTGGTCTCGGCGGCGGTCTCTACCGTGGTCTCCATCTGCTTGACCGTCTGCTGCAACTTGGTGCCCCCAGCATCCTTGACCGACCAGTAGGTCTGGGTGCTGCTTGCGCTGCCGGACACCGTGAAGTCTGAGGCAAAGCACAGGCTCTCACCCGTAGAGTCGGTCATCAGCACCATGTAGGTGTAGCTGCCCTCCGGCAGTTCGCCAAAGCGGATCTGGCTGTCCAGCGTGTTCAGCGAGAAGGCAGCAGCGTTCACCTGCGCCTCAGCGCTCTGCACGGTCTGGTCCGCCGCGTCCAGAACAGCCACCTGCACGCTGGTCAGAGTGGTGCCGCTGGCGCTGTTGGCCGTACCGGTCAATGCCATGCCGCTGCCGGTGCGGATATTCACCGGGTAGCGCACACCCTCCAGCCGCAGCCCATCAGCCTGTGCAGCCACACTGTTGTGATCTGCGGTGACGTACCAGTAGCAGGATGCTCTTGCAATGGACACACTGGAGCTGGTAATGGGGATGCGGCCGTAGCCGATGTTCCCCGCCGGGTCGGAGCAATAGAAAATACCGTTGGTGTAGTCGGTCAGCAGCACCGCATGGGGCTGGGTGCGGTCGTAGAGGACGATGCCCTCCGGGTGCTGCTCCAGCAGGGAGATCAGCACCGCCGTTTTGCTTTGCAGACCGGAGGGCAGGGTGGCGTAGCCCACCTGCATCTCCTTATATGTAAAGCTGTGTGCAAGGCCGTTGGCCCATGCTGTGGAGCGCACACTGTTCTCGGTCACGTTCGTCCAGTCGCTCAACCCGTCAAAGTAAGCACGTCGGCGCAGCATCATGGCTGCGGAGGCCAGCGTACAGGTGCCGCCCCGGCTCTGCTTGAAGTAGAAGCCTGCGTCCACGTTCAGGTCCACTGCCAATGCAGCGGGCAGACAGGTAAGCAGAAAAGCAAAGCTCAGTATCAGGGTCAGCAATCGTTTTTTCAAGGCGTGCGGTGCGGTGGTATTCACGGTTCGGTATTTCCTTTCTTGTTTCTTTGCGGATCTCATAGGGATCTACCGTTACAAAGTATACCAGCCTGTAATTCTTTTGTAAACAATCCTTCGTCTTTTTTCTCAATATCAACACGTTTAGGGGATATCCGTTGGTTGTTTTTCACAATTTTTTCTGCGATATTTCACGCATTTGACAAAGTTTCGTTCTACCCACCGCAGAACTATGAAAAGAAATTTCTTTTTTGCCCGACGCGCGAGGACACAAAAAAGTCCGGTACGCCTGCACATCCGTCCCGGCATTTCACAAAATAATACCCTTCTTGGCAATGCCGCAGTCAGTCCGTCGTTGTCTGCCGCAGTTTGGACAGCAGAGGACAGCGCCTCTGCAAACGGCTGGCAGTTCAAGGCCTTCGGCACCTCCTCCGCAGCAAACGTCAACACCCTTGCAGACGGTGCAGACATTCACGGTAAGGTCACCCTGAACGCCTGCACCGTGAAGGAGGACGGCACCATCTTCCCCTTCTGAGTAAGGCGAATGCTGCCGCATAACTATTAAAACAGAAACCCGGAATCTTTTTGTGAGCCCTTGCGGCTACGATAAGATTCCGGGTTTTTTTCAATCTTTTTTCAGTGAGCCACTGCCCGCCGACCATACTGCTTTTGTTCAGCCCAGTGCCTGCTGGATCTTGGCAAAGTCCTCCAGCGTCAGGGCTTCCGGGCGGATTCGCGCATCAAAGCCTGCGGCCTCGATGGCGGCAATGACCTTTTCCTTGGGCAGGTTCAGCCCGCCTGCAATGGCATTGGCAGCAGTCTTGCGGCGCTGCCCAAAGGCGGCGCGCACCAGCGCAAAGTAGCCTGCCTCGTCCTCCACCTGCACGGCGGGGGTGGGACGGATGTCCATGCGCACCACAGCGCTGGTCACCTTGGGGGCGGGGTAAAAGCTGCCCGGTGCAGCAGTGAACATCAGCTTGGAGGTGGCGTAGTAGTTCACCGCGCAGCTGATGGCGCTGGAAGCGCGGGTGCCAGGCACGGCGGCCAGACGGTCGGCGGCTTCCTTCTGCACCATGACGGTCAGGCTCTCAATGGGCAGGCGGTCGCCCAGCAGCTTCATCACGATGGGGCTGGTGATGTAGTAGGGCAGGTTTGCGCACACTGCCACCGGCATCCCCGGGAACTCCTCGGCAATGAGGGCTTTCAGATCCACCTTCAGTACGTCTTGCAGCACCAGCTTGAAGTTATCCACCCCGGCCATGGTCTCGGCCAACAGGGGCGGCAGTCGCTCGTCCACCTCGATGGACACCACCTTGGCGGCGCGTTTAGCCAGCTCCTTGGTCAGCACACCGATGCCGGGGCCGATCTCGATGACACCGTAGCGCTTGTCTACCCCGCTGGCATCCACGATCTTGGTGGGGATGCCCGGGTTGATGATAAAGTTCTGCCCAAAGCCCTTAGAAAGTGCAAAATCGTATTTTTCGCACAGGGCACGGATCACAGAAAGGTCGGTCAGTTCCGGCATAGGGTCATTTCCTTTCTCAGAAAAAGGCTGTTGCAGAACGCAGCAGCCTTTTTGGTGTTTATGGTTCAGGATCGTGGGGTTCACTCCGCTGCGTTTGCAGCTGTTTCCAGCTCAGACGCAGCAGTCTCACCCTCGGCGGGCTCTCCCTCCGCAGCTTCTGCGGGGGCGGTATCGTCTGCTGCGGCAGAGGAAGCAGCACTGTCCGCTGCTGCGGCAGAGCTTGCGCCCGCCAGCGTAGTGGTGCCGCTCAGCTGCTGGGCAGCGCTGACAGCGCGCTGTACCTGCGGGTCGGTCTGGGGGGTGTAGTCGTAGAAGTTCGTCGCTTCCTCTGTGCTCAAAGCGCGCTCCACATCCACCGTCAGGCCGGTGCCGTCAAAGCAGCTGCCGTCGCCGCAGACCAGCTTTGCCACCGTGATGACCACGGCGCTGCCGTCCGACAGACGCTGCGGGCTGCTTTGAATCGTGCCCTTGCCCATGGTGGTGGTACCCACCAGACGGGCTCCGTTCATGTTGCGCAGGGTGGCTGCGAACAGCTCGGCTGCGCTGGCGGTGTTGCCGTTGACCAGACAGACCATCGGCAGGCTGACGGCACTTTCGGCATCGCTGCTGCCGATGACGGTGCGGTTGCCATTTTTATCCTCGGCGTAGGCCACAGTGCCCTCCGGGGCGATCAGGTCAATGCAGTTGACAGCATCTTCCAGAATGCCGCCGCCGTTGTCCCGCAGGTCAAACACCAGACTGGCCGCGCCGTTTGCGGTCAGGGTGCGCAGGGCGTAGTCCAGCTCGCTGGGCGTAGTGCCGTCGAACTGACGGATGCAGATATAGCCCACATTGTCCAGCAGCTGGTAATCCACGGTGGTGCTGGTGTAGCCGGAATGAGTCAGCTCAGCCGTTTTACTGGCGGCAGTGCTGTCCAGCCATGTCACGGTAACGGTAGTGCCGGCCTCGCCCTGCAGGGCTTTGTACACGGCATCTGCACTGGACAGGCTCTTGACATCGGTATCGCCTACGGTGGTAATGTAGTCGCCCACGGCGATGCCTGCTTCCTGTGCGGGAGAGCCGTCGTAAACACGGGTCACCTTGGCGTAGCCAGTCTGGTCGATGCCAAGCTCCACGCCGATGCCTAAAATCTTGCCGCTCTGGATGTTCATCAGTTCAGTGTAGGCGTTAGCGGTGTAGTAGCGGGCGTACTTGTCGCCCGTGCCCAGCAGATAACCGGCGGTCAGGCGGTCGTACAGGGTAGTTTCGTCGATGGTATAGTAATCGTTGCTGCGGACGTAGCGGTCCACCTCAGCGATCTTGTTGTACATACTTTCCTTTTCTTTTACGCTGTTGACCGTGCTGTCGAACAGACGCATAGCGATGAGCATCGTGATGGAAAAGGTCACGGTCATGGCAAGGATCACGATAGTGACCGCCATACCCAAAGAAATTTTACGGTTCATGGTTTGTTTCCTCCGGTCAGAGCAGCAGCATCATAAGGATGCTGCCCAGCAGCGAGAGTACAAACACCCCTGCCAGAACCAGACAGCCGATGCGCAGCACGCGCTTGCGTTTTTGTTCGTTCATAGATCAACCAGACTCCTTGCGTTGCTTATTAGTTGTGGGGAATGGGGATGTAGCTGCGGGGGTTCACGGCGTTGGCCTTGGAGCCGCCCTTCCACACCTCCAGATGCAGGTGGTTGCCAGTGGAATTGCCGGTGGTGCCCACATAACCGATCAGTTCGCCCTGCTTCACATACTTGCCTGCACTGGTAGCCACCGAGCGCATGTGCGCGTACAGGGTGGAATAGGTATTGCCATCGGACATTTTGCCGTGGTAGATGATAACGTAGTTACCATAGCCGCCGGTGGACCAGCCTGCTACCTGCACATAGCCGCTGGCAGCTGCGTAGATAGGCGTGCCGCCGGCTGCCGCAAAGTCGATACCGGCATGGAGCTTGTTCACGCCGGAGACCGGGTTCTTGCGCCAACCGTACTCGCTGGAAATGCGGCTATAACTCTTCAGCGGGCAGGCAAAGCCGCTAAAGCTCAGCTGCGGCTTGCTGGCAGAGGCCGCGGCGATCAGCTTCTGGATCTCCTTTTTCACGGCCTCGTAGTTCATCTCGTCGGATTCAATGGCTGCCTGTGCCTTCTGCTGCGCCGCCTGTGCCTCGGCAGCGGAAAGTTTTGCAGCAGAGATGCTGTTGTTCAGCTCGCTCTGCTTGCCCTTCATCTGGGCGTTCTGGCTGTCCAACTCACTCTTCTGGCTTTGCAGCTCTGCCTTTTCGGCTTCCAGACCAGCCTTCTGCTCTTCCAGTGCGGCTTTATCGTCCTCCAGCTCCTGCTTGGCGGACTTCATGTTGTTCATGATCTCGGTATCCTTGATGGAGATATCCTGCATCACCTCGTTGAAGGTAAGCAGCTCGTACAGGTCGTTCACCGCGCTGAGCATGGCCACACTGCCGCCGTCCCGCAGCTCCTGCATGGCAGCCATGTGCTTTTTGAAATCATCCCACTGACCGTCGATCTCGTTCTGCTTTTCCTCGATCTGGGTCTGCTTGTCCGTGATCTGGGTCTGCATCACACCGATCTGCTGTTCCTTCTCGCCAATGCTGTTCTGCACCGCAGCGATCTGGCCGCCGAGCACACTGATCTGATCCTGCAGAACGGTGACCCGCTCTTTCAGTTCGCTTTCCAGCGCCTTTGCGGCGGACTCCTTCTTTTTGGCGTCCGAAAGTTCCTTTTTGTGCTGATTGATAGACTGGGAAAGCTTGTCCAGCTTGGTCTGCAAGCTGGCCATGCTGGTGCTATTGGTAGCTGCCGAGGCCGGGTACACCGTGGCTGTCAGCAGCAGGCAGACACAGGCCAGCCCAAGGCTGACCACACGGATCAGCTTGCTGCGGGGGCTTTCCGGCCGGGCGTGCCGGGCGGTATAAGGGCCTGTGAGCCGGAAGGGCTTTGCGTGCATCGCTTTACTCATAAAACGCGGCTCCTTTCGGTCACACATTCAGATGTTTGCGGATAGAGAACGTACTGCCCACGCCGCCTACGATGGCGCCGCTGAGCAGGCTTGTTACCACGATGGTCGGCAGCACGTTTGCCACCGGCACCAGTGCGCGGCCCATGAGCATCTGCCAGATGCCGCCCAGACCACCGGCAGCGTTGACCACATAGGTGTAACAGCCAAGGCTGACCGCTGCGGTCAGGATACCGGAGATCAGGCCCATGGTCAGGCCCTCCACAAAGAAAGGCAGGGTGACCATGCGGTTGGTGGCACCCACATACTTCATGATCTCGATCTCGCGGCGGCGGGCAAAAACGCTCAGACGGATGGTGCTGCCCACCGTGATGATGCTGACCACCATCAGCACCAGCACGATCATGCGTCCGCCCTTGGTGACGGCTTTCTGGATTTCCACAAAGATATTGGTCATCTCCACCGGAGCAGTAACGCTGACAACGCCCGGGATGGCCTGCATCTTCACGCTCATGCGCTCCATCTGGGTCAGGTCGCTCAGGGTGACCCGGTAGTTGGCCTTAAAGGGGTTATCGGTCTCAAATTCATCCCACAGAGAGGAATAATCCTGCATATAACCGCGGTAGGTGTCGAGCACGTCCTGCTTGGAAACGTACTGCACCCCGCTGACCCCCGGCATAGCCGAAAGGGTCTCGCCTACCTGCGCGGCGGTGGCATCATCACATTCGGGGTCCAGATAGACCACTGTCTCGTTCTGGCTTCCCAGATAGGCCACCATGCTGCCCACATTCACCTCGGCCAAGCTGGCAAAGATGTTCAGGGTCATACAAACACTCAAAGAAGCGATACAGGCAATGGTCATAGCCCAGTGCTTGCCCAAGTTGCGCACACCGCGCCGGGTAAGGAAAAAGAAAGTAGAGGGTCGCATCATACGGCAGCCACCTCCTTTTTGGCAGCGGACGCATCGTCCGCATCAAAGGCGGCAACATCCAGCGAAAGATCGTCCTCGGCGGCGGCCACGGGGTCTGCGGGCACGTCCGAGACAATGCGCCCATGGCTCAGGGTGACCACACGCTGATGGAAACGGTGCACCAGCTCGTGCTCGTGGGTGACCACCAGCACCGTAATGCCCATTTTGCTCACCCGCTCCAGCAACTGCATCATTTCCAAGCTCAGTTCCGGGTCGATGTTGCCGGTGGGCTCGTCCGCGATGACCAGCTTGGGGTTATGCACCAGCGCACGCGCCACAGCCACACGCTGCTGCTCGCCGCCGGAAAGGGTATCCGGGTAGCACTTGGCCTTATCCTCCAGATGCACCAGTTCCAGAATGTACTCCACACGGGGACGGATCTCCTTGCGGGGCACATTGAGGACGTGCATGGCAAAGGCCACGTTCTCGTACACGGTCATGCTGGGGATCAGTCGGAAGTCCTGAAAGATGATGCCCATCTGACGGCGCAGATAAGGGATCTTGTGGCGGCGCAGCTTGGCTACGTCCTTGCCCAGCACGGTCACCTTACCGGAGGTAGGCAGAGTCTCCCGCAGGATCAGCTTGAGCAGGGTGGATTTGCCCGCGCCGGAGTGACCCAGCAGAAAGACGAACTCGCCTTCATCCACATGGAAGTTGATATCCTCCAGCGCAAGGCGGCCACCCTTTTTATATTCTTTGGAAACGTGTTCAAAATCGATCATGGAATCGTATTAGCTCCTGACATCAAGATTTTTGACGGTCAAGACAACCCGTCCGCAGCCCACACTGCAAAAAGAACCGGCCAGCATCGGTTTCGAGCGGCCGGTTCGGCGCCGGCGGGGCAAAACCCGCACAGCGGAATATCAGTATTTGGCCGGGTTGTTGGACAGGTACTTCTTTACCATCAGCGCTACCTTAAAGACGATAGCGTCGTCGAACTCACGCAGATCCAGGCCGGTCAGTTTCTTGATCTTTTCCAGACGATACACCAGCGTATTGCGGTGCACAAACAGGCCGCGGCTGGTCTCGGACACATTCAGGTTGTTCTCGAAGAAGCGCTGGATGGTGAACAGGGTCTCCTGATCCAGGCTTTCAATGCTGCCCTGCTTGAACACCTCGCGCAGGAACATCTCGCAAACGGTGGTGGGCAGCTGGTAGATCAGACGAGCAATGCCCAGGTTATCGTAGCGGATGATCTGCTTTTCGGTATCGAACACCTTGCTCACTTCCATGGCGATCTGGGCTTCCTTAAAGGAGGTAGCCAGATCCTTCACGTTGGCAATGGGGGTACCAATGCCAACCACGGCCTTGATGTAGTGCTCGCCGGAGAGGGTATCCACGATGCTGGCAGCCAGCTTTTCCATATCGGTGCGGTCGATGCCCTTGCGGATCTCTTTGACCAGCACGGTATCGGTCTCGCTGATATTGAACACAAAGTCCTTCTGCTTATCGGGGAACAGGCTGCTGACCACATCGTAGGCAGAGATATCGCCGCCGCTGATCACCCG
This sequence comes from Faecalibacterium sp. OM04-11BH, assembly GCF_003482185.1. NCBI lineage: Bacteria > Bacillati > Bacillota > Clostridia > Eubacteriales > Oscillospiraceae > Faecalibacterium > Faecalibacterium sp. OM04-11BH. The sequence continues at coordinate 43,327 of NZ_QULS01000007.1, forward strand.
CACGATGAATACCACACGGGAAACATCGGTGGCAAAGTGCAGCTCCCGTGCCTTGGCGTAGATATCGCCGGGCAGGATGTTGTCCAGCACCACGTTCTTGATAAAGTTGGACTTGTCGAACTTTTCGTCGTGGTACTGCTTGATGCTCTGCAGGCTGATAGCCAGCACACCGGCAAACTGCCCTGCAGTCTCATCGGCACCCTCCACGAACACGGCATAATCGTTATGCTTGGCGTTGGAGAACTGCTGGTAAGTATAGCCGTCGCGCACAAAGCGGTCGCCTGCGTTCAGGCGCTCGGCCATATAGCCCTCGCGCACCTCGCCGATCAGGTTCAGCTCCGAGCAGGAAATGACAGCGCCGGTCTCATCCACAACGCCGACCACCCGATTGATCGCGTCCTTCATCTGGTAGATCACGCTTTGAAATACTCTATTGGCCATAAATGGATACCCCTTTTCCTCGTTTGTGCAAGCCGCGGCGGCATGGGTTGTGATTTTAAACAATTTAGCCGCATTACAATCTATATTTTACACAAAAGAATTTACTTTTGCAACAGATTTCAACAAAAAAAATAATTCTTTCTTGTTGAAATTATCTTTCGGGGCCATTTTTTGCCAAAAAAGCGCCTTTTTGCGTGGTTCTTACCGTTATTTTACCGATAAAATGTGATACATTTTTGAAAACCGCGTGAAAAGCGCAGCATTTTATCTGGTAATTTTTGCCACCTCTTCGTCAGAAAGCTCCCGCCACTGCCCCGGCGCAAGCTGTGCATCCAGTGCAAGGCCGCCAATGGCCTCCCGGTGCAAAGCATTCACCCCGGCACCGTACACGCCGAACATCCGTTTGATCTGATGGTACACCCCCTGCCGCAGCACTACCCGCACGGTGCACCCATCTGGGGAAAGTGCGGTCACCTCGGCGGGCGAAAGAGCGGTGCCGTCCGCCAGCGTGACCCCCGCTGCAAAGCCGGTGCACATCTCCTGCGTGAGGGGCGTGTCTATGGTCACGGTGTAGGTCTTGGAAACATGGTGCCGGGGGGACAGGATATCGTGGGCAAAGCCGCCGTCATCGGTCAGCAGCACAAAGCCGGTGCTGGTCTTATCCAGCCGCCCGGCCGGGAACAGCTCCCGCCGGGGGTAGGCATCCCCTACCAGATCTACCACGGTGGTGTCCCGCTTGTCTGTGGAGGCGCTCACCACCCCCTCGGGCTTATTGAGCATGAGGTAGACGAACTTCTGATAGCGCAGCGGTGCGCCGTCCACCGCCACGGTGTCGGTACATTTCAGCTGGGTGTCCCCTTTTTTGCACACCGCGCCGTTTACCTGCACGCGCCCCTTTGCCAGCATGGTTTTGGCCTCGCTGCGGGTGCACTGGGCAGTCTCGGCCAGATATTTATCCAAACGCATAAGCGGTTCTCCTTTGTTGATGATGCCCTCAGTGTAACATGACAGACAAAATCGTGCAAGGCACAAACGCAAAAAAGGAGAAGCCCGCAGGCTTCTCCTTTTTGCAATTTATACTGTCATCAGACGCTTAGGGAGGCGTGCTGCTCCACATCCTCGGGGTCAGCATCGAAAATGGGCTGCAGGACGTTGGCAATGAACTCCTCCACCTGCTGGGGTGCACGGCCCACAAAGTTCTCCGGCACAAGCCCTGCCACGATCTCCTCGCGGGTCAGGCCAAAGGCCGGGTCTGCGGCAATGCGGTCCACCATATCGTTGGGCAGGCCCTCTTCCTTGACCTGCTTACCGGCGGCGATGGCGTGCTGGCGCAGGCGCTCGTGCAGCTCCTGACGGTTGCCGCCCTTTTCCACAGCCTGCATCATGATGTTCTCGCTGGCCATGAAGGGCAGCTCGGCCATCAGGCGGCTGCGCACCACCTTGGGGTACACCACCAGACCATCGGTGACGTTGAGCATGATGTTCAGGATGGCATCGGTGGCAAGGAAGCCCTCGGCCATGGCCACGCGCTTGTTGGCGCTGTCGTCCAGCGTGCGTTCAAACCACTGGGTGCCGGTGGTAAAGCTGGGGTTCAGCACATCCACCATCAGGTAGCGGGCAAGGGCGCAGATGCGCTCGCAGCGCATGGGGTTGCGCTTATAGGGCATAGCGGAAGAACCGATCTGGTTCTTCTCAAAGGGCTCCTCCATCTCCTTGAAGTTCGCCAGCAGGCGCAGGTCGGTGGCAAACTTCATGCAGCTCTGACCAATACCGGCCAGTGCGTTCAGGATGAAGGCATCCACCTTGCGGCTGTAAGTCTGGCCGGACACCGGCACAACAGCCTTGGGGTCAAAGCCCATTTCCTTTGCAATGGAAGCGTCCACAGCGCGGATCTTGTCGGCATCGCCCTTGAACAGCTCCATAAAGGAAGCCTGCGTGCCGGTGGTGCCCTTAACGCCGCGCAGCTGCAAGGTTGCCAAGCGATGGTCGATCTCGGCCAGATCCATCACCAGCTCGTTGGCCCACAGGGTAGCGCGCTTGCCCACGGTGGTGGGCTGTGCGGGCTGGCAGTGGGTGTAGGCCATGCAGGGCATATCCTTGTACTCCTTGGCGAAGTGTGCCAGCTTTGCCAGAACACCCACCAGCTTTTTGCGCACCAGCTCAAGGCCCTGCCGCATCACGATGATGTCGGTGTTGTCGCCCACATAGCAGCTGGTGGCACCCAGATGGATGATACCTGCTGCCTTGGGGCACTGCTGACCGTAGGCGTAGACGTGGCTCATAACGTCATGACGCACCAGCTTTTCCCGCTCGATGGCCACTTCGTAGTTGATATCGTCCACATGGGCTTCCAGCTCGGCCACCATGTCCGGGGTGATGTTGGTCAGGCCCTGTTCCATCTCGGCACGAGCCAGCGCCACCCACAGCCGCCGCCATGTGCGGAACTTGTTGTCGTCCGAGAAGATGTACTGCATCTCATCGGAAGCGTAGCGGGTGGAAAAAGGGCTGATATAGCGATCATGCTGTGACATTGGTTGTTTCCTCCTATGATCTGACGGAACTCAAGGGCAACAGCTGCCTGCGGTGCGCCCTCATCCGGCGCTTGCGCGCCACCTTCCCCCGTCCGGGGGAAGGCTTTACCAGCGCTGCATTGGCGGTTGAAAGCGCTGCCTATATAGGCAGACACCCTTTTGCTTATTTATTCTACCATCAAACCTTGAAATAGTCCACGCCGCCCTCAAAGATCGGCTGGTATTTATCGCCGGTGACGTTCTTGTACAGGTACTCGCCGCTGCGCTCCGAGTGACCCATCTTGCCGAACACGCGACCGTCCGGGCTGGTGATGCCCTCGATAGCCAGCACAGAGCCGTTGGGGTTGAAGCTCTGATCCATGGTGGGCACGCCGGTCAGATCCACATACTGGGTAGCAACCTGACCGTTGCGCAGCATGGTGTCCAGCACCTCCTGCGGAGCAACAAAGCGGCCCTCGCCGTGGCTGATGGCGATGGTGTGCATCTCACCCACCTCGCACTTGCTGAGCCACGGGCTGCCGGTGGAGGCCACGCGGGTGTGCACCAGCATGCTCTGGTGACGGCCGATGGTGTTGAAGGTCAGGGTGGGGTCGCAGGCGGTGATGGGGCGGATATCGCCGTAGGGCACAAGACCCAGCTTGATCAAAGCCTGGAAGCCGTTGCAGATGCCCAGCATCAGGCCGTCGCGCTGCTGCAGCAGACGGCGCACAGCCTCGGTGACCGCAGGGTTGCGGAAGAAGGAGGCGATGAACTTGGCGCTGCCGTCCGGCTCGTCGCCGCCGGAGAAGCCGCCGGGCAGCATGACGATCTGGCTTGCGTCAATGGCCTTGACCAGCGCCTCGCAGCTCTCGGCGACGTCGGCGGGGGTCAGGTTGCGCACCACCAGAATTTCGGGGTCGGCACCGGCGCGGGCAAAGGCCTTAGCGGTGTCGTACTCGCAGTTGGTACCGGGGAACACCGGGATGATGACCTTGGGCTTTGCCACACCGATCTTGGGTGCGGCGGGAGCGGTCAGGCTGCCGTTGATCTTCTCCACGGTGGGGCCGGCCTTGCGGTAGGGATACACAGGCTCCAGCTTGCTCTCCCAAATCTCCTGCAGCTCGGCCATATCCAGCTTTTCGCCGCAGGATTCAAAGGTGTACTCCTTGGTGGTCTCGCCCAGCAGCATACCGGCGGGAGAATCAGACACCATTTCCAGAATGATGGAGCCGTACATGGGCTCGAACATCTGGTGGGTGGTCATGTCCGCACGCATCTTGAAGCCAATGCGGTTGCCCAGACCCATCTTGAACAGTGCCTCGGCAATGCCGCCGTAGCCCACAGAGCAGGCAGAGGCGACCATGCCCTCCTCGATCATGTTCTCCACGATCTTGTAGTTGGCCTTCAGGGAGAAGAAGTTGGGGCAGCCGGTCTCCGGGTCGATGATGGGACGCACGAGCACCACGGTGCTCTCAGGCTTCTTGAACTCGGTGGAGACTACGCGGCTTGCCTTGCCGATGGCAGTGGCAAAGGACACCAGCGTAGGAGGCACATCCAGCTGCTCAAAGGAGCCGGACATACTGTCCTTGCCGCCGATGGAGGCAATGCCCAGACCGATCTGTGCATCCAGTGCGCCCAGCAGGGCAGCCAGCGGCTTGCCCCAGCGCTCGGGCTTGTTGCCCAGACGCTCGAAGTACTCCTGGAAGGTCAGGTAAGCGTCCTCGTAGCGGAAGCCGGTGGCTACCAGCTTGGTCACGCTCTCAATAACAGCCATCCGTGCACCCACATACTGGTTGGCGCTCATCAGATAGGGGTTATAGCCCCATGCCATGCCGGAGCAAGTGGAGGTCTCGCCGTCCACCGGCAGCTTTGCTACCATGGCATTCTGGGGGGTCAGCTGGTATGCACCGCCAAAGGGCATGAGCACGGTGGCTGCACCGATGGTGGAGTCGAACCGCTCGGAAAGGCCCTTCTTGCTGCAGACGTTCAGATCGCCCACCATGGACTTCATCTTCTGGCTGAAGGTCAGGCCGGCCCACTGGGGCTGCCAGACGCTGCCCTTTTCCACATGGACGTTCTGGTGCTTTTCTGCACCGTTGGAGTTCAAAAACTCACGGCTGATGTTCACGATGGAAACGCCGTTCCACACCATGTTCAGGCGCTTTTCCTCGGTGACCTTGGCCACAGGGGTAGCCTCGAGGTTCTCCTCGGTGGCAATGGCGATGAACTTGTCCACATCCTCCGGGGCAAGGGCCACAGCCATACGCTCCTGGCTCTCGCTGATGGCCAGTTCTGTGCCATCCAGACCCTCGTACTTCTTGGTGACCTTGTTCAGATCGATATACAGGCCGTCGGCCAGTTCGCCGATGGCAACAGAAACGCCGCCGGCACCAAAGTCGTTGCAGCGCTTGATCATCTTGCAGGCGTCCTCGCGGCGGAACAGGCGCTGCAGCTTGCGCTCGATGGGCGCATTGCCCTTCTGCACCTCGGCACCGCAGTGCTCAAGGCTGTCCAGCTTGTGTGCCTTGGAGGAGCCGGTAGCGCCGCCGATGCCGTCACGACCGGTGCGGCCACCCAACAGCACGATCACATCGCCGGGAGCGGGGCACTCGCGGCGGACGTGGGAGGCAGGGGTAGCACCCACAACAGCGCCGATCTCCATGCGCTTTGCCACATAACCGGGGTGGTAGATCTCGTCCACCTGACCGGTAGCCAGACCGATCTGGTTGCCGTAGGAGGAGTAACCGGCGGCTGCGGTGGTGACCAGCTTGCGCTGGGGCAGCTTGCCGGGCATGGTCTCGCTGACCGGCTTGAGCGGGTCGCCTGCGCCGGTGACGCGCATCGCCTGATAGACGTAGCTGCGGCCGGACAGCGGGTCGCGGATGGCACCGCCGATGCAGGTAGCAGCGCCGCCGAAGGGCTCAATCTCGGTGGGGTGGTTGTGGGTCTCGTTCTTGAACAGGAACAGCCAGTCCTCGTCCTTGCCGTTGACGTCGCACTTGATCTTGACGGTGCAGGCATTGATCTCCTCAGACTCGTCCAGATTCTTCAGGATACCCTGCTTCTTCAGCTCCTTGGCACCAATGGTAGCAAGGTCCATCATGCAGCGGGGCTTGTTCTCACGGCCCAGCTCGGTGCGCATCGCCATGTAGCGGTCAAAGGCCTCCTGCACCACAGCATCGTCGATCTGCACATCGTCCAGAATGGTGCCGAAGGTGGTGTGGCGGCAGTGATCAGACCAGTAGGTGTCGATCATCTTGATCTCGGTGATGGTGGGGTCGCGCTGCTCGGAGCGGAAGTACTCCTGACAGAACTTGATGTCGCCCAGATCCATGGCCAGACCCTTTTCCTCGATGAACTTGGCAAGACCTGCCTCGTCCAGCTGGTTGAAGCCCTCCAGCACTGCCACGGCAGCGGGCACGGGGTAATCCATCTTCAGGGTGTCCTTGGTCTCCAGAGAAGCCTCGCGGGCTTCCACAGGGTTGATGACATACTTTTTGATCTCGGCCACCTGCTCGGGGGTCAGAGCACCCTCCAGCAGATAGACGCGGGCAGAGCGCACCAGCGGGCGCTCGCCCTGACTGATGAGCTGGATGCACTCGGCAGCAGAGGCTGCGCGCTGGTCGAACTGACCGGGCAGATACTCCACCGCGAAGGACACGCCCTCGGCAGCGGGCAGCTCTGCGTAGGTGTTATCCACCGGCGGCTCGCTGAACACGGTGCTGACGCACTGGTTGAACAGTGCTTCGTCGATGCCTTCCACATCGTAGCGGTTCAGCAGGCGCAGACCGGTCAGGTCCTTGATGCCCAGCAGGCTGGTGAGTTCGTTTTTCAGACCGTTTGCCTCGACATCAAAGCCGGGCTTTTTTTCCACATAAATACGATAGACCATTGGGTAGGTTCCCCCTTTGTATTCTTTGAACCGACCCTCTCAGTCACGGCTTACGCCGTGCCAGCTCCCCCGAAAGGGGGAGCTTTTTTGCTGACGGAAAGGACTGCGTTCGATGGAAAGTATAGGCTCATCCATTTTCTCGCATAAAGCTCCCCCCTCGGGGGAGCTGTCGCCGTCAGGCGACTGAGAGGGTTTTCTTTCTTACTGCTTCTCTGCCAGCGCTTTCAGGGCACGCAGGCCGATATCGCTGCGCTTATGCAGCTTTTCAAAGCTGATCTTTTCGGCTGCTTCATAGGCGTGGCTCAGGGCGTTGGTCAGGCGCGGGCCGGTGGCGGTAACGCCCAGCACGCGGCCACCGTTGGTCACCAGCTGGCCGTCCTCGGTGATGGCAGTGCCGGAGTGGTACACCGTCACGTTCTCCTCATCGGGCAGCTGGCCGTCCACAAGGCCGGAGATGGGCTTGCCCTTCTCATAGGCCACGGGGTAGCCGCCGGAGGCCAGAATCACACAGGCCGCAGCACCATCGGAGAACTTGACCTCCTGCTCTGCCAGCGTGCCGTCGGTGCAGGCCTGCATAATGTGCAGCAGGTCGCTTTCCAGCAATGGCAGCACCACCTGCGTTTCGGGGTCGCCGAAGCGGCAGTTATACTCGATGACCTTGGGGCCGTCCGGGGTGAGCATGAGGCCGAAGTACAGGCAGCCCTTGAAGGGGCAGCCCTCGGCGTTCATGGCGTGGATGGTGGGCAGGAAGATCTTTTCCATGCACTCCGCAGCCACCTCCGGGGTGTAGTAGGGGTTGGGGGCGATGGTGCCCATGCCGCCGGTATTCAGGCCGGTGTCATGGTCGTTGGCGCGCTTATGGTCCATGCTGGAGACCATGGGCTTGACCACCTTGCCGTCCGTAAAGCTCAGCACGCTGACCTCCGGCCCGGTGAGGAACTCTTCCACCACCACATGGTTGCCGGATGCGCCGAACTTTTTGTCCAGCATGATCTCCTTGACGCCATCAACGGCCTGCTGCTCATTTTCGCAGATGAGCACGCCCTTGCCCAGCGCAAGGCCGTCTGCCTTGATAACCACCGGGTACTTGCCCTCGGCGCGGATGTAGTCCATGACCTTTGCGGGATCATCGAAAGTCTCGTACTTTGCGGTGGGGATGCCGTATTTCTTCATCAGGTCCTTGGAGAACACCTTGGAAGCCTCGATGCGGGCAGCGGCCTTGTCCGGGCCAAAGGCGGGGATACCCACCTTTGCCAGCGCGTCCACCATGCCCAGTGCAAGGGGGTCGTCCTGTGCCACCACAACGTAATCGAACTTTTCTTCCACTGCAAAGCCCACCATGGTATCCACATCGGTGGCCTTGATGTTTTTGCACTTAGCGTCATAGCTGATGCCGCCGTTGCCCGGTGCGCACCAGATCTCGCCGCAGTCGGGGCTCTTTTTCAGTGCCTTGATGATGGCGTGCTCGCGGCCACCGCCGCCCACTACCAAGATTTTTTCAGCCATATCATTCACCTTCCCGTTTTTGAATGACCCTCTCAGTCATTGCTGCGCAATGCCAGCTCCCCCGAAAAGGGGCGCTTTTTCCGCTGACGGCAGGAGCCGCGTCCAACGGAAGAAGCATTTCTGCCTGTTTTCCCGCATAAAGCTCCCCCCTCGGGGGAGCTGGCACCGTCAGGCGACTGAGAGGGTTCGTTCCTTTTCCTTAGTGATGGAACAGCCGCAGGCCGCAGAAGGCCATGGCGATGCCGTACTTGTTGCAGGTGTCAATGACCTGCTGGTCGCGGATGGAGCCGCCGGGCTGCACGATGGCGGTCACGCCGGAGCGGCGGGCGCGCTCGATGTTGTCACCGAAGGGGAAGAAAGCGTCCGAACCAAGGCAGACACCGGTCACCTTGCTGAGGTAAGCCTTCTTTTCCTCGGCGGTCAGCGGCTCGGGCTGACGGGTGAAGGTCTCTGCCCAGACGTCATCACCGATGACATCCTCCGGGGTATCGCCGATGTAAACATCAATAGCGTTGTCGCGGTTGGGCTTTGCCACATCGTCACGGAAGGGCAGGTTCAGCACCTTGTCCATGTGGCGCAGCTGCCAGTTGTCGGCCTTCTGACCGGCCAGACGGGTGCAGTGGATGCGGCTCTGCTGGCCGGCACCCACACCGATGGTCTGACCATTATAGGTGTAGCACACGCTGTTGGACTGGGTGTACTTCAGGGTGATGAGAGCAATGATGAGGTCGCGCTTCTGCTCCTCGGTCACACTCTTATTCTCGGTGACCCAGTTGTTCAGCATGGTGTCGGCGTTGATGACCAGCTCGTTGCGGCCCTGCTCGAAGGTGATGCCGTACACCTGCTTGTGCTCGATGGGGGCGGGCTGATAGGCGGGGTCGATGGCGACCACGTTGTAGTTGCCCTTCTTTTTGCTAGACAGGATGGCCAGCGCCTCCGGCTCGTAGCCCGGGGCGATGATGCCGTCGGACACCTCGTGCTGAATCAGCTTTGCGGTGGGCACATCACAGATGTCGGACAGGGCGATCCAGTCGCCGAAGGAGGACATCCGGTCTGCGCCGCGGGCGCGGGCATAAGCACAGGCCAGCGGGGAGAGCGCGGTCTCCGGGGCAATGTGGTACATCCGGCGCTCCACCTCGGTCAGGGGCAGACCCAGTGCTGCGCCCGCCGGGGAAACGTGCTTGAAGGAGGCCGCTGCGGGCAGACCGCAGGCGGTTTTCAGTTCCTTGACCAGCTGGATGGAGTTGAGGGCATCCAGAAAGTTGATGTAGCCGGGCTTGCCGTTCAACACGGTAACGGGCAGGTCGGAGCCATCTTCCATATAAATGCGGCTGGGCTTCTGGTTGGGGTTGCAGCCGTACTTCAGTGCGAGTTCATTCATTGGTGCATCCTCCTTATATCCTAAGGTTTACTCTTATTCTTCCTCGGCGTCAAGCTTTTTGAGCAGTTCCAGCTCCTCGGGCAGCAGTTCCGGCTCCTCGGGGTCGTCAAGGTCGCTGCACACCGGATCATATTTATTAAAGATCATATCGCCGCTCTCGCCGGTGTCCAGATCGATGACCCGGGCAAACAGGCTCACCTTGTTGTCCAGATTCAGGCTGCTCCACATATCGTGGGCAAAATCGCCAATGGTGCGCGGGCAGGCAAAGCGCAGCGGCTCGCCCTCAAAGCTGGGGATGGGGTTGCCGTTGTGCTTGTAGGTGCTGATGAAGTGGCCCTCACCTGCAACGGGCTGGGGATAATCAAAGAAATAGCGCTGCACGCTGTCGCCGTTGCCGTCGGCAGACTTGAGGATGCTCATCTGGTAGCTGCCGTCGGCATACACCACCGCGGAGATGCGGGGGGTGTAGTTGGGGCAGTCCGGCTCAAAGGTGCGGGTGCGCAGGGCATCGGCAAAACTCTTGCCCTGACTCATCAGGTCGTAGATGGTATCGGTCTGGTCGCCGTTGGTCACGATATGAGTCTTGCCAAGGGTCAGCACCGGGTTATAAATGATCAGGCTGGGGTCCTCCAGCTTTGCAGGGTCTGCCGCCACGGTGCAGATGCCGCCGCGCTCGGGCACGGGGTCAAACACGCGGTTGCGGCTGTTCTCGCTGCGTCCCATGATAAAGTAGCCGATAAACATCTGCCGTCCGTCCGGAGCCATTGCCACAGCAATGCCGCGGCCGGGGTACTCGTTGGAGGCCAGATACTCGTTCAGGTTGATCTTTTCCATTGTTGTTCTCCTATTTACGGAACTCCCCCAGTCGCCTGCGGCGACAGCCCCCTCGGGGAGGGGGCCTTAAGCCTCCCTCCTTGAGAGAGGTGGCACGCCGTCAGGCGTGACAGAAGGAGTTTTTACTCCACTTCACCGTTGCAGATCATAGCCACCGCCTTGGGCAGCAGCTTCCATTCCGCCTGCTCCATCACCCGTTTTTGCAGCACCTCGGGGGTGTCGCCGGGCAGGATGTCCACGGCCTTCTGCAGCAGGATAGGCCCGCCGTCGCACTCCTCGTTGACAAAGTGGACGGTGGCGCCGGTCACCTTGCAGCCACGAGCCAGTGCGGCCTCATGGGGACGCAGGCCGTACATTCCCGGCCCGCAGAAGGAGGGGATCAGCGCGGGGTGCACGTTCAGGATGCGGCGCGGATAGGCTGCGATGACACTGGGGCCCAGCACGGACAGAAAGCCCGCCAGCACCACCAGATCGATCTTGTGCGCCCGCAGCGTTTCCAGCAGCGCAGCGTCAAATTCCTCGCTGGCGGCGTAGTCCTTGCGGCGCACCACGCAGCCCTCTACGCCCGCCTTTGCGGCGCGTTCCAGCGCGTAGACGCCGGGCTTGGAGGCCACTACCAGCGTAATTTTACCATTGGGGTTCTCGCCCCGGGCCTCGCTATCCAGCAGCGCCTGCAGATTGGTGCCGCCGCCGGACACTAACACGGCAATGTTCAGCACAGCTCCACGCCCTCACCTTCTGCGATGACGCCCAGACGGTAAGCCTCCGGCTCGCCGTTGGCGTGCAGGATCTCCAGTGCCTTATCAGCCTGCTCGGCGGGCACGGTGAGCACCATGCCCACGCCCATGTTGAAGGTGTTGAACATATCGTGCTCGGAGATGCCGCCCACCTTCTGCATCAGGTGGAACAGCGCCGGGGTGCGCACATCTGCCTTGTTGATGCGGGCGCAGCAGCCCTTTTTCAGGCTGCGGGGGATATTCTCGTAGAAACCGCCGCCGGTGATGTGGGAGATGCCCTTGACCTGCACCTCTTCCAGCACCTTCAGCACGGGCTTGACGTAGATCTTGGTGGGAGCCAGCAGCGCCTCGCCAAGGGTCTTGCCGCCCAGCTCGGCGGGGGTGGAGAACAGCACATCGGGGTCGGCGTCGATGTTGAACACCTTGCGCACCAGAGAGAAGCCGTTGGAGTGCACACCGGTGGAGGGCAGGGCGAGGATCACGTCACCGGCTGCCATGGTCTCGTTGCTCAGGATCTTTTCCTTGTCCACAACGCCCACGGTAAAGCCGGCCAGATCGTACTCGTCCTCCGGCATCATGCCCGGATGCTCGGCAGTCTCGCCGCCCACCAGAGCACAATCGGCCTGCACGCAGCCCTCGGCCACGCCCTTGACGATGTTAGCGATCTTTTCCGGCACGTTGCGGCCGCAGGCAATATAATCGAGGAACACCAGCGGCTTTGCACCGGCGCAGATGACGTCGTTGACGCACATGGCCACGCAGTCGATGCCGATGGTATCGTGCTTATCCATGATCATGGCCACCTTCAGCTTGGTGCCCACACCATCGGTGCCGGAGATCAGCACCGGGTGCTTGTAACCGGTGCAGTCCAGCTCAAACAGGCCGCCAAAGCCGCCCAAGCCGCCGATGCAGTGCTCGTTCATGGTACGGGCGACATACTGCTTCATCAGCTCCACAGAGCGGTAACCGGCGGTAATGTCCACGCCTGCTGCGGCGTAGCTTTCAGAATAGCTCTTTTCCATGTTCTTACTCTCCTAACTTTTTGGCGTCCTTGGGACGGTCGTTCAGGTGACGGTCGTGAATATCGGTAGAAAGCACACTTTCCGGCTCTACGGCATACTCGCCGGTAAAGCAGGCGGTGCAGAAACCGCATTTTGCGTTTTTGGCAAGCTGGACAACGTGCTCGTTGGACAAATAGCCCAGCGTATCGGCACCGATGACCTCGTTGATCTGCTCCAGCGTGCGGCCGGTAGCCACCAGCAGCTTCTGGTCCGGGATATCGGTGCCAAAGTAGCACGGATACTTGAAGGGAGGCGCAGATACCATAAAGTGCACCTCGGCAGCACCGGCATCCCGCAGCAGCTTGATGATGCGGGCAGAGGTGGTGCCGCGCACGATGGAGTCATCCACCAGCACCACGCGCTTGCCCTTGACGGTGCTGGACACCACGTTCAGCTTGATGCGCACACTGTTCTCGCGCTGCTTCTGGCTGCCCTGAATGAAGGTGCGGCCGATGTATTTGTTTTTGATAAAGCCGATGCCGTAGGGGATGCCGCTCTCCTGCGAGTAGCCCAGTGCTGCATCCAGGCCGGAATCCGGCACGCCGATGACCACATCGGCCTCCACGGGGTGCTCCTGTGCAAGGAAGCGGCCTGCCTGCTTGCGGGCCTCGTGCACCGAGCTGCCCTCGATGACGCTGTCCGGGCGGGCGAAGTAGATGAACTCAAACACGCACATCTGGGTGTCCGGGCGGCCGCAGTGATCCTTGATGCTGCGCAGTTCGCCGGTCTTGGTATCCACCACTACGATCTCGCCGGGCTCCACGTCCCGCAGCAGGGCGGCGCCGACGGCATCCAGTGCGCAGCTTTCGCTGGCAAAGACGTAGCCGCCGCCGGGCAGGGTGCCGATGCACAGGGGACGATAGCCCCGGGGGTCGCGCACCGCAATGAGCTTGGTGGCAGACATGATCACAAGGCTGTATGCGCCCTCCAGCACGTCCATGGTCTTGCTGATGGCAGTCTCGATGCTGCCCATGCGCAGACGGTTGCGGGTGATGAGGTAGCAGATGACCTCGGTATCCGAGGAGCCGTGGAAGATGGCGCCCTCGTTTTCCAGCTGGCGGCGCAGCTCCACGGCGTTGGTCAAGTTGCCGTTGTGGCACAGCGCCATGGTGCCGCGGCCATGCCGGACGATCATGGGCTGGGCGTTGGCGCGGACGCGGGTGCCGGCGGTGGCGTAGCGCACATGGCCGGTGGCCATGTGTGCCGTGGTAGTGGACAGGCTTGCCAGCACCTCCGGGGTGAACACCTCGTTCACAAGACCCAGATCCCGGTGGCCGGTGATCACGCCGTCATCGTTGACGGCGATGCCGCAGCTCTCCTGCCCGCGGTGCTGCAACGCATACAGGGCTGAATAAGCCGCTGCGGCCACATCCTCGGTACCGGCACGGTCGTAGATGCCGAAAACGCCGCACTCCTCATGCAGCGGATATGCAAAATCAGACATTAGTTCTCCTTTACAGCTCGTTCAGTTCGTTCTGCAGCTTTTCTTCCTTTGCTGCGATCTGCTGTGCCATGGCTACGCGCTCAGCCTCCAGCTTTTCAGCCAGTGCGTCATCGCTCAGTGCCAGAATTTCAGCAGCCAGCCATGCGGCGTTCTTGGCACCGTTCAGTGCCACCGTTGCCACCGGGATGCCGCTGGGCATCTGCACGGTAGCCAGCAGAGCGTCCAAGCCATCCATCGCGCCGCCCTTCATGGGGATGCCGATGACCGGCAGGGTGGTGTTGGCGGCAAAAGCACCTGCCAGATGTGCTGCCATGCCTGCCGCGCACAGGATAACGCCAAAGCCGTTGGCCTTTGCGCTTTTTGCAAAGGCTGCTGCCTCGGCGGGGGTGCGGTGTGCCGAAAGGATGTGCGCCTCAAAGGGGATATCCAGTGCTTTCAGCTGGGCACAGGCCCCCTTGACCACCGGCCAATCGCTGTCCGAACCCATGATCACTGCCACTTTACGAACCATTTTCCAAAGCCTCTCTTTCTCAACTGTCCAACAAGACCGACAAACAAAAAAGGCTGCGGTACACCTGTACCACGGCCTTTATTTCCAGTTTTTCTGTCCGCGCATTTTGCACAAGGTTGCACCATGCCCCTGATTGCAGTGAATGTGACCCCATTCCATGCGACCCGGCACCAGCAGCATCATTGAAGTTTCCCTCCGCAGTTTCCTGTGCAAGCGTTTTTTCAGGCGGCGATGCAAGCCCGTTTTTTGGGGCATCGTCCCTGTACTAGATACAGTTTACGGCAAAAAAACCGCTTTGCAAAGAGCGTTTGGGCAAATTCTCCCTTGTGTTCCCATGCCGTCAAAAAACTTTCGAAAGTTTTGTGCAGTTTCGCCATCCTTTTTCTTTTTAAGTATGACTTATGCGGCAGGTATATTTTATGTAAAGGCTGTGTTGATGTATCCCAGATATCGCGCCGGATTTTTAAAAAATGATCTTTGCGGTGGCGGCGCGTGCAGCGCGGATCAGATCCGCCGGGGCGCAGCACACCTGCGTGCCGATGCGCCCGCCGGAAACGTAGACCTTCTGCTGGGTCAGCACGCTTTCGTCAAAGACGGTGCGGTACTGCTTTTTCATGCCCACCGGGCTGCAGCCGCCCCGCACATAGCCGGTCACCTTATTGATATCCGCCACATGGATCATTGCCACACTCTTTTCGCCCACGCTGCGGGCTGCGGCCTTTAAGTCCAGCTCTGCCGCCACCGGAATGACGAACACAAAATAGTTTTTGCTGCTACCCTGCGTTACCAGCGTCTTGTAAACGCAGGCGGGGTCCTCGCCTATGCTGGCGGCTACGGTCACGCCGTCCACAGCCACCCCCTCCTCGTGGGGGTACTCGTGGGCGGTATAGGCCACCTTTTCCCGTTCCAGAATGCGCATTGCGTTGGTTTTAGCTTCTTTTCCCATTGTTATTCCCTCTTTTACATTTGCTCTGTTTCTATTCTACCACTTTTTCGGAAAAAATTCAAAATTTCTCTTGACTTCAGTTTCGTGAAGTGATATCATAGCGTCACACACTTCAGAGCACTGAAGTTTGACACTGCAAGCTGCGGCAAAGGAGCCGGTCTCCCTCGCCGTTTCACAGGATAGAAAAAGGCAAAGGAGACAAAATACTATGATCATCGTACTCAAACAGGATGCACCCGACGTACAGGTGCGCGAGTTCTGCCACGAGCTGGAAGATATGGGGCTGCAGATCAACGATTCCAAGGGCAGCGACACCCATATTCTGGGTCTGATCGGCGACACCAAGGCCATTGCGGAAAGCTGGGTGCTGGCAAATCCGGTGGTGGAGACCTGCCGCCGCGTGTCCGAGCCCTACAAAAAAGCCAACCGCAAATTCCACCCGGACGACAGCGTTATCGACGTAGAGGGTGTCAAGATCGGCGGCGGCAACTTTGCGGTCATCGCCGGGCCGTGCAGCATTGAAAGCGAGGAGCAGATCACCTACTGCGCCCAGCGGGTAAAGGCGGCAGGCGCTTCCCTGCTGCGCGGCGGTGCCTTCAAGCCTCGCACCTCCCCCTACTCCTTTCAGGGTATGCGCAGCGAGGGTCTGGATCTGCTCAAGCTGGCGCGCCGCGCCACCGGTTCGCCCATTGTGACTGAGATCATGAACACCGAGCACCTGCCACTGTTTGAAAACGTGGACCTGATCCAGGTGGGTGCCCGCAATATGCAGAACTTTGAGCTGCTCAAGGCTGTTGGCCGCCAGAAAAAGCCGGTGCTGCTCAAGCGCGGCCTTGCCAACACGCTGGAAGAGTTCGTGATGAGCGCCGAGTACATCATGGCAGAGGGCAACGAGAACGTCATCCTGTGCGAGCGCGGCATCCGCACCTTTGAGACCAGTATGCGCAACACGCTGGATCTTGCCGGTGTGGTCATGCTGCACAAGATGACCCACCTGCCGGTGGTGGTGGACCCCAGCCACGCCTGCGGCCACGCATGGATGGTGCCGGAGCTGGCGAAAGCTGCGGTCGCCGCTGGTGCCGACGGTCTGATGATCGAGGTGCACAACAACCCCGCCAAGGCCAAGTGCGACGGCGCACAGAGCCTGACCCCGGATCAGTTCGATGCGCTGATGCAGTTCATCGGCAAAGAGGTGGAGTTCTTCGGCAAAAAAATGAACTGAGCCTGCCCGAAAGAATATTGTTATACGCAGGGACTGCTGTGCCGACCGGGTTCAGCAGTCCTTTTTTTGCCGGAAGCCTTCCCCCGGTCGGGGGAAGGTGGCTGCGCGCGAAGCAAGCAGACGGATGAGGGCGCAGGCAAGCAGCATTTTACCTTAAATACCCCCGATTTCTGTGCACCGGCGGGTTTTCATTTTCTTTTCACGGGTTTTATGGTATACTATGGTGTATTTTGAAAAAACGCTGCCGAAAGAGGTTTTAAAGATGAAAGCACACATTGCACGCAACCAGAACGCCGGAGTGCCGCTGGCGCTGGGCTGGAACCTTTCCCCCGCCGACCGGGGCAAGCTGGAGGGCATGGCACCCGCCTTTGGCATGAAGCTGCTGCTCGTTTCCCCCGCCGATGCGGGCAAGACCGTTGCCCAGCTGCTGGGCGAGGTGGAGGTAAAAGCCCCCAGAACACTGGTGCTGGAGCCGGGCGCCTATCCCCCGGCGCTGGTGCTGGCAAACTTCCGTGATAAGGACGTGGACACCCTGCTGGACCTGATGCGGCAGGCACAGGTGACCATCCCGCTCAAGGCGGTGGTCACCCCCGCAAACCGCAACTGGATGTTTGCAGACCTGCTGGCGCATTTGCAGGAGGAGCACGCCGCCTTTACCGCCGCAAAGGAGAGCCAGACCGTATGAAGAGCCGCATCACCCGCATAACCGCTGCACTGCTGGCGGCAGTGCTGAGCCTTGGCCTGCTGGTCGGCTGCAAGCCCAAAAAGGAGCTGACCCGGTACACCACCATCTTTTATGATGTGTTCGACACGGTGACGCAGGTCATCGCCTACTGCGAGAGCGAGGAAGCGTTCAACACCCAGATGCAGGCGCTGCATCAGGATCTGATCGTCTACAACCAGCTCTACGATATCTACAACGACTACGACGGCGTTGTGAACGTTAAGACCATCAACGAAAACGCCGGCAAAGCCCCGGTACAGGTAGATAATCGCATCCTCTCCATGCTGGAGCTGGCACAGCAGATGTACGAACTGACCGGCGGCAAGATCAACATTGCCATGGGCAGCGTGCTGGGCATCTGGCACGATTACCGCGAAGCTGCCGAACAGAACGCCTCTGACGCCGACAACACCCTGCCCACACAGGAGGAGCTGGAAGCCGCTGCCCGGCACTGCAATATCAACGACCTTGTCATCGACGAGGATGCCAAAACGGTCTACCTGTCCGACCCGGAGATGTCGCTGGACGTGGGCAGTGTGGGCAAAGGGTACGCCGTGGAGATGGTCTGCCGCGCCGCCGAAGCCCGGGGCCTGACCAGCGCACTGGTGAGCGTAGGCGGCAACCTGCGCGCCATCGGCACAAAGCCGGACGGCAGCCAGTGGACAGGCGGTGTGGAGAACCCGTGGAACGCCTCGGAGGTGTATACCAACACCAACTCCATCTTCGGCTCGCCCATCAACATGAGCGACCTTGCGCTGGTGACCAGCGGTGACTACCAGCGCTACTTTGTGGTGGACGGCAAGCGCTATCATCACATTATCGACCCGGATACCCTGTGGCCCGCTGCCTACTACAACGGCGTCACCGTGCTGTGCCCGGACTCCGGCATGGCAGACTGCCTGACCACCGCCCTGTTCTGTATGCCGCTGGAAGAGGGGCAGAAGCTAGTGGAATCGCTGGACGACGTAGAGGCCATGTGGTGCACGCCCGATAAGCAGGCCACCACCTCCAGCGGCTGGGACAGCCACCTGAAAAAGTAAACACTATATGCAAAAAGCGAGCCACCGCGCGGAAAACCGCACGATGGCTCGCTTTTTCTATGCTAGTTGTTCATGCACTCAGCCGCACAGGCATCACTCCACGATGATGCTCTTGCCGGTCATCTCGGCGGGAACGGGCAGGCCGATATAGGGCAGCATGGTGGGTGCAATGTCGGCCAGGCAGCCGCCCTCGCGCAGCTTCACATCACCGCAGCCAACTGCCACAAAGGGCACAACGTTGGTGGTGTGGGCGGTGAAGGGGGTGCCGTCCGGGTTCATCATCTTTTCGGCGTTGCCGTGGTCAGCGGTGATGAAAGCGCAGCCGCCGGCGTTCAGCACAGCAGTGACCACCTGATCCACGCAGGTATCCACAGCCTCAACGGCCTTGACAGCAGCATCGAACACGCCGGTGTGGCCGACCATATCGCAGTTTGCGAAGTTCAGGATCACCACATCGTACTTGCCGCTCTCGATGCGCTTGACGCACTCGGCAGCGACCTCAGGGGCGCTCATCTCGGGCTTCAGATCGTAGGTGGCAACCTTGGGGCTGGGGATGACGCAGCGGTCCTCGCCCTCGTAGGGAGCCTCCACACCGCCGTTGAAGAAGAAGGTGACGTGAGCGTACTTCTCGGTCTCGGCAATGCGCAGCTGGGTCTTGCCGTGGGCAGACAGATACTCGCCCAGAACGTTCTTCAGCTCCACCGGGGGATAAGCAACCTCGCAGTTGGGCATGGTAGCATCGTACTCAGCCATGCAGACGTAGTTCACCTGCTTGCGGCCGCCGCGGCGCTCGAAGCCGGTAAAGGCATCGTCGCAGAAGATGCGGGTCATCTGGCGGGCACGGTCGGGGCGGAAGTTCATGAAGATAACGGTATCACCATCCTGCACACGGCCACCCTCGCAGGTGACGCAGGGCAGCACAAACTCATCGGTCTTGTCTGCAGCATAGGAAGCCTCGATGGCCTCGGCAGCGTTGGCAGCATGCTCACCCTCGCCGTAGACAAAGGCAGCGTAGGCCTTCTCCTCGCGGTCCCAGTTGTTATCACGGTCCATAGCGTAGTAACGGCCGGAAACGCTGGCGATCTTGCCCACGCCCAGCTCATCCAGCTTGGCCTGCAGGTCAGCAAGGAAACCCTTGCCGGAGTGGGGGTCGGTGTCGCGGCCGTCGGTGATGCAGTGCAGGTAAACTTCCTTTGCACCCAGATGCTTTGCCATTTCCAGCACGCCAAACCAGTGGTCGGCATGGCTGTGCACGCCGCCGGTGCCCACCAGACCCATCAGGTGGATGGCCTTACCGGCCTCAATAGCAGCCTTCATGTTCTTGACCAGCACAGGGTTCTTGAGCATCTCACCGTCATGGATGGACTTGGTGATGAGGGTCAGCTGCTGGTACACGATGCGGCCTGCGCCCATGTTGGTGTGGCCGACCTCGGAGTTGCCCATCTGGCCGTCGGGCAAACCGACAGCCATGCCGGAAGCATCGATGGTAGTCATGGGGTACTTTGCCATCAGAGCATCCAGATGGGGGGTCTTGGCAGCCACAACGGCGTTGCCGAAGGTCTCGTTCGGCACCCAGCCGAAGCCATCCATGATGCACAGAAGAACAGGTTTCTTTGCCATAAAATTGAATCTCCTTTGAATTTATCACGCGTTGCGGGCAAGGCTAAGCGCCCTGCCCGCGGGTACAGCCTGCGGGTGCATAACACCCGAGCGGCTGCTGTAAAAACAGATCAGCGCCCGGCTCAGCGCTGAAAAAACGGCGCAGCCGGGCGCTGAAACAGCTAATTAAGAAAAGGCAGTTGCTCAGCCCTTGGTGGCTGCATTGACGATGACTGCAAAGTCGGGAGCCTTCAGGGATGCGCCGCCGATCAGGCCGCCGTCCACGTCCTTCTTGCTCAGCAGCTCCTCGCAGTTCTTGGCGTTCATGCTGCCGCCGTACTGCACGGTGGTAGCCTCTGCCACAGCCTCGCCGTACAGCTCGCCCACCACCTTGCGGATCTGAGCGCAGACTTCCTCTGCCTGATCAGCGGTAGCGGTCTTGCCGGTGCCGATGGCCCAGACAGGCTCGTAGGCGATGACAACGTTTGCCATCTGCTCGGCGGTCACGTCACGCAGAGCGATCTTGGTCTGCATACGAACCAGCTCCTCGGTAACGCCCTCCTCGCGCTGCTGCAGGCTCTCGCCCACGCACAGGATGACCTTCAGGCCGGCGTTCAGGGCAGCCAGCGCGCGCTTGTTGACGGTCTGGTCGGTCTCTGCAAAGTACTGACGGCGCTCAGAGTGGCCGACGATGACGTACTCCACGCCCAGATCCACCAGCATATCGGCGCTGATCTCGCCGGTGAAAGCACCGGACTTCTCAAAGTGGACGTTCTCGGCGCCAACATGGATGTTGGTGCCCTTGGTCTTAGCCACAGCGGTGACCAGATCGGTAAACGGGGTGCAGATGACCACCTCGCAGGTAGCGTCCTTCACAGCGGGGATCAGCTCGTCCACCAGAACAGCAGCCTCGGAGGCGGTCTTGTTCATCTTCCAGTTGCCAGCGATAATAGCCTTGCGCTTTGCCTTATCCATTGTTATTTTCTCCTTACCTTCGTAAATATTTACAAATTGCCTGCACAAAAAGAAAAGATGCGGCGGCGTAAATGCCGCCGCACCCATTGTGATGCCGGAAAAATTATGCGTTCTGGATAACTGCGATGCCGGGCAGCTCCTTGCCCTCCAGATACTCCAGAGAAGCGCCGCCGCCGGTGGAGATGTGGGTCATCTTGTCGCCCAGACCCATCTGCTGCACAGCTGCTGCGCTGTCGCCGCCGCCGATGACGGTGGTAGCATCGCTCTCAGCCATAGCCTTGGCAACAGCCAGAGTACCAGCTGCCAGAGTGGGGTTCTCGAACACGCCCATGGGGCCGTTCCAGACAACGGTCTTGGAAGCCTTGACAGCGTCAGCAAACAGCTTCATGGTCTCGGGGCCGATGTCGCAGCCCTCCATGTCAGCAGGGATAGCGGTGACAGGCACCACGGTGACGTCCACAGGAGCGTCGATGGGATCGGGGAAGTCCTTGATGCAGACAGCATCCACAGGCAGCAGCAGCTTGACGCCCTTCTCCTTGGCCTTAGCCATCATTTCCTTGCAGTAGTCCAGCTTGGTGTCGTCGCACAGGCTCTTGCCCACTTCGTAGCCCTGAGCCTTGACGAAGGTGTAAGCCATGCCGCCGCCGATGATCAGGGTATCGACCTTCTCCAGCAGGTTGGAGATGACGTTCAGCTTATCAGCGACCTTAGCGCCGCCCAGAATAGCGGTGAAGGGACGGACGGGGTCGTTGACGGCGTTGCCCAGATACTTGATTTCCTTCTCCATCAGGTAGCCGACAGCGGTATCCTTGATGTAGTCGGTGACACCTGCGGTGGAGCAGTGTGCACGGTGGCAGCTGCCGAAGGCGTCGTCCACATAAGCGTCAGCCAGAGAAGCCAGCTCCTCGCTGAACTCGGGCATGTTCTTGGTCTCTTCCTTGCGGAAACGGGTGTTCTGCAGCAAAACGACGTCGCCGTTGTTCATGGCAGCCACAGCAGCCTTTGCGTTCTCGCCCACAACGTTGTCGTCGTCAGCAAACACAACGGTCTTGCCCAGCTTTGCGCTCAGAGCCACAGCAACGGGAGCCAGGCTGAACTTAGCCTCGGGGCCGTTCTTGGGCTTGCCCAGATGGCTGCACAGGATGACCTTAGCGCCATCGTTGACCAGCTTCTGGATGGTGGGCAGTGCTGCGTTGATGCGGTTCTCGTTGGTGATGACACCGTCCTTCATCGGGACGTTGAAATCGCAGCGGACAAGCACCTTCTTGCCGCAGTAGTTCTGATCGTCGATCGTCTTCTTACCTAAACCCATGGTAAAAACTCCTCTCAAATTATAATTCTGAACCAGAGTCTCGCTCACAATCGGGGCTTTGCCCCGTACAGCTACTATTATAAACAAAAACTGCGTGCATTGCAAGGATATGAGATAGATAATTGTTTAACAAACATTTGCCATTGTTGCACGGAAATGTGTCTATTTTGCCCGAAGTGTGGTTTTTTCTGCCCGCAGACGCCGGAAATACTGTTTTCCTTCACGACAAAAGGGGTCGAAAAACGCCCACAGGCGTTTCTCGACCCCAAATAAAAATAATTTTTTCCGCTATTCAGGCGTTATGCAAAATACTCCTGTGCGCGGCGGGCGGCATCGTTGATGCAATCCCGCAGCTGGTCCAGCGTATCAAACTTTTTGCTGGGGCTCAGGTAAGCGTAGAACTCCACCACCGGGTCGGTGCCGTACAGGTTGCCGGAAAAGCCCGGGATAAAGGTCTCGCAGGTCACCTTGGTGGCGTCATCGTTCACAGTAGGGCGGCTGCCCAGACCGGTGGCCGAAGGATACCACACCCCGTTGATGCAGGTGCGGGTGATATAAATGCCGCTGCGGGGCATCTGGAAACCCTGCGGGTACAGCTGGTTGATGGTGGGCACCCCGAGGGTGTGCCCCAGCCCTGCCCCGTGCTGCACCGCAAAGCGGATGGCATAGGGCATGCCCAGCATGGCGTTGGCGGCGGGGATATCCCCGCCCTCCAGCGCAGTGCGGATGCGGGTGGAGGACACCGGCTTTTCCTCAAACTGTGCCATGGGCACCACCACTACTTCTACCCCAAGAGGGGCGCAGAGGGTGCGCAGCAGCTCCGGCGTACCGGCAGCCTTTGCACCAAAGGTGAAGTTTTCGCCGCAGAACAGCGCCCGGGCGTGGCAGTTTTCCACAATGCCGCGCACAAACTCCTCCGGGCTCAGCGCCTTGATCGCCTCAAAGTCCGGGGTGAGGTAATACTCCACCCCAAGGCTGTGGATCAAAGCGTGCTTATCCTCGGTGGAGAGCAGGCGCTTGCCCTTCATTTTATTTTCCACCGGCAGGCGGAAGGTGAACACCGCCGGAGCTGCATCATGGGTCTTTGCCCATTGTACCGCCCCTTCGATCACCGCCCGGTGGCCGATATGGATGCCGTCAAAGTAGCCCATTGCCACGGCGGTGCCTTTTTCAGGCTGTGCCAGCGGCAGCGGGGCAAACTGAGAAATGATCTGCATGGGTCTTGTTTCCTTTATTGCTCAATTACGTTCCACGAACAGTTTTTCCACCCGGAGCACCCCGCCGGTGATGTTGGCAAGGCCAAGGAACTGCCCGGCGGCATTGCGCACCCGGTAGCGTCCGTCTGCTGCGGGGTAGCGGCTGGTGGGACAGCCGTTGTACAGGTGCTGCTCCACCCACGGCTCCACCATCAGCAGCGGCAGCGGGGTGAACACGCTTTCCACCGGCAGCATCAGTGCTTCCAGTGCAGCGCTCCCCTGCTCCTTTGCGGCAAGAATTTCTTCCAGCGTGTGGGCATCTGCTTCGGTGTACAGACCGGCAGCAATGCGGCGCAGAGCGCTCATGGTGCCCTTCTGCCCCATGGCGGCGGCGATGTCCTCCAGCAGGGTGCGGATATAGGTGCCCTTGGAGCAGCGCACCGTCAGTACATACTCGTTTTCTGCCGGACTGCCGCCGTACTCGATACCGTAAATTTCAATAGGGCGCGCCTTGCGCTCCACGGTCACGCCCTCACGCGCCAGCTTATACAGCGGCTGGCCGTTGATCTTGACTGCGGAGTACATGGGCGGTACCTGCATCTGCGGGCCGATAAACTGCGGCAGTACAGCCAGCAGTTCCTTTTCCCCGGCGGTGACAGGGGCAGTTTCCAGCACCGTGCCGGTGCTATCGCCGGTATCGGTGCGTGCGCCCAGGCGCAGGGTGGCGCGGTAGGTCTTGTCGTGGTTCAGCTGCAGATCCACCGCCTTGCTGGCACCGCCGCAGAACACCGGCAGCACACCGGTGGCCATGGGGTCCAGCGTACCGCTGTGTCCCAGCTTGCGGGTGCCCAGCACGCCGCGCAGCTTTGCCACCACGTCAAAGCTGGTCCAGTCCATGGGCTTGTCTACGATCAGGATGCCCTGCATCATGCTTCCTCCTGCGGTGCGTCCAGCTCGGCTTCCACCTCTGCAAGGATCGCATTTTTGGCGTTTTCAAGGTCGCCCAGCAGCTCACATCCCGCTGCGCGGGTGTGGCCGCCACCGCCCAGACGCCGGGCAATAGCGCAGGCATCCACGCCCTTTGCGGTGCGCACGCTGATGCGGTAGCTGCCGCCGGGCTGCTGGCGCAGGGTCAGACCCACCTTGACCCCCTCGATGCTGATGGGTAGGCTGGTCAGCTCCTCCAGATCTGCGGGGTCTACCCCGCTCTGCCGGATCTCGTCCCTTGTCAGGTAGATCAGGGCGCAGCGACCGTCCAGATAGTACTCCAGATGGTTGCGGGCGATGCGCTCGGCCTCCATGCGGGCACGGGGCTTGGTGTCGAAGAGCAGGGTGTTCAGCTCCTCCACATGACAACCGGCTTCAATAAGCTTTGCAGCCACCTTGTGGGTGTTGGCTGTGGTGGAGGAGAACCTGAAGCAGCCGGTGTCGGTGGCAATGCCGGTGTACAGGCAGTCGGCAATGTGGGGGGTGATAGTCACCCCCATCTCCACGATGACCTGATACAGCAGCTCTGCTGCCGCAGCGGCACCGGCATCCAGAAGGGTAAAATCGGCATAGCCGTTGTTGCCCGCGTGGTGGTCAATGCACAGGTCCACATGGCGCACAAACTGCGGCACACCGTTATTTTCGCCAAACAGCTGCAAACCGGCCACATCCACCGCGATCACAGTGCGGGGCTCGAACTCGCCCTTGAACAGCCGTGGGTTTGTAAAGGCATAGCGGGACGGAATGGCATCGGAGCAGAGCACCGCCGTTGTTTTTTCCAGCGCTTTGAGCGCATAGTACAGGGCGCTGCCGCAGCCGATGGTGTCACCGTCCGGGTTTTTGTGGCACAGAATCAAAATGTTGTCCGCAGTCAGCAGGCGCTGCGCCATCTGCTGCACATCCAGTTGTTCTGTCATCCAATGATCCATCCTTTCCGCAAAGGCAGTCAGTCCTCGGTCTGTTCGGTATCGGCAGGCTGTGCTTCTTCCTCGCCGTTCACGTTCAGGCTGCGCAGCAGCTCGTTGATGTGGGCGGCGTAGGCGGCACCGTCATCCTCCACAAAGATGAAGCGGGGTGCCTTGCGGATGTGCATTTTTTTGCTGACCTCGGTGCGCACATGGCCTGCGGCACGGTTCAGCGCTTCAATAGCGGGCTTGGGGCCGTCTGCGCGGCCCATCACGCTTACATACACTTTTGCCACATCCAGATCCGGCGTCACGTCCAGACGGGTGACGGTCAGCAGACCGCCCTCCAGCCGCGGGTCCTTCAGCCGGCCGATGATGGCAATGACCTCGCGCTTCATATCCTGCGCAAGACGGCCCATATTTTTCTGAGACATAGTTTTCTCCAAATTCTGTCCGGCAGCTTCCCAAAGCCTTGCCCCGGCCGGGGCAAGGCGGCATTTGTCTGCCAAAACGACGGATGAGGGCGCACGCTCCACACCTGCGAAAGATACGCCCTCATCAGTCTCACTTCGTTCGACAGCTTCCCCCGTCCGGGGGAAGCCTTTTCTGCCGGGAAGCTGTTATATATTCGGTTTTTGCTTAGTCGTGGTACTCTTCCATCTTGAAGGCCTCGTACACGTCGCCTTCCTTGACGTCCGCAAACTTCTCCAGGGTCACGCCGCACTCGTAGCCCTCGGCCACTTCCTTGGCGTCATCCTTAAAGCGCTTCAGGGATGCGATCTCGTCCTCGGCAATGACGATGCCGTCACGCACCACGCGCACCTTGCTGTCGCGGGTGATCTTGCCGCTGGTCACGCGGCAGCCTGCAACGGTGCCCACGTTGGAGATCTTGTACACCTGACGCACCTGCAGCTCACCCAGAGCGACCTCGCGGAACTTGGGTGCCAGCATACCCTTCATAGCGTCGGTGACATCGTTGATGGCGTCGTAAATGACGCGGTACATACGCATTTCCACCTTGGTGGCAGCGGCTTCTTCCTTGGCCACGTTGTCCGGGCGGACGTTGAAGCCGATGATGATGGCGTTGGAGGCATCGGCCAGATCCACGTCAGACTTGCTGATGGCGCCGACACCGGCGTGGATGACGCGCACACGCACCTCATCGTTGGAGATCTTCTCCAGACTCTGCTTCACAGCCTCGGCAGAGCCCTGCACGTCAGCCTTGACCACGATGGCCAGTTCCTTCATGTCGTTCTGTGCCATCTGGCTGAACAGGTTATCCAGCGTGACCTTCTGGAAGGAGGAGAACTGCTTCTCCTTGGCGGCAGCAACGCGCTGTTCGGCCAGCTCACGGGCCAGACGCTCGTCCTCAACAGCCTCGAACAGGTCGCCGGCCTCGGGCACGGCGGTCAGGCCGGTGATCTCCACAGGGGTGGAGGGGCCGGCATCGGTCAGCAGCTGACCCTTGTCGTTGCGCATGGTACGCACACGGCCCACGGCGGTACCGGCGATGATGACATCACCGGAGTGCAGGGTGCCGTTCTGCACCAGAATGGTGGCAATGGGGCCCTGGCCCTTGTCCAGACGGGCCTCGACGACCGCACCCTTGGCGCGGCGGTTGGGGTTGGCCTTCAGCTCCATGACCTCAGCTTCCAGAGCAATGCGCTCCAGCAGGTCGTTGATGCCCATGCCGGTCAGGGCAGACACCGGGATGCAGGCCACATCGCCGCCCCAGTCCTCGGTGATGATGCCGTACTTGGTCAGGCCTTCCATCACGCGCTCGGGGTTTGCGGTGGGCTTATCCATCTTGTTCATTGCCACGATAATCTTGACATTTGCAGCTTTGGCATGATTGATGGACTCGATGGTCTGGGGCATGATGCCGTCGTCGGCAGCAACCACCAGAACTGCAATATCGGTCATGTTGGCACCGCGGGCACGCATGGAGGTGAACGCCTCGTGGCCCGGGGTATCCAGGAAGGTGATGAGGCTGTCGTTGATCTTGACCTGATATGCACCGATGGCCTGCGTGATGCCGCCGGCCTCGCCTGCGGTGACGTTGGTCTTACGGATGGCATCCAGAATACTGGTCTTGCCGTGGTCAACGTGACCCATGACACAGACCACCGGGGGACGCTCCACCAGATCCTCCTGTGCATCCTCTTCCTGCGTGAACAGGCGTTCCTCGATGGTAACGTGCACCTCATGCTCGACCTTTGCGTGGAACTCCTCTGCCAGCAGAGCTGCGGTATCGAAATCGATCACGTCGTTGATGGCGTGCATCTCGCCCATCTGCATGAACTTGGCAATGACCTTGCCAGCCTGCTGCTTCAGGCGGGCAGCCAACTCGCCCACGGTGATCTCGTCAGGGATCATCACCTTCAGCTGGGCGTTGCGTGCCTTCTCCAGCTGGATGCGCTGCAGGCGCTCGAACTCGGTCTCGCGCTTGCCCTTCTGGAACTGCTGGCGCTGGCGCTGGCCGCGCTGGGTGAACTTCTGCTTGTTGCCCTGCGGAGTGGGCTTGCGGCGGTTCTCGGTGTTCTTGGTCGAGGCCAGATCATCGTAACGGGCATCAAAGCGATCCACGTTCATATCCACCGTGCGGGTATCCACGGTGACCTGATTGTCCTCACGGCGGACAGAAACAGCCTGTGCGGGGGCAGCAGTAGCCTTTGCGCCGGTCTCGCGTGCCAGCTCGCTGAAGGAAACGGTCTTTTCCTCGCGCTTCTTGTGCTGCTCGGGCTTCTTGTCGCCGTGCTTGCCGTTATTGTTATTATTTGCCTTGGGCTGCTCGGCCTTTGCGGCGGGCTGCTGGGGCTTTTTGTCAGCCTTGGGAGCCTCGGGCTTCTTCTCAGCCTTCTTTTCGACCTTCTGGTCAGCCTTCTTCTCGGCCTTGGGCTCCTCTTTGGGAGCCTTGGCGCTGTTCAAAAACTCGTCCAGATTTGCCACGCTGCCTGCCTTGCTGAACTTTTCCAGCAGGTAGTTCAGCTCGTTCTCCTCCAGATTGGAGCTGTTCTTCTTGCCGGTGCTGCCCATAGCGGCCAGCTCGTCCAGCACCTTCTTTGCAGAAAGGTTCAGATCCTTTGCAAAGTCACTCACTTTATATTTTACGATCATTCGCTCATATCCTCCTCATTTTTGATTGCTCCGCAGTCCGACAGACGGTCGAAGCAGAGCTTTGCGAGGTTGCGGTCGGTCACCGCGTAAACAGCCACGGGCTTGTGGCTGATATCGGCCAGCTTATCCTGTGTCAGCGGCATGGTGAACACGTCCACCAAGTCCCCTACGGCGTAGTTCAAACGCTGCAAAGTCTTAGGGCTGATGTCCGATGCGGTCATCACCAGCCATGCCTTGCTTTTGACGCAGGCTTCCTCTACGGCATCAAAGCCCATGGTCAGCGCACCGGCCTTGCGGCACAGACTCACGGCCTGATACAGCGCTTCCTCCGGGGGCAGCTTGGGTTTTGCGGGGGCGTTATTCTTTTTTGCCATCGGCTGCGGCCTCCTTTGTGGCTGCGGCCAGCTGTACAGCCAGCGCGTCGTATACCTCGGCGGGAACCGGCTGCTCAAAGCAGCGCTCCAGCGCCTTTTTCTTTTTTGCCTTGGTCAGGCAGTCCGAGTTCGGGCAGAGATATGCGCCGCGCCCCGGCTTTTTGCCTACCAGATCGATGCTGATCTCCCCGCTGGGTGCGCGCACCACGCGCACCAGTTCCTTTTTGGGGCGGCTGGTCATGCAGCCGATGCACTGGCGGGCAGGGATCTTTTTTTGTGCCATCCGGTTTCCCTCCTTCGGCAGATGGTGCCGGGCTTATTCAGCGTCTGCTGCGTCCTTCTTGGGCTCCTCGTCCTCGCCGTAGTAGCCGCTCTCGGGACGGATATCAATGTTGTAGCCGGTCAGGCGGGCGCACAGGCGGGCGTTCTGACCCTTGTTGCCAATGGCAAGGCTCAGCTGCTGGTCGGGCACGGTGACGCGGCAGGAGCGGGTCTCGCCGGGCAGCAGCTCTACCTTGACCACCTTGGCGGGGCTCAGGGCTGCGGAGATGAACTCCGAGATATCCTCGCTCCACTTGACGATATCGATCTTCTCGCCGCCCAGCTTTTCCACAACAGCGGCCACGCGGGCGCCGTGCTCGCCGATGCAGGCGGAGACAGGGTTGACGTTGGGGTCCTTGGACCAGACAGCCATCTTGGTGCGGGCACCGGCCTCGCGGCTGATGGCCTTTACCTCCACAGTGCCGTCAAAGATCTCGGGCACTTCCAGCTCAAACAGGCGCTTGACAAGGCCGGGATGGGTGCGGCTGATCATCACGCGGGGGCCGCGCTCGGTGCTGACCACATCCACGATGTAGACCTGCAGGGTCTCACCCTCGGTGTACACCTCGCCGGGCACCTGCTCGTTGCGGGGCAGAACAGCCTCGCCGCCCTTGCCCAGATCCAGCGCAACGATGCCCTTCTCGGTATCCACGCGGGTAACGGTGGCCTGCACGATATCGTGTGCGCGGGACTGGATCTCGCTGAGCTGCTGGTTGCGCTCGGCCTCGCGGATGCCCTGACGGATGACGTGCTTTGCGGTCTGGGCGGCAATACGGCCAAAATCGCGGGTCTTGAGCGGGGTGATGATGCGGTCGCCCACCTCGTAGCTGCTGCGGATCTTGCGTGCTTCGGTCACACCGATCTCGGCGTGCTCGTCGTACCAGTCCTCGTCTGCCACGATGTCCTGAATCAGTGCCACATCAAAGCGGCCGGTGTCGGGGTCGATCTCCACCCGGATGTGATCCTCCTCGACCTCATAGTTCTTCTTGACGGCAATGATGATAGCCGCCTTGATCTTTTCGATCAGGTACTCTGCGGTGATGCCGCGCTCATGCTCCAGCATGGAGAGCGCTTCAAAAAAGTCCTTATTCTCTGCTGTCATTTTTCGGGTTCCTCCTATATATTTTGTTCTCTTTTCTCTCTCAGAGACGGTTCTTCTCAGTTGAACAGATCCTCGTCGTCGCACAGCTGCACGCCGGAGGCTGCATTCACCTCAAAGGTCACGGGGCCGTTCTCGGTTTCCAGCGTCACGGTGCTGCCCTCGCGGCCGGTCAGGATGCCGGACAGCTCCCGCACGCCGTCGGCGTTGGGGCGGATGAGCTTTGCCCGCACCTTCTGGCCCTTCAGTGCCTCGTAGTGCTCCGGGCGGGTCAGCTTGCGGCCAAGGCCGGGGCTGCCCACTTCCAGATAATAGCTCTGGTCGATGGGGTCTGCCTCATCCAGAATGGGGTCCAGTGCGTGGGACACCTCTGCACAGGTGTCAGTATCCATGGTGCCGTCCCGGTCGATGAGGATGCGAAGATACCAGTCCGGCCCTTCCTTCTCAAAAACCACATCCCACAGGCGCAGACCCATGCCTTCCACCGTGGGACGGACAAGCGCTTCCACTCTCTGCGCGGTGTTGCCGCCAGACTGCTTCGCCATAAAAAACCTCCAAACAAACAAGAAACGCGGACCTTGCGGCCCACGTTTCAGGTTAAACTATATCGTACTACTAGAATATAGCATACTCTTGCGATTTATGCAAGCATTTTCGCAATTTTTTTGCAGTTGCGCACCCTTTGGGGCTTTTTACAGCACCCAGACGCCGTTTTCAAACAGCGGCACGGTGCGGCCATCGCGGCATTTACCGGTGATGCGGCTGTCCTCTGCACCGATCATCACGTCCTCGTGCAGGGAGGAGTGGTTCATGCCGCGGGCTGCCAGCTCTTCCTTGGAAAGACCGGTGCCGCCCACGGTGGTGCCGGGGTAGCTGTCGCCAAAGGCGATGTGGCAGGCAGCGTTCTCGTCAAACAGGGTGTTGTAGAACAGCTTGCCGCTGCGGTTGATGGGGCTGGAAGCGGGCACCAGTGCCACCTCACCGATGTGGCGTGCGCCCTCGTCGGTGTCCAGCAGCTGACCCAGCAGATCTGCGCCCTCGTCGGCGCCGTGCTCCACCACCTTGCCATCCTTAAAGGTGACATGGAAATTCTTGATGAGCTGACCGTTAAAGACGTAGGGCTTTGTGCCGTAAACGATGCCGTCCACCTTATCCTTATGGGGCGCGGTGAACACCTCCTCGGTGGGGATGTTGGGCAGGAAGGGCACACCCTTCTCGTTTTTGCTGCCGGCGCTCTCCCACACGGCCTGTTCCGCCAGACCCACAGTCAGGTCGGTGCCGTTGGCGCTTTCAAAATGCACGCTTTCCAGATTCAGGGCGTTCATCTTTGCGCCCAGCTCGTTCAGGCGGTCCAGATGCTTCTGCCACTCCCCTACCGGGTCGCCGCCGGTCACACGGCAGGTATCAAAGATCAGCTTCCACTGTGCTTCAATGGCGGCGGCAGTGTCCAGCTCCGGGAACATCTTCTTTGCCCACGGCTCTGCGGGCAGAGCGGCGATGGACCACTGCACCCGGTCGTTCATGGTGTACTCCCGCCACGGCTGCATAAAGCTGCGGTTCGCGCTGTTCACCCGGCTGATCTTGGCACCGTCCAGCCCGGCAAACAGTTCCGGGTCGTCCGCGATGAGGTGCAGCACGCACACACCGCCCTCGCTCTCGGCGTAGTCCAGATAGCGGCGCAGCTGCCAGCCCTTGTGGTCGGTCAGGGCGCCCTCGCTGCCCAGCTCCATGCGGATGCGGGTAACGGCGTCATCCTGCCAGTTCACCTGCACGTCCCGCGCACCGGCCTCGTAGGCGCTGCGCACGCACAGCCGTGCCAGCGGGGCACCCTCCAGCGGGCAGTTGATGATCAGGGTCTGTCCCGGCTGCGGGTTCACACCCACCCGGACGATAAAATCTGCATACTTTTGCAGCAATTCGTTAAAGTTTTCCACGTTAGAACCTCCTGTGGTGCATAGCCACCGTTGTTTTTTCTCAGTATACCGCGTTCCTGCGTTTCTGTCCACTATGGGCAGCGCTGCCGCTCACCCTTCTGATTCAAAAAAGGCGCGGGTCATCTGCACCACCGTGCCGGAAAGCAGCAGCAATGCAATGAGGTTGGGAATGCTCATCAGGCCGTTGAAGGTGTCGGCGATGCTCCACAGCAGACCAAGGTCCATGGTAGCGCCCAGAATGGCTACCAGAGCATACACCACAAAGAAGGGGCGCGCCACCTTGTTGCTCTTGCACAGGAACACCAGAAAGCGGGAGCCGTACAGACCCCAGCCGATAATAGTGGAAAAGGCAAAGCAGCACAGCGCCACGGCAGTAAAGATAGACGCCCAGCCGCCGTAGGTGGTGGTAAAGCCGGAGATGGTCAGCTCAGCACCCGCCGCTGCGCCGTAGCTGACCTGGGTGCCGCTGCACAGGATGACCAGCGCGGTCAGGGTGCAGATGACGATGGTATCGGCAAACACCTCAAAAATACCAAACATTCCCTGCTTGACCGGCTTTTTGGTGTCGGCGCAGGCATGGGCTATAGAACCGGTGCCAAGACCGGCCTCGTTGGAAAAGATGCCGCGGGAAACGCCCTTTTGCATACTGACGAACAGACTGCCGATGGTGCCGCCGGTAAAGGCAGCAGGGTTGAACGCGCCCGCCACGATGGATTCCAGCACGTAGGGCAGGCGGGAGAAGTTGAGCACCACCACGCCCACCGACAGCACAATGTAGAACAGCGCCATAAAGGGCACCAGCTTCTCGCTTACGCTGCCAATGCGCTTGATGCCGCCCAGCAGCACCAGTGCCACCAGCACCGCCACAAGGATGCCCACAATGAGGTTGAGGGTGGGCAGAAAGCTGCCGCCCACCAGCCCGTATTCCAGCAGGGCGGTATCCACCGCCGCCACGATGGTATTTACCTGCGTTGCGTTGCCGGTGCCGAACACGGTCAGCACGCCGAACAGCGCGTACAGCACGGCCAGAAACTGCCAGCGGCGGCCAAGGCCGTTTTTAATATAGTACATCGGGCCGCCCACCCACTCGCCGGTGTCGCTGCGCTCCCGGAAATGCACGGCCAGCGTTACCTCGGCAAACTTGGTGCACATACCCAGCAGCGCAGAGCACCACATCCAGAACACGGCACCCGGGCCGCCGATGGCAATAGCACCCGCCACACCGGCAATGTTGCCGGTGCCCACCGTGCCCGCCAGCGCGGTGCACACCGCCTGAAAAGGGGTCATGGCACCGTCCGAGGCGTCCCGCTTGCGGAACATCCGGCCCACGGTGGTGCGGATGGCGTAGGGGAATTTACGAATCTGCAAAAAGCCCGTGCGGACACTGAGCAGCAGCCCCACGCCAATGATGCACACCATGGCGGGGATGCCCCAGATAAAGCTGTTCACCGCCTGATTGACGGCGGCAATGGTCTCGATCATATACTTCCACATCCTCTGTAATATCTTGCGCACTGACAGTTTTTGTCAAAACACGAAAATTATTTTACCGTACTTTTCCCGTAGTGTCAATGAAAAATAGGGACGTTATGAAACGCCCCTATCAGAAATTCTTATTTTTTATGTGTGACCGCCCTGCGGTAAACGATGCCGGAGACCACCGCTGCCAGCACCTCGGTAAGCCAGAAGGCGTGCCATGCGCCATCTGCGCCCAGCCAGTTACACAGCAGTGCAGCCAGCGGCATGATGAAAACGACGTACCGGCACAGGGCAATGACCAGCGATTCTGCGCCCTTGCCCAGCCCCTCCAGTGCACCGGAAGCGGTGGTGGAGACCGCCGAGATGACAAAGCCGATGCTGATGATGCGCAAGGCAGTCCGCCCGGCGGCGATGGTTTCGGAGTTCTGGGTGAACAGCCCCATCAGCTGCCCGGAAGCAACCTGACAGATGACAGTGCCCGCCGCCATGATGGCAGCGCTCATGAGCAGGGTCAGCTGGAACAATTTTTTCACCCGGGCGTGCTCCCGCGCACCGTAGTTATAGCCGATAAGGGGGCGCATGCCCTGCACGAAGCCGTTGGCGGGCAGATACAAAAAGGTCTGCAATTTATAATAGATGCCCAGCACCACCACATAGCTCTGAGAAAAAGCCGCCAGCAATCCGTTAAGGAAGGTGACCAGCAGTGAAGGCAGCGCCAGATTCAGGATGGCCGGAATGCCGATGGCGTACAGTCTGCCGTCCAGCACCATGTCCGGGTGCAGGCAGCTGCGGCGCAGCCGCACCGGCAGCTCGGTGCGCAGGTAGACCACAAGGTAGACTACCACGCTGAGCACCTGACCGATGCCGGTAGCCAGTGCCGCGCCTGCAATGCCCATGGCAGGCACCGGCCCAAGCCCGAAGATGAGCACCGGGTCCAGCAGAATATTGCACACGCAGCCGGTGATCAGGGCGACCATGGACACCTTCATGCGGCCCACCGCCTGAAAGATCTTTTCAAAGGCCAGCGAGACCATGTTCACGACCAAAAACAGGAACACGATGGTGGAATAGGTGATGCCGGCGGCAATCAGCGCCTCGTCCTGCGTAAAGCGGCGCAGAAAGCCGGGCATGATGGCAATGCTGACCGCCATCATCACCACGCCGTGCACAAGGCTGAGCACAAAGCCGTGGGTGGCGGCTATCTCGGCCTTTTCGCGGTCGCCCGCGCCCAGATATAGCGCGATCATGGCGTTGATGCCGATGCCAAAGCCGATGGCAATGGCGTTGGAAAAGTTCTGGATGGGAAACACCAGACTTAAAGCAGTCATGGCGTCCTCGCTGATGCGTGCCACAAACAGGCTGTCCACGATGTTGTAGAGGCTATTCACCAGCATGGAGATCACGTTGGGCAGTGCCATCGAAAGCAGCAGCGGCAGCACCGGCTTCTCCTTCATAAAAGTTTCGTTCATTGAAAAATTTCACCTGCTATCTGTAAAAAGTAAAAATATGGCGGGCACAGCATCGACTTGCAGCCGGTTTCCGGCGCACAAAAAAGCCACACAATGACCCTTGGAAGGTCATTGTGTGGCGAAAAGTAGCAATTCTGCTGTAAAAATCCACACAGTTTTTATGATCGCGGCAGCTGTCCGCGATATGCAGCCTGCGCACTTGCGCACTGCAACCCTAGCAGAATACCATATCCTCTGCGCTGTGTCAAGGGGTTTTGGTGTAAAAGTATGACTTTTGTAATCACTTGACCATTTTTACAGCAGGCGCTACAATAAGGCAAACCGGCTCTGAGGGAGGGCATTATATATGAAATGGATGATTGCATCAGACCTGCACGGCTCCTATTATTATGCGCAGCAGCTGCAGCAGGCCTTTGAACGGGAGCAGGCCGACCGCCTGCTGTTTCTGGGAGACCTGCTCTATCACGGCCCCCGCAACGACCTGCCCCGGGATTACGCCCCCAAAAAGGTGATTCCGCTGCTAAACAGCCTTGCGCCCAAGCTGCTGTGTGTGCGCGGCAACTGCGACGCCGAGGTAGACCAGATGGTGCTCAATTTCCCGGTGCTGGCGGATTACGCCGTGCTGCCGGTGGGGCAGCGGCTGGTCTACGTCACCCACGGCCATGTGTTCAACCTGAATCATCTGCCGCCCCTTGCCCCGGGGGATATTTTGCTCCACGGTCACACCCATGTGCCCGCATGGACAACCTTTGGACAGGGGAGCCTTTACCTGAACCCCGGCTCCGTGAGCATTCCCAAGGAAAACACCGCCCACAGCTACATGACCTTGGAGGGAAGCACCGCCTGTTGGAAGACCATGGAGGGTGCGTGCTACCACCAGCTGCAGTTGTGATAATGTTGTGATATTCCTTTTTTGCCTGCAAAAGCCCTTGACGAAATGCCCGAAATGCTGTAAACTAAGTACAACCTTTAAAAATAGAGGGAGCTGTAAGCTTTGTACTGAACGCAGGCGGTGCAATGTGTAGCAGTAAACCCCATAAGGCATCATAAAAAGGCACCGGAGGCTTTGCATCAGCTTCCGGTGTTTTTTTTTATGCGCAGCCGGACTATCTTTTGCAGCGCCGTCATGCTACAATAGAAAGAAAACGCGAATTGCAGGAGGAATTATGGATTTTTACGGAACCATCGGCCCTGCCTGTGCCGATGTAAAGCTTTTGCAGCAGATGGTGGAAGCCGGTATGACCGGCATCCGTATGAACCTTTCTCATGGCCCGCTGGCAGCGCACGAGGACTGGCTGGCGCTGCTGCGCAAAGCCGGGGTCAAAAAGCTGCTCATCGATTTGCAGGGGCCGGAATTGCGCATCGGCCGTCTGCCGCAGCCGCTGTCCCTGACCGCCGGGCAGACCGTGTGTCTGGGCGCGCAGGGCATCCCCTGCCCTGCCGCGCTGGTGCAGGGCGTTCAGCCCGGGCAGGAGCTGCTGCTGGATGACGGCAAGCTGCTGGCACGGGTGGACACCGCAGAGCCGGAAGCACTCGTGTGCACCGTAGTGCGGGGCGGGGTGCTGCAAAGCCGCAAAAGTCTGGCAGCGCCGGGGGCGGATATCCAGATGCCCACCCTGACCACCGAGGACAAGGAGAACCTCGCTATCGCCGCCGATTGCGGCGTTACCGGGGTCATGCTGCCCTTTGTGCGCGGCGCTGCGGATATCCGCAGCCTGCGGCAGGCGCTGGCAAAGGCCGGTGCGCCGCAGCTGAAAATTCTTGCCAAAATTGAAAACCTTGCGGGCGTGCAGGCACTGCCGGAGTTTTTGCCGCTGGTAGACGAGGTGGTCATTGCCCGGGGCGACCTTGGCAACGCCATGCCCCTGTGGGAGCTGCCCCGCTGCCAGAAGCAGCTCTCTGCCGCCTGCCGGGCAGCCGGAGTACCCTTTATGGTAGTGACCCAGATGCTGGACAGCATGCACACCCGGGCTGTGCCCACCCGCGCCGAGGTGAGCGACATCTACAACGCCGTACTGGACGGCGCATCCAGCCTGATGCTCACCGGCGAGACCGCCGCCGGGCAGTACCCGGTGCAGGCCATGGAGTATCTGGTGCGCACCGCCCGCACGGCGATGTAAGAGAAAGAATTATTTTTTATTTGGGCTTCCGAAAAGTCTGCGGACTTTTCGGAAGCCCTTTTTCACGGAAAGGGGGCGTGACCGAGAGATATTTTTCCGCAAAAGGATAGCATCTTTTGTCTGCTTCCTGTATAATACAGGTAAAATCAACTGAAGTCAGAAAGGTTTATCGTTTATGGGCATCGTAGTCATCGGAGCTGTTTTTGTGGACATCAAGGGCTATCCCCTTTCCACCTATATCCCCGGCGGGCGCAACGCCGGACGCATCGAGCAGGTACACGGCGGCGTGAGCCGCAACGTGGTGGAGGATATCGCCAACGTAGAGCTGCGCCCCACCTTTGTGGGTCTGGTGGACGACACCGGCATGGGACAGGACGTCATCGACAAGCTGGCAAGGCACAAGGTCAACACCCGCTTTATCCAGAAAGTGCCGGACGGCATGGGCACATGGCTGGCCATTTTTGACAACGATGGCGATGTGCACGCCGCCATCTCCAAACGGCCGGACACCACCCCGCTGACCGGCCTTCTGCAAGAACAGGGCGACGCCATTTTTGCAGACTGCGATTCCATTGCACTGGAGCTGGACCTTGAAAAGGAGACGGTGAAGCAGACCCTGCGCTACGCTAAAAAGTGCGGCAAAAAGGTGTTTGCCGCAGTCTCCAACATGAGCATCGCCATGGAGCGGCGGGATTTTTTGCAGCAGATCGATTGTTTTGTATGCAACCAGCAGGAGGCCGGGCTGCTGTTCTCGGACGACTACGACCACCTCTCCCCGGATGAGATGTGCCGGGTGCTCACGGGCAACGTGCGCAGCGCCAACATTCCCAGCATGGTGGTGACCATGGGCGGGCAGGGCGCGGTATACGCCTGTGCAGACGGTGACTGCGGCATCGTACCCGCCAAAAAGGTGGACGTCATGGACACCACCGGCGCGGGGGACGCCTTCTTTGCCGGCACGGTCATCGGCCTGACCTACGGCAAAACGCTGGCAGAATCCTGCGAGATCGGCAGCCGTCTTGCCGCTTCGGTCATCTGCATCACCGAGAACGTCTGTCCCCGCTTCCGCCCGCAGGAGTTCGGGCTGGATGTACCGGTGGTGGACTGACGATTTTAAATGGAAATCAATTTTCCGAAAAAAGGCTTCCCCCGGTCGGGGGAAGCTGTCACCGCAGGTGACTGATGAGGGCGCAGGCAAGCAGCAGTTTGCGGGAAACTCCCCCTCATCCGTCTGCTCACTGCGCTCGCAGCCACCTTCCCCCCAAGGGGTGAAGGCTTTTGCTCCGGGTCAAGCTGCAAAAGTTGATTTTTATAAAAACCGCACCTTCCCCCTTGACAGAAGCGGCAGTTTCTGGTATCAATAAAAATGATAAAGGGGAGTAAAGGGCAGCCCGCCGGTCAAGGCTTTTTCCGGCAGGCCGCTGCATGGCAGCGTCATCACGGCAGCAATGCCCGATGTCATGTGTTCGCTTGAGACTTTTGTCACAGATCTTACGCTGTGGCAAGGGTCTTTTTTTCTTGCCGCAGCATCAGAACAAAAGGAGGCAGAAAAACAATATGAATTTCTGGAACACATTCGCCGCGCTCTTTTCAAACTTCGGAGCGCTGACATGGCAGATGGTGGTCATGTGGGGCATCGGTGCCCTGCTCATTTACCTTGCCATCGTCAAAAAGATGGAGCCCAGTCTGCTGCTGCCCATGGGGTTCGGTGCCATTCTGGTCAATCTTCCCGCATCCGGTGCCATCACGCAGGGAGACACCGTTGGCCCCATCTCTGCCCTGTTCGAGGCAGGCATGTCCAACGAGCTGTTCCCGCTGCTGCTGTTCATCGGCATCGGTGCCATGATCGATTTTGGCCCGCTGCTGGAAAAGCCGTGGCTCATGCTGTTTGGCGCAGCGGCACAGTTTGGCATCTTTTTCACCCTGTTTCTTGCCGGGTTCTTCTTTGATATGAAGGACGCCGCGTCCATTGCGGTCATCGGCGCAGCGGACGGCCCCACCGCCATTTTTGTGGCAAACACCCTGAAGTCCCAGTATCTGGGCGCTATTATGGTGGCAGCTTACAGCTACATGGCGCTGGTGCCCATCGTGCAGCCGCCGGTCATCCGTCTGCTGACCACCCAGAAGGAACGCCGCATCCGTATGCCCTACGAAAAAGGCAATGTCACCCAGCTGACCAAGATCCTGTTCCCCGTTGTGGTCACGGTGGTCGCCGGTCTGGTAGCCCCGGCCAGCGTGGCGCTGGTGGGCTTTTTGATGTTCGGCAACCTGCTGCGGGAATGCGGGGTGCTGAACTCCCTGAGCGAGACCGCCCAGAACGTACTGGCAAACCTCATCACCCTGCTGCTGGGTCTGACCGTAGCCGGACAGATGACCGCCGACAAGTTCGTCCGGCCGGATACTCTGCTCATCATGGCGCTGGGTCTTGTGGCCTTTATCTTTGATACCGCTGGCGGCGTGCTGTTCGCCAAGCTGCTGAACCTCTTCCTGCCCGAGGGCAAAAAGCTGAACCCCATGATCGGCGCGGCAGGCATTTCGGCCTTCCCCATGAGCGGACGCGTGGTCAACAAGATGGGTCTGGCCGAGGACAACCAGAATTTCCTGCTGATGTATTCCATCAGCGTCAACGTTTCCGGGCAGATCGCATCCGTCCTTGCCGGCGGACTGATCCTTTCCCTGATGGCTTAACGGAGGTGCCTTTATGCTTCATCTTTCTTCCTGGATGACCACCCTGCCCATGATGCTCATCGGCATGACCGGTATCCTGCTGGTCATCGGCTTTCTCGTGCTGGTTGTGATGGCGCTGAACTGCCTCACCCGCCGCAAGTAAAAGAAAAAATAGGATAAGCAAGCCGCCCGGGAGGATCTGCGGATCTTCCCGGGCGGCTTTTTTCACAGGCGCAGACGGCGCTGCTTTTGCCGGCTTCATCCCCGGGCGTCCTGCCGGGTGGTATGGAAGTACTCCTTGGGGGTCATGCCGTACTCCTTTTTAAAGGCGCGGAAAAAGTGGTTGTAACCGCCAAAGCCGCTGGTCTTGTACACCTCGGTGATGGGCAGCCCCTGCTCGATGAGGGTGCAGCAGCGGTCTAACCGCGCCTTTACGATATAGCGGTGCACCGTCTGCCCGGTCTGGCGTTTAAATTCCCGGGCAATATGTTCCCGGGAGACGAAAAACTCCTTTTCCAGCCGCTCCAGCGTCAGCTCCTCGGTAAGGTGCGCCTGAATAAACAAAAACACCTCGTCCAGCATCAGGTGGTGGCGGCTGACCGATGCGGTGTGGAACTCCGCATGGATGCAGGCGCGCAGCGCCAGCACCACGAACATTTGCAGAATACCGTGCTCAAATACCGCTGCGCCGAACTGGGTGCGCTCCTGCGGGAGCATCAGCAGCTTTCGGGCAAGGTTTTTCAGCAGCATATAGATCTGGCTGTCCGGGCGGACGGCTACCTGCCGGAAAGGCACCACGTTGAAGCTTTTTTCAAGGTCGGTGTCTGCGTCCGAAAGCTGCGCCAGCGTCTGGGGAGACAGCTGCACCCGAATAAGTTCCAGCGGGCCGTAAGCACCGGCGTATTCCAGCCTGCCGCCCTGACCGGGCTTGAAGATGATGAGGTTCTGCTGCTGTGCAGGCAGCACCACCTCACTGCACCGGAATACGCCGCTGCCCCGCATGACCAGAAACAAATCATAATACGCGCCGGAATAAAATTCCCGGACGGCGCTCTGCTCAAAAAAATAACGCTTGACTGTATAGTTCACCAAAAAAGCCTCCGTGAAACTGTCATGTGTAACAGTTTGTTGTACACAACAGAAAAGTACAACTGTTATAATTGCATAATACATCAATTTACAATAGTTTTCAATCATTTTTTGGATATGCATTGATGGAAATTTAACGTATAATGCAAGCGTAGAAAAGAGACTTGTACGAAAAGTCTCGTGGTTTCACTGTTTTTAAGGAGGATAAAACACAATGGACCAGAAAAAGACCGTCCGACCCTTCTCCATGAAGGACAAGATCGGCTATACTCTGGGCGATCTGGGCTGCTGCTTCACCGAGCAGTACCGCGCCATGTATCTGTCGATCTTCTACACCCTGATCCTGCAGGTCAACCCCTTCCATGTGGGTATCCTGCTGCTGGTCACCAAGATCTGGGACGCCGTGAACGACCCCATCATCGGCGCGATCGTGGACTCCCGCAAGGCCACCAAGGGCGGCAAGTTCATCCCTTGGATCCGCGCCTTCTCCTTCCCCATGGCAGTGCTGTGCATCCTCGGCTTTGTCAATGTGGGCAACATCAACTACGGCCTGCGTCTGGCCTACATGTTCGTCACCTACGTTCTGTACGAGGCGCTGTACACCTGCGTCAACGTGCCCTTCGGCACCCTGTCCAGCGTGATGACCGATGATGTCAGCCAGCGCACCGCACTGTCCCGCTACCGCAGCC
The DNA here is from genome assembly GCF_003482185.1 of Faecalibacterium sp. OM04-11BH. Lineage (NCBI taxonomy): Bacteria > Bacillati > Bacillota > Clostridia > Eubacteriales > Oscillospiraceae > Faecalibacterium > Faecalibacterium sp. OM04-11BH. The sequence goes on from NZ_QULS01000007.1 coordinate 84,908, forward strand.
TTGGCGGCACCATCTTCATGACCGTCATGGTCATGATCGGCCCCCTGTTCCTGTATGTGGACAACAAGCCCGTGGCCGGCCGCTTCCTGATGCTGGCCTGCATCTGCGCTCTGCTGGGTCTGCTGTGCCTGCAGATCACCTGCGTGTGGTGCAAGGAGCGCGTGGAAGTGCCTGAGCGTCCGCAGGGCGAAAAGCTGAACTACCTGCACGTGCTCAAGGAGATCTCTCACAATAAGGCTCTGCTGGGCGTTATGTTCTTCAGCCTGACCGGCATGATCGGTGCTTCCGTGGTCAACGGTCTGAACACCTACCTGTATAAGGACTTCTTCGGCAACGTTAAAATTCAGGCTGTCTCCGGCATGCTGAGCGTGCTGTACGCTGTGCTGTCCTTTGCCATCACCCAGCCTCTTGCCAACAAGTTCGGCAAGAAGGAGTGGTGCTGCATGGGCGCCGGCTTTGCCGCCGTCGTGTTTGGCATCCTGTTCTTCTTCCCCGTCCACAACCCCGTGGCCTTCATCGTCATCAACGGTATCTGCTATCTGGGCGCTTCCGGTATGCAGGTGCTGATCTGGGCTATGGTCAACGACGCCATCGACTACCATGAGCTGCAGACCGGCGAGCGCAACGAGGGCATCGTCTACTCCACCTACTCCTTCTTCCGCAAGCTTGCAAGCGCCATTTCCGGCAGCCTGTCCAGCTTTGTGCTGGGTGCCATCGGCTACAACGTTACCGCTGGCGCTGTGCAGACCGCAGGCGTTGTAAACGCTATCTGGAAGAGCTACACCGGCGTCTACTTCCTGGGCTACGGCATTGCAGTTGCCATCCTGTTCTTCGTCTACCCCCTGACCAAGCAGAAGACTGCCGAGATGCTGACCGAGCTGAAGGCTCGCCGCGCCGCAAAGGAGAGCAAGTAAACCATGAAGATCTTACAGGTTCATTTTAAAAACCGCAATGGCCACACCCTGCGCGGCATCGTGACCCTGCCCGACACCGAGGGCAAGGTACCCTTTGTGGTGCATCTGCACGGCTTTGCCGGCAGCTGCAGCGGCTACAAGTCCATGTACACCCACCTGTCCCGCGCTCTGGCAGCGCAGGGCATCGGCAGCGCCCGGTTCGATTTCTACGGCAACGGCGAGAGCGACGGCGAGTTCGAGGATATGAGCTTCGACGGCCTGCACACCGATGCACAGGATATCTTTGCATGGGCCGCTGAGCAGCCCTATGTGGACAGCGAAAAGCTGTTCCTCTCCGGCCAGAGCATGGGCGGCTACATTGCCGCTTCCTGCGCACCGGTCATCCAGCCCCACGGCCTGATTTTGCTGTGCCCGGGCGCCGGGATGTGGTTTGGCTGCGCACAGCGCGCCGACGGCGTTGTGCAGACCGGCAAGGACTACACCGACATGGAGGGTCTGTGCTACAAGATGGCCTTTAACTACGAGATGGCCAAGCACCCCGACCCCTTTACCGAGGCCAAGGGCTACAACGGCCCGGTGCTGCTGCTGCGCGCCGATGATGACCGTCTGGTGGACGAGGGCACCTGCAGCCGTTACGCACAGGTGTACACCGCACCCGAGGTGGACACCATTGCGGGCGGCGGCCACAACTTTGCCACGCTGGCAGCCCGTGCCACCGTGGAGAAAAAGACCGCAGCATTCATCAAAGCAAATCTGTAAAGCAACGCGTATCTGCAAGGAGGCTTTTGTATGGAAAACGTAATTCTGCAGCCCATCGAGGTGGGCGGACAGACCTTTAAAAACCGCATCATGTTCCCCCCGCTGACCACCGGCTACGAGAAAAACGGCATGATCAGTGAGCAGGACATGGGCTTCTACACCCGTCTGGCAAAGGGCGGCGTGGGCTACATCGTTATGGGCGATGTGGCACCCATCAACAGCTTTTCTCCCACCCCCAAGCTGTTTGACGACAGCCAGATTCCTGCCTTCAAGGCACTGGCCGACAGCGTACACGCCTACGGCACCAAGCTGGGCATCCAGATCTTCCACCCGGAGTACGATGTGGACGCCATCAACAGCCTGTTTATGCAGAAGAAGTTTGACGAAATGCGTCAACGCCTGCATCATGACATGATGTTCTTCACCGATGAGGTCACCGAGGAGATGCTGATGGCCATCATCGACAAGATGTGCGCCTGCGCAGTGCGTGCCCAGAAGGCCGGTGTGGATGTCATCCAGATCCACGGTGACCGCCTGAACGGTTGCCTGTGCTCCACCCGCATGAACCACCGCACCGACAAGTTCGGCGGCAGTCTGGAGAACCGCGTCCGCTTTGCCCGCATGCTGACCCGCGCCATCCGCAAGGCTGTGCCGGATATGGTCATCGACTACAAGCTGTCCATCGTCACCCCGCAGCGCGGTAAGGGCGGCATTGACGAAGCCGACGCCGTGCAGTTTGCCCAGTGGCTGGTGGAGGACGGCGTGGATATGTTCCACGTTGCCCAGGCCAACCACACCGGCAATATGGCCGACACCATTCCTCCCATGGGCGTGCAGCCCTACGGCTTCTTCGTCAAGATCGCCGGGGACATCAAAAAGGCCGTCAATGTGCCGGTCAGCGCCGTGGGTCGTATCGTGGACGCCGACATGGCTGCGCGTGTCATCGAGAGCGGCATGGCCGACATTGTTGCCATGGGCCGTCCGTTGCTGGCAGACCCCGACTGGGGCACCAAGATCGCTGCCGGGAAGGCCTGCGATATCCGCCGCTGCATCAGCTGCAACAAGGGCTGCACCGATGCCATCCAGAACCGCCAGTTCCTCTCCTGCGTGCTGAACGCGGAGAATGGCTACGAGAACACCCGCAGCATCCAGCCCGCAGCACAGAAAAAGAAGATCGCCGTCCTCGGCGGCGGCCCTGCCGGTCTGGAAGCTGCCCGTGTGGCAGCCCTGCGCGGCCATGACGTGACCCTGTTTGAAAAGACCACCACTCTGGGCGGTCAGCTGAACATTGCCTGCGTACCTCCCCGCAAGGAGGAGATGCGCCGTGCCGCACAGGATCTGATCCACGCGGTCTGCAACGCCGGTGTGCACCTGTGCATGGGTCAGACCCGCACCGCAGAGCAGCTGAAGGATGCCGGCTTTGAGGCCGTCATCAACGCTGTGGGCGCACACAGCGCCGCACCCCGCATCCCCGGCATCGACAGCGTGAACGTTGCCGACGCGTGGAAGGTTCTGGCGGGCGAGCAGCAGGTATATGGCACGGTTGCCGTCATCGGCGGCGGCATGGTGGGCTGCGAGACCGCAGAGTATCTGGCTGCCCGCGGCTGCAAGGTGTCCGTTATCGAAATGATGGACAAGATCGCCGCAGGCGAGAGTACCACCATTCTGCCCACCCTGCTGGAAAACTACAAGACCTACGGCGTGGAGCAGTACCCCAGCCACAAGGTCAAGGAGTTCCGCATGGACGCCGTCGTCTGCGAGAACAAGGACGGCGCAGAGGTGACCATCCCCTGTGATTACATCGTGCTGGCCATGGGCGCACGCTCCAACGCATTTGACGCTGCTGCGCTGGAAGCTGCCGGCATCCCGGTGTATTCCATCGGCGATGCCGCCGGTAAGGCTGCGGATATTTCCAACGCCATCCGCACCGGTTACGATACCGCCTGCCAGCTGTAAAACAAAAAATATCGTTCTATTTGTGGGTCAGAAACGCCTGTGGGCGCTTCTGACCCACTTTTTTTACCCCTCGGGGAGCCAGTGTTGCTCCTACAATGGCAACAAGCAGATATTGTTTTGTTTTTGGTTACGGCAAGGACAGCATGTCACAATTTGCAAGAATCAAATCACAAAAGGCAACGTAAACGGCGGATAAAATGTGATATATTAGTTCCACGACAAGGTAAAAAAATGAACAAAATACATTCATAATGACAAGTAGAATTGTGCATTGTGCTTTTGAACGGGTGCAGGTAAAAAACAGAAAAATTTCGGAACATTCAAGATCTTGAACCGATATCATTTCAGACAGAGAGGAGAATGCCGCAAACCATATCAGATGCTTAAAAGAACATCGTTAAATCTGGAAAGGAGAAAAAACATGAAACGTATCCTCAAAACCACCATTGCCTCCGCACTGGTGCTGTCCATGGCACTGAGCGGAGCAACCGCCGCTGTGGCTGCAACTCCGGCAGCGGAAGAAAACTGCATCTCGGCTTCTGCTGTTGCAGACTGGGCAGAGAACGTCAAAATCAAGCTGTTCAACAAGAGCATCTATGCCAAGTACGCCCCGGGTGTTACGGTCGAGAAGGACGAAAACTCGCCCACAGGCTACACTGTTACTTTTGTTTACAAGGAGCAGAAGAGCTACACCTCAAAAGCTGGTCTGACCATCAATACGGCAGAGAATCCGCTGACCAAGGTGGAACTGTACAGCGACTGCTTTATGCTGTTTGATCCTGCCGGCGGCAAGGCGGGCGCTATTGACGCTTCGCTGGCTACTGCGCCGTACAACTACACGGCAGGTCTGGCTCCTGCAGGCGGCAACGGCGACACCACCTACTATGTGGAGCTGGAAAAGTTTGCCGATGGTCGTTGGGGTGTACAGATGCCGCTGTCCAGTGGTGCATTCGTTTATAACTTCCGCGTGACCGCTGAAAACGGCGACCAGATCGCCCGTCTGGACGACCCCAGCAATCCGACGATGATCAACGAAGCTACCGGCATCCGCAGCTTGTCCAGCATGGTCTATGTTCCGTATGATGCCGACAAGCAGGGCACCAGCACCTGGGCAGACCGCTCTGTGGAACTGCCGCAGGCCGATGCAAACAAGCGTGGTACCGTGCAGACCGTATCTTACACGGGTGCAGACGGCACCGAGCATGGTCTGGCTGTGTATCTGCCGGCTGGCTACGATGCAGACCGCACCGAGCCTTATAAGGTGCTGTACCTGTCCCATGGTGCTTCCGGCGATACCTACGGCAATGAGCTGCGCTGGATGAATGAGGGCACTGTGGCAAATATCCTGGATAACCTGATCGCAGAAGGCAAGACCGAGCCGTTTATTGTTGTTACCATGAACAATCAGCAGTACAAATGGAAGTATTCCGAGATTGAGACCGATCAGATCGATTACATCATGCCCTACGTTGAGAGCCACTACAACGTCAGCACCACCGCCGAGGGCCGTGCATATGCGGGTCTGTCCATGGGCGGCGCTACCACCAGCAATATGCTGATGCACCACACCGAACTGTTTAGCTATTACGGCATCTGGAGTCATGCAAATGTGAATGGCGCTTCCGGCGGTGTCGAGGGCATCACCAGCCAGAGCGTGCGCAACCATCTGTCCTCTCTGACCGTGAAGCCTAAGATTATGCTGGCCGCAGGTAACTGGGACTTTGGTCTGGCAGCCGTCAAGACCTTCGGTGAGAACCTGAGCGAGCTGGGTCTGGATTACAGCTACCTGCAGGTACCCGCAGCCCACGACTGGGAGTGCTGGCAGCTGATCTTTGCAAACGCCGCTGAGAACTTCCTGTGGAAGTAAGCTGTGTGCAGTTCGCATAAATAAATGCAGAACCGTCGCCAAACGATACTCTGATATATGTTGTATAAAACCCGGAACTTTTCGAGCCATAGTGCCGCAGAAAAGTTCCGGGTTTTGCGGCCTTTTGCAATATCCCCCGTCAACAGGGAAACTCCTTTTTCCACAAAAGGCATTCCCTTCCCCGGAAGGGGTGAAGGCTCTTGCTCCGGGTCGATCTTCAAAAGTTGACTTTCGTTCTGCAGCGCCCCCGCCGCGCGGCTGTCCTTTACCTCTATATCCCTCCTGTGAAAAAGGAGTTCTGAAAAGCCCGCAGGTTTTTCAGAACTCCAAAATCAAAAATATCTTTTCCGCTGAATATGGCCAAAGCGCACGCGGCGGCCGTTCCAAATCGTCCTACATAAAAAGGCTGCTGCACAGTGCTTTGTGCAGCAGCCTTAAATATTTTACGTTTACAACAGATCAGATGCTGAACTGCACGGCGCAGAAGGCGGCATAGATGCACAGCAGTGCAATGCCCTGCGGGCGGCTCAGCTTGCCCTTGATCAGAGCGGGCAGGGTGAGCAGCAGCATCACGGCAAACATGACCGGGATATCCATCACCAGCGAGGCGTTCATGCCTGCGATGGTGGAGTTCTGCGGGATGCTGAAGGGTGCCAGCGTGACGGACACGCCGCTGACCAGCACCAGATTGAACACGTTTGCACCGATGACGTTGCCCAGCGACAGCGCACCGTGACCCTTTGCCAGCGAGGTGATGGCGGTGACCAGCTCCGGCAGCGAGGTGCCCAGTGCCACAAAGGTCAGCGCAATGACCGACTCCGGCACGCCCAGTGCCTGTGCGATGAGGGTGCCGTTGTCCACCAGCAGGTCAGCGCCCACAGCAATGAGCACTGCGCCGATGGCCAGCAGACCCAGCTCCTTGGCAAAGGAGCCTTCCTCAGCCTGCTCCTCCTCTTCCGGGGCGGTGGCGTTTTTCATAGCCAGCACGTTGCACACGATGTAAGCCACGAACATGGCCAGCAGGATCAGACCCACCGGGCGGGTGAAGGAGCCAGTGGTGTAGGCCACGCCGGCATAGAAAGCGGCAGCCACAAAGAAGAAGGCCACCGGGGTGCGCAGGCTCTTGGGGTCAACCTTGCCCGGGCGCACCGCAATGGTGATGGCGGCGATCAGTGCAGAATTGCAGATGACCGAGCCGATGGCGTTGCCGTAGGCGATCTCGCCGTGACCGGTGAGGGCAGAGGTGGTGGACACCATGACCTCCGGCAGGGTGGTACCGATGGACACTACCGTGGCACCGATGAGCAGCTCCGGCACATGGAAGCGGCGGGCGATGCCGGTGGCACCGTCCACAAACCAGTCGCCGCCCTTGATCAGGCACAGCAGACCCACGATAAATAACAGAACAGGGATCAGCATAATATCTCTCCTTTTTAATAATAGCGGCAGAGGCACAAAAAAAGACCCTTATCACATCCTGCCCAAAACGGGAAAATGTGATAAAAGTCTCAAGCATCCGGTACTGCATCGGGCATTTCTGCCGGGGGTGTCGCTGCAGCACAGCGCACCCGTTTTTTAACTAAGGTACGCCCCTTACTCCCTTTTATCCAGAGAATATTATACCTGTTTTCCGGCAAAAACGCAAGGGGAAATATGGGATTTATTCTGCCTTGGTCACTTTTTTGGCGTTGGGGTAAATATGCTCCATGCGGGCGTTGTCGAAATGCTCGTCAAGGAACACTTCCAGCTGTCCGTTGGGCGCTTCGCCGCTGGTGCGGGCATCGTACCGCGCCAGTGCCAGCGCGCTGGTAAGCATATTCACCGCCATGAACACCGCCAGCGCTGCTGTCATCCACGGACGGATATGGCTGCGCACCTTTTTCATCAGCTTCAGCACCAGCGGGTAGCCGTAGCGCATCCACATCACCGCCGCAATGCCCCAGAAAAAGCAGTACAGCAGGTTGATGCGCCCGCCCAGATTGAACTTGAACTTGCTGTAATCCCAGAACACGGTACCGAACAATAGCTCTGTAACGGCGCTGCACACATATTCATATACGCCGCCCAGCACCGTGCCGAAAACAAAGAGATAGCGGTCGCTTTTATCCTGATTCTGCCGCAGCAGCACAGTAGCCATGGCCAGCGCCAGCCCCCACACCACGCTGAAAGGCCCCCATACCAGACTGGAACGGCTCATCCACACCCCGGCGGTCAGACGGCAGAACACGGTCTCCACCAGATCGCCCAGAAACGCCCCGATGACAAACAGCCACAGCAGGTCTGCCGCGCTGAGGAAGTCGGCTTTCCCCTTCTGCACTGCCGTGGGCTGCTGCCGGGCGGCCTCCGGGTAGGCGCGCTGGATGCGCTTTTCCACATACATGGCAATGCGGCGGCGCAGGGTGTCGGAGCGCGCCTCCAGTTTCTGGTTCAGCTGCTCCAGCACCGGGTGCTGCGCCGCGTACCGCCCCACCAGCACCGCCGAGCCCAGCTGGTCCAGCGCCGCGATGCCCAGCGCGACCCACACCAGCGGATGCAGCAGCCAGTCCGGCACAAGGGCGCACAGCCGCAGCAGCAGCCCGTTGCCCCAAAGCACGGTCACCATGCCCAGCGCACCCCAAAGCACCGAGTACTGCAGGCAGACGTAACCATTCAGGTTGAACTTTTTATCCGAGTAGTCCCACCATTTGCGGTTGTGCAGCCGCTCCAGCAGCTTTGCCGTGAACCACTCCACCACGGTAGCCGTAAGCATACAGGCCACGAACAGCACCACCGGCTTTGTGCGCATATCTGCAAAGCCCACTGCCATCAGGATGGCCGTGGTACCATACACAAAGCAGAACGGCCCCGCCGCCATGCCGCGGTTTGCAAACCGCTTGCCCCGGAAGGTAGCCACCACGGTCTCCCCTACCCACCCAAGGAAGGAATAGATCAGATACAGCACGCCCAGCGTGTAGAAGTTCAGTGTCATCGCGCTTTCCTCGCCTTCTGTTTTTATGCTCTAATTGTACTCGCTTGCGCTGGTTTGCACAAGAGGACGGCAGAAAAATGTTACAATTGGCGTGCGTTTTCATTTTACGAACGCATCATTCCGGGCAGACCGCAGTCTGCCCGGAATAATGCAATTAAAAACATTTTTCCGTTAAAAAAGCCGCTGCACAAGCACGGTGCAGCGGCTCTCAAGGTCATTTTTTACAGCTTACAGCTGGCTCTTATACAGCTCCACGATCTCCTCCACGCTGGTGTCGCGGGGGTTGCCGGGACGGCAGGCGTCTGCAAAAGCGGACTCGGCGAGGAACTGGATGTCCTCTTCCTTCAGGATGCCGTGCAGGTTTGCGGGGATGCCCACGTCTGCGCTCAGCTGCTTGACGGCGGCGATGGTAGCATCAGCGGCTTCCACGTCGTTCATCTCGTCGATGCCCATAACGCCCATGGCCTTGCCCACGGCACGGTAACGTTCGCCGGCAACGCTCTTGTTGTACTCCAGACCCACCGGCAGCAGGATGGCGCAGGCCACACCGTGCGGGGTGTCATACAGGGCAGACAGGCCGTGTGCCATGGAGTGCACGATGCCCAGACCCACGTTGGAGAAGCCCATACCGGCAATGTACTGACCCAGAGCCATGCCCTCGCGGCCCTCCGGGGTATTCTGCACAGCGCCGCGCAGGCTCTGGCTGATGAGCTTGATGGCTTCCAGATGGAACATATCGGAAATGACGCAATGACCCTTGGTGATGTAGCCCTCGATGGCGTGGGTCAGCGCATCCATACCGGTGGCAGCGGTCAGACCCTTGGGCATGGAGGACATCATATCGGGGTCGACCACAGCGATCTCGGGGATATCGTTGGTATCCACGCAGACGAACTTGCGCTTCTTCTCCACATCGGTGATGACGTAGTTGATGGTGACCTCAGCAGCAGTACCGGCAGTGGTGGGCACTGCAATGGTGAACACCGCGTGCTTCTTGGTGGGGGCAACGCCTTCCAGAGAGCGGACGTCCGCAAACTCGGGGTTATTGATGATGATGCCGATGGCCTTTGCGGTATCCATGGAGGAGCCACCGCCAATGGTCACGATGCAGTCAGCCTCGGCAGCCTTGAAGGCAGCCACGCCGTCCTGTACGTTGGCGATGGTGGGGTTGGGCTTGATCTCGCTGTAAACAGCGTAGGCAAAGTTTGCGGCATCCAGCAGGTCGGTGACCTTTTTGGTAACGCCGAACTTGATCAGGTCGGGGTCGGAGCAGACGAAAGCCTTCTTGTAGCCACGGGCGGTCAGCTCGGGAACGATGTTCTCGATGGCACCGTGGCCGTGGTAGGAGATGGTATTCAGAACAATGCGGTCAGCCATAATACAAATCCTCCAAATCTGTTTGCAGCCGCCTTTCCGGCGGCGTTTCTCTACGTTTCAGCATAGCACATCGTCAAAAAATTTGCAATGTAAAATTGTTTAAATTTGTAGTATATTTTTATACTTGTGTATTGTTTTCTATCATTTTTGTCCGTTTTCCGGCATTATTATCCCCTGCAAAAAAACAATCCTTGCCAAATGGCCGTGCCTGTGTTATACTATCCTAGTAACCTTTGCTGGTGTGGCGCAATGGCAGCGCAACTGATTTGTAATCAGTGGGTTGCAGGTTCAACTCCTGTCACCAGCTCCAAGAAAAGCCGCTTAGATTCGTTGGAATCCGGGCGGCTTTTGCTATGTGGACAACACTTTGGACAACATTTCGCGCTTTAAAGCAGCTTCTAAAGGGGCTTGGGGTGTTCCCCCGCAGACAGTTTTGGTGTATAATGGTAAAAATGCACCCAAACCAAAGGAGGAACCAAGCATGATCCAATTCGGTCTGCGTCTGCACGACGCGGAAAAGCTGCCCATTGAGCAGGTGCTGCCGCTGGTACGCAAGAAGGGCTTTTCCTGCGTGCATCTGGCACTGAGCAAATCCCTGAAGGAGGTGCCCAACACCCCCTCTGCTCTCACCCCCGGCTACGCGGCCTATCTGCGCCGCCTGTTTGCCAAAAACGAGCTGGACATTGCGGTGCTGGGCAACTACCTGAATCTGGCGCACCCGGATACGGATGCTCTGCACGCCATTCAGGAAAAGTACTACGCACATATCCGCTTTGCCAGCCTGCTGGGCTGTGGCATGGTGGGCACCGAGACCGGAGCACCCAACGCGGAGTACAAGTTCTGCCCGGAGTGCCGCAGCGATGCCGCCCTTGCCACCTTTATCAAAAACTTCAAGCCGGTGGTGCGCTGCGCCGAGCAGTACGGCGTGACCATTGCCATTGAGCCGGTGGTCAAGCATATCGTGTATGACGCCCGCCGCGCCCGCACCGTGCTGGATGAGATTGGCAGCCCCAATCTGCAGATTTTGCTGGACCCGGTGAACCTTTTGAACATGGAAAACGTGGACCGCCGGGAGGAAGTGTTTGCCGAAGCCATCGAGCTGCTGGGCAAGGATGTTGCCATGATCCACTTCAAGGACTTTTTGCGGCAGGACGCCGGCGGTCAGCTGGCTGCCACCGGTGCCGGACAGGGTGGCATGGGCGACTACCGCACCATTCTGCGGTTTGCCAAGGAACAGAAGCCCTATGTGTTCGCCACCTTGGAGAACACCACCCCGGAAAACGCCGTCCAATGCCTGCACTATCTGCAAAAGCAGTACGACGAGTGCTGACAGTAGCTTAAACTGCACGCTGCTGTCCGCAACCGTCTGTGGTTTTATGGTATAAAAAAGTCTGAACCGGTGGCGGATGCCTCAGTTCAGACTTTTTTGTTATTCTATGTCAGCAGGTAGTCAGACCCTTGCCAAGCCGTCCACACTCAGCACACCGCCGGTGATGCAGGATGCCTTCGCCGAGGCATCAAGAATTGTTTGTCAATTTTCGGAAGCTGATGGCAGGGTATTCCCATAAGAGCTGTCCAGCCGCATCTGGTACCACACCACCCCGCCGTGGGTGGAAGCGGAAACGCCCTCGTTCACAAAGCCGAACTTTGCGTAATAGTGCAAAAGTTTCTCCTTGCAGGTCAGCACCAGCCCCTTGCGTCCCTGTGTGTGGGCATCTGCGATGGCTCTTTGCAGCAGCAGCCCGGCATAGCCCCGGCGGCGACAGCGCGGGAGGGTGTTCACCCCAAAGATCATCTGCCATGCGCCATTTTCATCATGCAGGGCGGCATCTGCGTACATCTCATCGGTCAGGTCGGGCATATCGGTGCAAAAGCCGTCCACAAAGGCCACCAACTCCCCCTGCTCAAACAGCAGCCAGAAATGATCAGCATAGTGTGCCAGCCGCCCGGCAAATTCTTCCGCTGTGGCAGCCTCCGCTGCCGGAAAACACGCCGCCTCCACGGCGGCAATGGCCTGTAAATCGTCCATAGTTGCGTTGCGTATCTCCACAGTATCTCTCCTCCCTTTTTGTAATGTCAGTATACCACAGCTGCCGCGCAAGGGCAAAATATTTGCATCTGTTCCCCGTCCGTGTTACAATGGCTATACTACGCTTGGAAGGGAGTTGAAACGCCATGCCCACCGAAAACCGCACTACCTTAACGCCGGACACCCCGGTGCGCTACCTGAAGGGGGTCGGCCCAAAAACCGCAGAGCGGTTCGAAAAACTGGGCATCGTGACGCTGGCAGACCTGCTGTGCCACTACCCCCGGCGGTACATCGACTTTTCCAAGCCCTACTCCATTGCGGAAGCTCCCGCCGACACCGAATGCGTGGTAAAGGCCGAGGTATTCGCAAAGCCCGGCGGGCGCATTTTGCCGGGTGGGCGGCGGATGGAGCGCATCACCGCCGGGGACGATGTAGCCAGTCTGGAGATCACATGGTTCAATAACCCCTACGCCACCCAGAAATTGCAGCTGGGGCAGGAATACTATTTTCAGGGCATCGTTACCGGCGGGATGCTGCGCCGCCAGATGGTCAACCCACAGGTGCGCACCGCCGAGCAGATTCAGGCCGCACCCTTTGAAGCCGTTTACCCCCAGACCGAGGGACTGCCCAGCAGCGTCATCTCCCGCTGCATCCGGCAGCTTTTGCCCCATGCGGAGCTGCTGCCCGACCCGCTGCCGCCGGAAATGCTACAAAAATACCGTCTGCTGCCCAAGGCCGAGGCGGTACGCGCCATCCACTGCCCTGCCACCGAGGAACAGGCCGCAGCGGCGCGGCGGCGGCTCATCTACGAGGAGCTTTTGGTGCTGCAATTAGGCATCGGGCGGATGCGCAGCCGGGGCGCTGCGGCCACCGGGGCACCCATGCGCCGCGCCGACCCAGCCCCTTTCTGGCAGAGCCTGCCCTTTGCCCCCACCGGGGCGCAGCGCCGCGCAGTGGAGGAGATTTTAAACGATATGGCGGGCGAAACCGCCATGAACCGCCTGTTGCAGGGCGATGTAGGCAGTGGCAAAACGCTGGTAGCTGCTGCCGCCATCTGGGCGTGCATCCGGGCGGGATATCAGGCCGCGCTGCTGGCCCCTACCGAAATTCTGGCCGCGCAGCACGCCGAGGGGCTCAACCGGCTGCTTGCCCCCTTCGGGATGCGGGTCGCCCTGCTGACCGGCGGCATGAAGGCCGCCGCCCGCCGCACCACGCTGGCTGCCATCCGCAAGGATGAAGCCGACCTTGTGGTGGGCACCCACGCCCTGATGAGCGAAGGGGTGGAGTTTGCCCGGCTGGGTCTGGCGGTCATTGACGAGCAGCACCGCTTTGGGGTGCGCCAGCGCGGTGCACTGGCCGAAAAAGCCGCGAACCCGCACCTGCTGGTCATGAGCGCCACCCCCATTCCCCGCACGCTGGGGCTTTTGATCTACGGCGACTTGGACATCTCCATTCTGGACGAGCTGCCCCCCGGGCGCACCCCGGTCAAGACCCGGTGCATCACCGGCAAGCGGCGGCGAGACCTGTATCGCTTTCTGGACAGCGAGATCGACAAGGGACGGCAGGTGTATCTGGTCTGCCCTGCCATTGAGGATGTGCCGGACGGCGGGCTGAACGCCGTCAAGACCTACTACGAGGACATCGCCAAGACGCTGCTGCCCGACCGCCGGGTGGGGCTGATGCACGGCAAGCTGAAACCCAAGGAAAAAGCCGCCGTCATGGAGGATTTCAAGGCCGGGCGGTTGGACGCACTGGTGTCCACCACCGTCATCGAGGTGGGTGTGGACGTGCCCAATGCCAGCGTGATGGTGATTGAAAACGCCGAGCGCTACGGCTTGAGCGCCCTGCACCAGCTGCGCGGGCGGGTGGGACGCGGCGCTGCCGAGAGCTGGTGCTTCCTTGTCAGCGACAACACCAGCGAAGCCGTGCAGAAGCGGCTGAAATTTCTCTGCTCCACCACCGACGGCTTTGCCGTGGCACAGTACGACCTGGAGACCCGCGGCCCCGGCGACTTTTTCGGCAGCCGCCAGCATGGTCTGCCCACCTTACAGATTGCCGACCTGATGAACGACACCCGCACCCTGCACGCCGCTCAGAGCGAGGCCGCTACATTGCTTGCTGCTGACCCGCTGCTGGAAAGCCCGGCCCACGCTTTGCTGGCCGCGCAGGTGCAGCAGATGTTCGACAAGGCCGGGCCGATGAACTGAGGACGTTTTTGAATGCGCTCCGCTTTGCTTTGCGCAACTTCAGCGGAAAAAATATTTTTTAGTTCGCGTATATCGCGGCCTGCGGGCCGCGATATACGCTTTTTTCACGGAAGGGGTCGTGACGGCAAACGGCATCCATTACTACAACTTCACGCATAAAAAAGCGGGTCAGAAGCGCTCAGGCTTCCGACCCACGATAGAATATTATTCTTCGCTCCCGACAATGTTTTGCAGGATGCGGGCTGTCAGGGCGTCCAGCTTTGTTTCCAGTGCGGGCAGGTGCAGCAGGCGGTAGAGCCGCTGATACACGGCATCCACCGCGTAGCCCGCAGCGGCAACCAGCAGCACCGCACCGGTCAGGTACGCCAGCGAGGGCAGCAGCGCCCCGCCGAACCGTGGCAGATCTACCCACTGCCACAGCAGTGCCCGGGTAAAATCGCTGTCGTGCAGCAGATACACCCCGAAGGACAGCGGTGCCAGCCGAAAGACCCAGCGCCGCCAGTAGTCCGAGCGGATGCGGATATTCTGGAACAGCAGAAACAGTGCTGCCGAGGCGATGACCGTATCCAGTGCCTGATAGCCATTGATGGTATTCACAAAACCGTTCAGGTGCAAAGTGCTTTCCACTCGCAGCGCCAGCATCCGGTTGAACAGCCCCGCCGCCGAAGCTGCCAGATACGCCAGCAAACACAGCCCGCTGGGCACGGTCACCCGGTATTTGCGGAAATAGGCTGCCATAAAATACAGGATATAGAACCAGATAAAGCTGTACCCGTTATTTACAAAGGTCGCATCCGTTGCCCAGTAGAACAGCGTGCCCCACACGCTTTGCAGCAGCAGCGCCACCAGCAGCAGCGTTTTGTACTGCCGCCGGTCAAGGCTTTGCACCACCGTGTTCAGCACCGGCACTGAGAGGTACATCAGAAAATAGGCCGAGGCGAACCAGTAGCCGTTGGAGGTAAGGGGCAGCAGCGCGCGGAGCAATTTGACTGCCGAGAGCGGGACTGCCCCGGCCTTGACCGCAACGCAGAAGGTGAGCATGGAGTAAAACCACACCTGTGCCCCAATGCGGAACAGCCGTCCGGCGTGGACAGACGCCTTACGCTCCGACAGGTAATAGCCGGAAAGCATTACAAAACAGTTGGTGGACACACGCGCCAGAATAAACAACAGCCAGTAGATCCAGAATGCCACCGACCCCTGCGGTGCAGCACTGCCCAGCCCGCCGTGCCCGATGCCGTGCATCAGCACGATCATCACCATACTGAGGATGCGCATCGTCTCAAAGCCACTATGCCGTTTCTGCTCTTCCATACCCCATTTTCCCCCTTACATTTCCCCTGTTTCCAGCTGCCGCAAAGCCTGCCGCACCTGCTGCTCCGGCCGCAGCCATGCTTGATAGTACGCCGCATTGTGCTGTGCCATAGCCAGTATCGCCGCCGGGTCTGCCAGCAGCTGCCGCAGCTGCTCCTCACACTCTGCCGGGGAGGTATACGTTTTATAGTTTTTTCCTTCTTCAAAGCCGCCCGGCAGGGTATACCGCAGCGGCTCGGTGACGATAGCGCGCCCCGCCGCCACATACTCACCCAGCTTCCAGCCGGTAGAGCCGTGCAGTCCGATAGATGCCACGCAAACTTCCGTGTGCTGCATCCGGTGCAGGTAGGCGCGTTTGCCGGTCAGCTTGTCCGGCAAAATCAGCTCCGGGCACAGCCGCCGGGCGCAGGCGTTGTCCGACACGCCGCCGGTGAACTGCGCCGGGAAGGCACTTTGCAGCCGGTGCAGCAGCTCGATGCGGTCTGCATTCACCTGCCGCCACTCTGCCTGTAACTCCGGGTATTGCTGCACCGCCGGTTCCTCCGGGTCCCACAGACGGGTCAGGAAGAGGATGCGCGGCTTTTTGCGCACCCGGGTCAGCCGGGCTTCAAAGTCCTGCGGGTAGCAGCGGGTGGAAAGCGCCCACTGCTTCAGGCGGCTCTTTGCGCTGCGCTCCGCTTCCAGCGGTGAGCCCGGACAGGTAACGTAGTAGTTCAGCCCCAATGGCCGCAGCTTTGCGGAGATATCGCCCGGGAACTGCCGGTTCTTCTCGGCTGAAAAAGAACGTTTGAACACCACATCCGCCCGGTGGAACAGCGCCAGCACCGCCGCCGGGTCATTATAAAAGTAGCCGTCCATCAGGTCGAACACCACCGTGCGGCCGTCAATTTCCGTTTCCAGCAGCGCCTCCCGGGCAATGGGACTGCCCTGCCGCTCGTCCTGCACCAGCAGGGTCAGTTCCCCGCGCTTTGCCAGCAGGATAAAGCCCGCCAGAATGCCGCTGATGTGCGCCGCGCCCTCCCGGGTGGCAAGTTTTACCGTAACTTCCATATTCCCTCCCGTCAGCGGAACAGCCCGGTGCGCCGCTCGCCCATAGGGATGACATCGCAGAACACACACCGGCTCTTGGTGGAAAGCTGCACATCCTTGTGATAGCAGCCGAAAAACCATTTTTCGTAGGTCAACTTGAGCAAGATCTCGTCCAGAAACAGGTGCAGACGGTTGCTCTCGCCAAGAGCAAGGGCGGTAAAATCCAAAAATCTGCTTGGTGCATCGTGGGTCAGCACATAATCTACCTTGTAGTCTACTTTCTCTAAGTTGCGGCGGCAGGTGTCGTACTCCTCGTCACTAGGCATCTCCTGCTTCCACCAGTTCACGCCCGGCTCCCGGTCGTCCTTATCCTGACTTTCCGCGCCGCCGAAGCAGAGATAGGTCTTGCCCTCCAGCTCCAGCACGCTGCCCCGGCACACATGGTACACGTTACCGCCAAGGCTCTGCACCCTGCCGCCGAACAGCTCCGTCTCCGGGTACTGCGCCAGCAGGTCGTAATTTTCGTGGCTGCCGTCCAGAAACAGAATCGTGTAGGGGCGCTTGCGCAGCCAGTCCAGCCGCTTGCGCTCTGCGGCGCTTCCGTCCCACACAAAGCCGAAATCTCCCAGCACCACCACAGTGTCCTTTTTGCCCAGCCAGCGCAGTTTGCCCTGCTTGAAGCGCTGGATATCGCCGTGGGTATCCCCTGTAAGATATACCATTCCTGCCCTCCCTGCCGGGGCGAAAGAACGGTGTAAAACATCGCAAGGCTCTTGTAACACCCCGGCAAACCTGTTATTATTATAGAACACAGCACACTTGCTGCAAAATTGATCTTCCGGCGCGCTGTACCGCGCAGCCGTATCTCGTATATTTTATCGCTTTTTAAAGGAATTGTCCACATGAAACGTATTTTTGCACTGGTTCTTTCATTTGTATTTCTGCTCAGCTGCCTTGTGCTGCCCGCCGGGGCCATGTTCGACCCCAGCCCGGTATATCAGGTGCAGGCTGCAAGCGCCTATATCGTGAACACCGATACCAACATCATCGTCTATGATAAGGACAGCACAAAGCAGGTGTCTGCCGGCGGTCTGACCAAATATATGACCCTTGCCGTGCTGCTGACCAACTACGCCGACCAGCTGGACAGCACCTTCCAGATGCCCTTTGCCATCTCGGACTATGTTTATAACACCAATAACGCAGATATGCGCTCCAACGAGACTTTCACCTACCGGGAAGCCATGTATGCCATGCTTACCCGCAACGCCAACGAGGCAGCCATGGGTGTGGCGTACACCCTTGCCGGCGGCGATCTGGACGGCTGGGTGGCGCAGATGAACACCCTGTCCCAGCGCATCGGCACCACTGCCAGCAGCTGGACGGACGCCTGCGGCATCGACAGCGGCAACACCACCTGCGCCGTGGATATGTACCTGATCCTGCGTTACCTGATGAGCTTTGACGCCTTTGTGGAGGTCTCCGGTGCACCCAGCTTTACCATGCCCGCCAAGGAGAAGCACCGCTCCTCCTCGGTGCTGGTCAGCCAGAACGCCGCGCTGAGCAAGGCCAGCGGCGGCAGCTACTACCGCAGCGCCATGCAGGGCGGCATGTGCAATGTGACCGCCTTTAAAAACGATACCGGCACCCAGAGCTATGTTTCGTGGGGCAACAAGGACGGTGCCACCTATATCTTCTGTGTGATGGACAGCCCTGACAGCTGCGATACCCTTGGTTACGCCAACCGCCGCCCTGCCCTGTTCGAGACGGTCAAACTGATGGACTGGGTGTTTGACAGCTTTTCCATTCAGGCTGCGCTGGACACCGACCTGACCATTGCGGAGATCCCGGTCAAGTATTCCTCCGACACCGACACTTTGCAGCTGTACCCCAACGACAGCATGATGACCCTGCTGCCCTCCACCAGCGACGGCACCGTCACTCAGAAATACTTCCACCTGCCGGACTACGTCTGCGCCCCCATCCAGCAGGGCGACGTGGTGGGCACGGTGGAGCTGAAGCTGGCAGGCGAGACCATCGGCGTGGTGGATCTGATCGCCGGGCAGGACGTAGCCCGCAACCCGCTACTGTTCGGGGTGGACAAGGTGAAGGAGTTCCTGACCAGCCTGTACCTGAAGGTGGTGCTGGTGCTCAGTTTGATCGCCGCCCTGATCTACGGGCTGTGGCTGCTGTGCGCCAACTGGAACCGCCGCAAGCCCACCAAAAAGATCCACCGCCGCTATTAAGTAAGATAAAGCCCCGCACCGGACACCGCCGTGCTCTGACCGTTCTGGTCAAAGACACAAAGCGCCTGTCCGATGCGGGGCTTTTTTCTGTATTGCAGCGCTTCAGGCGCGATTTTTTAAAAGTTCCGTCAGGCTGCGGAAGGTTTGGCCGTGGTTGCCGGTAACCGTCTCGGCATGGAGCAGGCTGCTGAGAACACTTTCCTCCACGCACTCTGCCACCGCCCGGAACAAAGGGTTGATGGCATCATCGTGGAGCAGGGTCATGGGCAGCAGGGCTTTCTCTGAATAGTGCGGCACCCGGTTGGCGGTGGTGAAGGCGATGACGATCTCGCCGCTGCCGTTGCCGCAGTAAGAGCCGGTACGGGAAAGCCCCACCAGCGCCCGGCGGCACAGCCGCCGCAGCTGCCGCTCGCTCAGGGGGATATCCGTAGCCAGCACCGTGATGATGGAGCCTTTATCCTCGTGGGGCGGGATGCTGTTATTCAGCAGGGTGTGGATAGGCGTGCCCGCCACGATGAGGTCATCGAACAGCGCATGGTTGGAGAGTACCAGTGCGCCCATGGTGTAGGGTTTTCCGTCCAGTTCCACCACCCGGGAGGCGGAACCGATGCCGCCTTTCAGCCCGTGGCAGCGCATTCCCCGCCCGGCACCTACGGCACCCTCGGCAAAATCTGCCTTGCAGTCTGCCAGCGCGGCAAAAACGTGCTGCTCGGTCACATGAAGCCCCCGGATATCGTTCAGGCCACAGTCGTTGCACTCGCAGACCACCGGGTTCACGCTGCCGGTGGTCTCGCAGATGTCGGGGTTTTTCTCCAGCATATACTTTACCAGCGCGGTCTGTGCCGTACCCACGCTGAGGGTGTTGGTAAACAGGATGGGCGTTTCCAGCGTGCCCAGCTCGTCGATCTGCACAAGGCCTGTGGTCTTGCCAAAGCCATTGATGACATAGCTGGCCGCCAGCACTTTTTCGTGGAACACGTCCCCTTGGTGCGGCAGCAGCGCCGTTACGCCGGTCTGCACCACGCCGTCTGCCAAGGTGCAGTGCCCTACCGTCACCCCCGGCACATCGCTGATCTTATCCCGTGCACCTTTGGGCAGCGTGCCCACCTGAAAACCCCATTCGTTCCCTGCAATGCCCATTGTAGCTCCTCCCTGCCTTTTTCTATGGATATCATAGCATTTCCGCTGCCAAAAGTAAACCGCTGTAACAAGCCCGGGCGGGCGTAGAAAAAAGGCTGCCGCGCGGCACAAAATTATTGAGGTGCCGCTGCATTCTCCGTCGGCCACGATCTTCTGAGCGCCGCATAGGAGACCAGAAAGTTTGCAAGCCACCCTGCCGGGACGGCAAGCCAGACAAAGGCAATGCCAAAGCGCGGTGCACAAAGCAGGGCAACGGACAGACGAATGGCAAGGTTTACCATATTTGCAATGAGGAATGGGCGCATGATACCAAGCCCGCGCAGGACGCCATCAGTCGCCATCTTGATGCCCATGAAGATGAAGAAGTAACCCAGCCACCGCATATAATCACCGGACACCTGATAGGCCAGCGCCGTTCCGTCCTTGCCCAAGAACAGCGAGGAGATCTGGGTGTGCAGGGTTTCAATGACCGCAAAGGCAATGACCGCAAAGCACAGGTCCAGCACCAGCGCAGCATGGTAGCCTTTTTTGAGGCGGTCGATCTTCTTTGCACCAAGATTCTGGGAGATATAGGGCGAGACCGCATTGCCGATGGAGACAAAGATCAGCGAGAAAACATTTTCTACCCGCATCGTTGCTGCATATCCGGCAAGCGCCTGTGTGCCGAAGGGGTTTACCACCGCCTGCACGATCATCATGCCGATGGACACGGTGGACTGCTGCAAGACCGATGGCACCGCAATGCGGAGCATGGAAGTCAGCTCCTGCCGGTCGAACCTTTTAAAGGGGCTTTTATACTGCCGCATCCGGTGCAGGAAGATCAAAAACGAAAACACCGCAGAAATGCCCTGTGCGATCAACGTGGCAAGGGCTGCGCCAAACACGCCCAAGCCAAGCCCCGCCACCATCCAGAGGTCCATAAAAATATTCAGGATGGAGGAAAAGATCAGCAGCCCCAGCGGGATCCGGGATTCCCCAATGGAGGTAAACATGGTGGAAAGAATGTTGTACATGAACAAAAACGGGAAACCCACAAAATAGACCCGCAGATACAGCACCGCGTCCTCCAGAATGTCGGCGGGGGTCTGTAAGCCGCTCATCATAGCACGGGAAAAGCTAAAGCCAAAAACGCCAAGGACAACGCTCAAAACCAGAAAGCTGAGCAGGGACGTTGACACGATGGTTTTCATTTTTCCATAGTTTTTAGCGCCAAAATAGCGGCTTACCAGCACACCGGCACCCACACCGGCACCCAGCGCCACACAGATAAAAACATTGGTCAGTGCAGCACAGGCACCGACAGCCGCCAGTGCCGAGGAGCCGACAAACTGACCGACTATGATGGAATCTGCCATGTTATAGACCTGCTGAAAAAAGCTGCCCAGGATCATTGGCATTGCAAAAACCGTCAGCGCTTTCAGCGGCGCATCTGTGATCAGATATTCATCTTTCGACATGATCTATTTCCTTTCAAGCTGTGTTTCTCTCAACTTTTTTAAATTTGCTCTGGCCAAGTATACCACGCTTTTCCCTTGCTGAAAAGCTTCCGCCTACATTCTCGCAAACTGCTTTTATAAAGTCCCGTTTCCCTTTCCCCTCATCTTGACAAGCCCTTTTCTTCCGATTACAATACCAAAAAGAGCCCGCAGACGGTTTTTTTGCTGCCTGCTGCCACAACCTTCCGGGAAAGGATTTTTTATGGAACCAAAAACAAAACAATCTCTGCTCGTTACCGTGGTAGGGGTAACGCTTTTTGTAGCACTGCTGCGGCTTTCTGACGTTCTGGTCTTTGCCGCAAATCTGATAGATCTGGTACTGCCCATTCTGGCGGGCGGCATTCTGGCGCTTTTTATCAACGTACCCATGACCGGGCTGGAAAAGCGGCTGAACCGCCTGTTCGGCAAGGCCAAAAAGCAGCCCTCGGCGAAAGTAATCCATCTTCTCAGCTTTTTCATCACCCTGCTGGGCGTTGTGCTGGTGCTGGTGCTGGCGCTGACTTTGCTGATTCCGGAGCTGGTGCAATCCTTCCACAGCCTGTATGTGCAGATCGAGGCCAATATCCCCCGCTGGACCGCCTATCTCAACGCACAGGATGCCGACATGAGCTGGCTGATGAGCTGGCTGGAGGGTATCAACTGGGAGCAGCTGCTGCACAAGGTCACTGCAAGCATCGATACAGTGCTGGTCAATGCGGTAGGGGCAGTCTCTGCCACGGTGAACATCGTAGTCACCGCCTCGTTTGCACTGATCATCTCCGTCTATATGTCCCTTGGGACGGAGAGCCTCAGCCACCACGCCCGCACGCTGGTGTGCGCCTACCTGAAGCCCTCCCATGCCGCCGGGGTGCTGAAATTCTGCCGCTTGTTCCGGCAGTCCTTCGCAAACTTTTTAACGGGACAATGCAGCGAGGCGGTGATCCTTGGCGTTTTGATGGCTCTTGCGTTTTCCGTTTTCAAGATCCCCTACGGCAGTCTGGTCGGGGTGCTTACCGCCATCTGCGCCATCATCCCCTATGTGGGTGCGCTGATCTCCTGCGTGGTCAGCGTGTTCCTTGTGCTGTTGGTAGACCCTGTGCTGGCGGTGCGCTGCCTGATCGTGTACCTTGCCGTGCAGTTTGTTGAAAACCAGTTCATCTATCCCCGTGTGGTGGGCAAATCCGTGGGGCTTTCGCCGCTGTACACCCTTGTTGCCGCCATGATCGGCGGGAAGCTTTTCGGCATCATCGGCATTATTTTCTTCATCCCCCTGACGGCGGTGGTCATCGAGCTTGTAAAAGAGGACGCCTGTCGGCGTCTGCGCGCAAAAGAGCCGTTGCAATAAAGCAGCGTGCCCGGAAATACCACTTTCCCCTGATACCCTTTCCCCAGTATCAGGGGTATTTTTATGCCGTGCGGCTGCAAAGCACGCGGTTGTTCGCCCTTTTCCATGCAAAATCCTTCAAAAAACAACTTGAAACGCTTTTGTTACGATGGTACAATAAGACTGTCATTTTATGGGAAAATCGGCGTATGCCCAGTGCGGACAGGCCGCGAGCGTGGGGGATCCTGTGGGGTGTGTAAAAATAGCTACGGCAGCACTGCACCCCATTGGTTCTGTGCAGCACTGCCCTCCGAAATGTGAGGAAGGTATTTGTATGATGAAGAAAATTTCCCGCCGCTCCTTTTTGCAGGCTTGCGGCGTTGCAGCTGCCACGGCAGCGCTGACCGCCTGCGGCAGCGGTAAGGCTGAAACAGATAAAAAAGACGATGCGCACGAAGCCGTCACCTTTATGGCACCCTATATGGAGGTAGAAGCCTTTATTGAGCAGGTGCATAGCGTTTACCCGGAAGTAAATGTTGAGATCGTGCCGTACAGCGGCGATAACACCACCACCTGCTTGCAGAATATGTTTGCGGCGGGCGACCTGCCGGATATTTGCACCCTTACGGTCTATAATCCCATGACCGACCTTGTGTCCAACAAGCTGCTGGACCTTTCCGGCTATGATTTTACCGACAACTATGTAGAATCCCGCTTGCAGGATGTGTTCGATAACGGTGCCATCTATCTGCTGCCCTCGGTTTACACCTGCTACGGCATCACCTACAACAAGACCCTGCTGCGGGAACACGGCTGGAAACTGCCCAATTCTTTCGCTGAGCTGGAAGTGCTGGCTGCAAAAGCCAAGGAAGCCGGGGTCGATTTCTGCCTGCCGCAGATCCAGTACCCGGGCTACGGTTTCCAGTATCTGTGCAACATTGCAGATGCCGATTTCCTTGGCACACTGGACGGCAGACTGTGGCAGAAGGATTATCTGTCCGGCAAGGCAAACGTCAGCAACACCCCCGGCATGATGCAGGCAATGGCGTATGTCAAAAAGTGGAAGGACATCGGGATGCTGAACGACTCCGGCGATGCTCTTGACGACAACGTGACCCGGCAGCGGATGGCCGAGGGCAACACCCTGTTTTTGATGGGCAGTGCCACCGGCATCGTGGAGGCAGACGACAACGCCGATAAATTCGGCCTGATGCCCTATCTTTCCGAGAACGGCACCCAGAACGTTTTTGTACTGAAGGTGAACCGCTTCTACGGTCTGAACAAAAAGCTGAAACAGAGCCCCCAGAAGCTGGAAGATGCGCTCAAGGTGATGCGCGTGCTTTCCACCGTTGCGGGCACCAGTGCCCTGCTTGCCGAAAGCTCGCGGAAAAACAGCCTGCTGCCCTTCAAGGACGCAAAGGCAGATGACACCTACTACGCCGATATTGCCAACGCCCTGAACGCGGGCAACACCGCGCCCTTTATCTATTCCGGCTGGGAAAACACCATCGTGACCACCGGCCTTAAAATGCTGGACTTTATCAAGGGCAATGCTACCATGGAAGATGTGATCCGTCAGCTGGACGAGGATCAGGATAGCGTGGTGAACAACACCCCGGATACCATCACCACCGTCACCGAGGAGCTTTCGCAGGAGGACTGCGCCATGCTGGTGGGGCGCTGCTTTGCACAGGCTACCGGCAGCGACCTTGCGCTGGTCTCGCTGAGCACATGGATCCCCGGCAACCCCAGCGAGCAGAACCACTACGGCGTAGCCGCCAAGCTGTACGCCAAGGGCATTACGGATTATGACCTTTCGGTCATCCTGCCCACCGGCTGGAACCGTACCATCCAGACCGTTACCCTGACCGGGCAGCAGATCAACGAACTGCTGGCCACGGGCTACGATGCCTACGGCAACGGCAAGGGCTACCCCTATGTGCTGGTAAGCCCGGTGCAGCCGGAGGCGGGCAAGACCTATCAGGTTGCCATCTGCGGTGTGAGCGACAGACTGGCTGCCGAAGCAACGGTGACAGACAGCGGCGTGGTGGGCATGGACGCCGCAAAGGCTTTCTTTGGCGCTTACAACACCATCAGCCGGGCAGACACCGCATGGAGTTGAATAAAACGGACAGGAGATACTGGATGTGAACAACAAAATCTATAAAAAGCTGTTTGTGGGCTTCGGCTTTGTCATCATCGTGTTGATCCTGACCCTTTTTGTCATGAGCCAGACCTACATCCAGAACCTTGTCTACCACGAGCGGCTGAGCCAGATGGAAGAGGTCACCCACCAGATGTTCCATAGTCTGGAGGATGTGATCGACACCCACTGGGACGAGGTGAATGTACAATGCAATTATTTGTACTACACTCCGCTGGAGACTGATACCGATCTCTACCGCTATCTGAAAAAGCTGTCGGAGCTTTCCAATTACCATGAAAAACAGATCGACCTGATCGCCGTGGACTCTGCCGGACATTATTATACCGCGCATGGCCGCACGGGTCTGCTGCGAGGAATAACCTATCTGGAAAGCGCACCGGAGCGGGTCAGCTATGTTTCCAACGCGCTGACCGAGGACGACTCCCGGATGGTGTTCCTGAAACAGCTCCCCACCCCCATCACACTGCAAAGCGAGACCGGCGAGATCACCCTGCGCTACTTTGGCATCGCCCAGAGTATGACCCAGCTGAACGATTATTTCCGCTGCGACGCCTACGAAAATAACAACAGCGTCTATGTACTGGACAACAACGGCTTCAAGCTGTTTAACGCCAATGATACAGAGCTGCTGAAGGGGCATAACGTATACACCGTGCTCTCCCAGATGTCCTATCTGCACGGTTCTTCCTTTGCAGCAGCAAAGGAGCGGCTTGCCCGCACAGGCTCCTGTTATTCCAACGCCGTGCTGGACGGGACCGAGTATTACTACGCCCTGAAGCAGATGGAAAACGCCCAGTGGACGCTGGCGTTCCTTGTTCCGGCAAAATATGTGGCCGTGAATACGCAGAAGCTGGTCAATATCGTCATGGTCGTTATTGTAGGCTTTGCAACGGTGTTTTCGATCATGGCAGTCATTGCTGGCTGGTTCCTTTTGCGGGAAAAGCAGCAACGGGAGCTGCGGGCCGAAAAAGAGACGAACCTCCGTCTGGAGCAGTATAACATCCAGCTGACGCAGGCAAACGACGAGATGCGGCGGGCGCAGGATGCTGCCGCAGAGGCGCTGCAATCCGCCGAGCGTGCCAGCAAAGCCAAAACGGACTTCCTTTCCAACATGAGCCACGATATCCGCACCCCCATGAACGCCATCATCGGCATTACCACCCTGATGAAAAACGAGCTGCACGAGCCGGAAAAGCTGGCCGAGCATCTGGGCAAGCTGGAAAGCTCCGGTCAGCTGCTGCTGGGCATCATCAACAATATTCTGGATATGAGCCGCATCGAGAGCGGCAAGACCACCCTGAATATGGAAAAAATGAACCTGCCCCAGCAGATCAGTCAGCTGGACAGCATCATCCGGCAGCAGGCAGGTCAGCGCAGTCAGACCTTTACGGTGGAGACCCATTTGCAGCACGAAAACGTGCTGGCCGACCCCAACCGTTTGAATCAGGTGCTGATGAACATCCTCTCCAACGCAGTCAAGTATACGCCCACCGGCGGGCATATCCGGTTCGAGGTGGAAGAGCTGCCCCGGAACGAGCACTACGCCCGGTACCGCTTTGTGGTGCAGGATGACGGCATCGGCATGAGCGCGGACTACCAAAAGACCCTCTTTGACCCCTTTACCCGTGAGGAGCGCTCCGGCACCAACAAGGTGCAGGGCACGGGTCTGGGTATGGCTATTACCAAAAGCGTCATAGACCTGATGGGCGGCTCCATCAGCGTGGAGAGCGCCACCGGCAAGGGCACCCGCTTTGAGGTGGTGCTGGAATTCCCCATTGACACCGAAGCGGACACGGTGCAAAAGGCGCAGGCGCTCCCGGAGGAAGAAGAGACCACTTCTCCCCTGTCCGGCATGAAGTTTCTCTGTGCCGAGGATAACGCCATCAACGCCGAGATTCTGCAAATGCTGCTGGAAACAAAAGGAGCAAGCTGTACCATCTGCCCCAACGGTCAGGAGATCGTGGATGCCTTTGCCAGCGTAAAGCCCGGCGACTATGACATGATCCTGATGGATATACAGATGCCGGTGATGGATGGCTTGGAAGCCACCCGCCGCATCCGCAGCGGCGAAAACCCGCTGGGACGCACCATCCCCATCCTTGCCATGACCGCCAACGCCTTCCTTGAGGATATGCAAAAGAGCAAGGAGGCCGGCATGGACGAACACCTGTCCAAGCCTGTGGACATCAGCGCACTGGAACAGGTGGTAAAGCGCTTCCGCGTTACCCCCCCCCCGAAAATAAATAGCGGTATACAGCGCTTTTGCCGCAAAACACCGCATAACCTTGCATAAAAAAACTGCTGCCCCTTTGCCCGGACGCTTTGGCATCCGGTACGGGGCAGCAGTTTTTTGCGTTATAGAAGGAGCATTCCCCTCAGATGGGCATGGTCTGGTAGAACCAGTCCGAAATGGCCTTGCGGGTGTCGGCGAAGAACTTTTTCACCGGGCAGGCGGCATCCCGTGCTTCCTGTTCCAGATCCGTACCTGCGGGGAAGTTGCGGATGACGGTATACGCCACCGACTGCGGCGGCAGCGACATCATCACAGCCGGGTCGTGCACCACGCAGATCTGCTCGCCTACCGCAAGGGTAGCGGGGTCGAAGGTGGTCTTTTCGTCATGGTCCTGCCAAACGGTGCTGTCGGTGATGATCATCTCATAGCTCTCCTGCTCTTCCGCAGAAACCACAATGGACTCCACCTTGCCCTCTACGGTGCGGCTGACGCCCTCTACTACACCATAATAGTAGAGCTTCTTGGAAAACAGCGCCGAAGCAGTGGGCAGTGCGCTGACACTGAGCAGCAGCACCGCAAGCAGGCAAAAGAGCGAGCGATAGGTCTTTTTCATAGAAAACCTCCATTTTTGATGTTGCAGCGGAGCGCCCGGCGCTCCCGGATGCCTTATTTTACCACAACCACTGTCGGAATTCTATATCCGGGCTTAACCAGCCACGGAAAATCAGCTTTTACGCAAAAAGGACTGCCGTGCATAGCAGCGCACAGCAGTCCTTTTTAGGCTTTTATCCGTTTACTTGCTGATGGAAAGGGTGCCGAATGCAGTCTCTTCAAAGTGGCTGCTGTACAGCTCCTGCATCAGTTTGATGAGCGAGAGGGTATCCTCTGCGCCGGCGGTCTCGTAGCAGGAGTGCATCGCCAGCTGCGGCAGACCGATGTCCACACAGTTCATGGACACCTGTGCCATGGCCAGATTGCCCAGCGTGCTGCCGCCCACCTTATCGGAGCGGTTTGCAAAGTATTGCAGCGGCACACCGGCACGGGCAGCCAGCTCCCGGGCGGCGGCAACGCTCATGCCGTCGCTGGTGTACTTCTGACCTGCGTGGGTCTTGATGACCACGCCCTTGTTCATGTAGGTGCAGTTGTTCACATCGGTGTGCTCCGGGTGGTTGGGGTGCACGGCGTGGGCGTTGTCGGCGCTGACCATAAAGCTGGAAGCCACCGCGCGGTGGAAGTCCTCGTCGTTGCCGCCAAGGCTCTGGGCAATGCGGTGCAGCACATCGTACAGAAAGGTGGAAGCTGCGCCCTGCTTGGTGCCGGAGCCCACTTCCTCGTTATCAAAGAAGGCTGCCACGCCGATGGAGCGGGCGTTCTTGGCAGTCAGCAGACCTTTCAGGATGCCGTAGACGCACTGCTGGTCGTCCAGACGGCCGCAGGAGATGAACTCCTCGTTGCAGCCCCAGACGGTGGCCTTTTCCCGCACATAGAGGAACAAATCGCTGCCAAGGATCTGCTCCTCGGACACCTGCAGCTCCTCTGCGATCAGCTTTTTCAGCGCGCCCTCCTCGCAGGCACCGCCCAGCACAGGCAGCATATCCACCTGCTTGTTGAAGGAAGCCTTATCGTTGACCTCGCGGTTCATGTGGATGGCTACACTGGGGATCATCAGCAGGTCGCGGTCCAGTGCCACCAGACGGGATACGATAGCGCCGTTCTCCTGCACCAGCACACGACCCGCCACAGACAGCGGACGATCCATCCATGTGGCGCAGATCATACCGCCGTAGCCCTCGGTGTTCAGCTTGGTGTAGTTCTGCCCCATGTGGATCTCGGCGTTCTCCTTGATGCGGAAGCAGGGAGAATCCGTATGGGCGGCGGCAACGTTGAAGCTGTAATTTTCCAGCTGGTCGCCCATGCGGAAGGCGATGATGCTGGAACCGTTGCGGCAGACAAAGTAGTCCTTGCCGGGTTCCAGCGCCCACTTGCGGCTTTCCAGCAGCTCGGCAAAGCCTGCCTTCAACAGGATATCCCGCACAGCGGCGGTGGTGTGGTATGCGGTGGGGTTGCCGTCGATGAAGGACAGCATTTCACGGACTTCGGATGCGATCATAAAATAAACCTCCTAATTTCCTGAGAAAAGAGCCGGTCAGTGCTGACCGGCCCCTTTTAAGCATATTCAGGTTACTTTTTTGCAGCGGTCTGCTCGCGCTTTGCAAGGGCGGGCAGAATGAATCCCAGCACGGTCAGCACCACGGGGGTGATAACGTTCAGTGCAAAGGTGAAGGGGTCCTTATCATACATACCCAGCACGCAGCACACGGCGGTAACGGCAAAGCACCAGCCGCCGAAGAACTTGGCCACGGCCTGATTCTTGACAAAGCGGTACTCGGCAGGGATGGTATCGTAGGCATTGCGCAGGGCAATGTAGGCGGCAAACACCCACAGGTAGCGCATGGGCATACACACAGAGTTCAGCTTGGTCAGCTGGCGCAGAACGGCAGCAGCACCGGGCACGAAGGACTGTGCCAGAATGATGGAGCCGGACAGCACAGCCACCATCTTGATGCCGTTGCTGTGCACGCCGTGGGCGTTGACCTTGTGCAGAGCCTGCGGGATGAACTGCTTGGTGTGCTCGTTATCCAGCAGCATACGCAGCGGTGCGTCGATGCTCAAAATCAGCACGGCGAGCTGGCTGATGACGTTGCACAGGGCGTAGATGACCATGAACAGATCGCCCACATGGTAGTACTGACCCAGCTTCTGGAAAGCCCAGTAGGAACTGTTGGCGACATAGGCGTTGAAGCTCTCTGCGCTGGCGTTGATGACGGCGGGGTCGAACATACGGCTCATGGCCAGCGTGCCCAGAATGGCGCAGGTGACCACCATGACGGCCAGCGCAATCATGCCGCGGGGGAAGCCCTTGCTGGGGTTCTCGACCTTATTGACGTAGGGAGAGATCTTCTCGCAGCCGCCCACAGCGAACACCAGAATGGACAGAGAAGTAAAGTAGGTGACGTTGAAGTTGGGGATGAGGCTGCTGAAGCTCAGGTTTGCGTGGACGTACTCTGCCGTGGGGTTGATGGCCGGGGCAGCAAACATCATCACAATGTACAGCAGGGACATGACGAAGGTGCAGGTGCCTGCGGCAGTCAGCAGCTTTTTCAGGGGGTTCAGACCCAGACTTGCAATGTAGCAGCCCAGCAGCAGGATGCAGAAGGTAGCCAGCTGGATGTAGCGGGTGGGGAAGGAATCGTAGGTCTCCGCGTTGCGGAAAACCGCCCAGCTCAGCGCCTTCAAAAAGCCGCTGCCCTTGCTGGCAATGTAGGTGATGTGGCAGGCCCAGTAGGTCCAGCCGGCGTAGTAGGCCAGCTTAGCGTTGGTGGTCTGGTGCAGCCAGGAGCTGACGCCGCCGCCCTCGTTTTTAAAAGCAGAGCCCAGCTCACCCACCATCAGCGCATAGGGGATGAAATACAGGACAAACATGAAGATCCAGCTGAAGATGACCTGCGGACCGTTAAAGTACACAAAGCCGTTGGTAATGTTGCCGAAGCCCCAGACCGTAGAAAAGGCCATGAAGGCAAGGGTAAGCCACGAGATCTTTGTGGCTTTTTCTTTGTTAGACATGCGGACAATTCCTCTCTTTCTTTTCCACACAGGGCGGAAGTTCCTGTAAGAAGGCCGATGTTCCGCATACATTTTGCAATTTTACTAAAAATACAGCAGTACTCGACCAATCACTTTGATAGTATAGCATAATTGCAGATTGTAGACAATCTGCAATTTTCATAAAATGATTGGTCAAAATTTAGACGTTCAGCCAAATTCCCCTTATTTTGCCGTGCCGTCTGCTGCCTGTGCGGCGCTGTTTGCGCTGCGCATCCGCTCCATGGGCTCCATGTAGTGGTCGTAAACAGCGCGGCAGGCAGCCTCGGTGTCGCCGCTTGCCAGCGCCTCGTACAGCTTGGTGTGGATGCCGTTCTGCCGCTGCGCCAGCGTCTCGTGGTTAGAGCCGCTGTTCGCCCCAACAAGCAGGTTGCCGTAGTTCAGGTCGTCCCAGAATTTCAGCAGTCTGGGCAGCCCTGCCCGCTGCACAATGACCGCATGGAAGCGGTTGTCGTTCTCCACGATCTGCGAAAGATCCCCCGGCCGGACGCTGCGCATCTCCTCTAAGATGCCGCGCAGGGTGCGCAGATCCTCCTCCGGGAATTTGCAGTCAAAATAGCGCAGCGCCGTCATTTCCAGATTTGCCCGCAGCAGATAGATCTCGTAGGCGTCCTCCGGCTTTACCCGGCGCACCGAGCAGCCCACGTTGCGCGAATACTCGACCATGCCCTCCTGTTCCAGCTGCCGCAGCGCCTCCCGGATGGGTGCCCGGCTGGAGCCGAACTCCTCAGCCAGTTTCTGCTCAGCCAGCTTTACGCCCGGCTGTAATTCCCCAGTAAGGATCTTGCTTCTGATGGCAGAGGTGATACTTTCCCGTAAAGTCTGAAAGGCAAATTCGCCCATGACTTTTATCCCCCTTTTCTCTTCTACACGTTCTTTTTTGCCGCGCGCAGTCCGCAGCCGCTGCCAGTGCAGCCGCAGGCCTGTAATGCGTGCGCCTTATAAGGATACCACGAAACGGTGGAAAAATAAAGTTTTCTGGCAAAAACAGGTACTTTCTCCCCTCTCCGTCATCGAAGGCCTGTACACAAAAAAATGCCCCCAGAGGGCCTTGCAGCTCTCCGGGGGCATCCTATGTACGTTATGCCTTGGCGCACACGGCCGGCATTTACTCGATCTCGATCAGGTTCGGGTTCTCAGGCAGAGCCTTCGTCTGCTGAGGAGCGGGCAGCTGGATGTGCAGGACACCATCCTCGAACTTTGCGTGGATGTCCTCCTTCTTCACATCGCCCACATAGAAGCTGCGGGCGCAGGTGCCGGAGAAGGTCTCGCGCCGCACATAGCGGCCCTTGTTGTCCTTTTCGTCATTGCTGTGGCTGCGCACTGCCTGAATGGTCAGATAGCCGTCGTTCAGATCCATCTGAACGTCTTCCTTCTTGCAGCCCGGCAGATCAACGTCCACCTCGTAGCCGTTGTCCGTCTGCTTGACATCGGTCTTCATCATGTTTGCACCGCGCTTACCAAAGGTGTCGCGGGCTTCGCGGTTCATCGCACGCTCCAGTGCACCCTCGTTCCAGAACGGATCAAAGAGATCATCGAACAGGTTCTCATGAAAAACAGTCGGCATAAACATAAATCATTCCTCCAATCCCGGCGTTCGGGTCGGGGCAAAAACTTTGAAGCGTCCATTCGGAAAGGCTTTCGGGGGAGCCTTGCGGCTCTCCTTTTGCCCTTCCTCCTGAGCACGCCTCTGTTATAGCACCAGTCATTAGCAATGTCAAGCGTAGAGTGCTAAAATTCATAAAAGAATAATACTTTTGTCACAGCTTCTGCGATTTTATCAAAAATACTGCGCAGCAGCGCGTTTGTTATATTGCAAGCGGAACAAGCATCCCTTGGATATACCCTGCAAAATACGCAATGCCTGTGCTTACAGCAATGCAGACGCCCCACAAGACCCATGCGGCAAGCTTTTTACCGGTCAGCCTGTAAATGGCGTTCCAATACTCCACGTTGCACCATACAAGCGCCGCCGAGAACAAGACCGAGAGCCACTGCGCACGGAAGGACAGCTCCATGCTGATAAGCAGATAGTTCGTCAGCGTATAAAACAGGCTTCTGCCCACGATCTCCGGCACGCTTGAATGCTTTTGCTGCATACCGGTCACCCGTTCTTCCGTTCAAACTCCAGATAGCGCGTGCCCTGAAAGCTCAGCTTTCCGGTATCGCCCTCGACAAGCATTCCGTAATCCGAACCACCTACTTCAAGTTCCATGCGGTCGCCGCTTTCCACCTGAAAGGTCACATAATAGGTGGTGAACGTATGCGCCATCGTATTGTCCGTATGATGGCGGGAAACGTTCATCCGCTTGGCCACCACAGTGGCCGGGACGGTAAGGCGCGGGGACGCATTATTTTTGCTCCATGTGCGCAGGTTGCCCACCACGGTAAATAAAATCATGCCCAGCACCACCAGAAACACCAGCGGGAACAGGATGCTGAAAAGCGCGTCAAACCCGGTATAAAACATATTACCCCTCCAAAATTTCCTCCAGCAGCTGCTTTACGTCCTCCAGAAAGGCATCTTCGCCGAGGGTGTTCATTTTAAAGAACACGGCCTGACTGCCGCCCGCTGCAATGGCCGACAGTCGGATAGGCTCGTCCCCATTCTGGAACAGGGTCAGCGTCAGGCTAAGGCGGTTGCCGCCCACCATGCTGTACCGCTCAAACACCCGCACGCTGCACCGGGCGCTGCCCTCCTTGAAATCGCTGCCGGCTTCCAGCTCTGCCGACCAGCTGCTGTCCGGGATGGCGTGTTCCAGCTTGCGGAGCAGGGTATCGAAGTTCTGGTTGCGGATGGTCTTTTCAAAAATAGCCATAGCTGCCTCCTTTTGCAAAATGCAGTCCCTTTACCCTGAATACGAATGAACGCAGGCAACTATTGCAGCGCCCGCCCTTATTTTACCACTTTTTTCTACCGCCGGGAAGGTCTGCCGCACGTAGACTTCTATTTGAGGGCAGCTTTTTTCTTCCTGTAAACGAGTAAACCCGGAAGGTCTGGGGACCTTCCGGGTTTACTCTATATAATTATTTTTTGCGCAGCTTGGGTGCGGTGGCGTTATAGCTCATGTCCAGCACCAGACGGAGCTTATCCTCCGGGGCGCTGCCGTCCAATGCGGCGGTGATCCAGTTTTCCTTGTTCATGTGGTAGGCCGGGTAAAAGCCCGGTTCTGCCCGCAGGGAGCCGATGAGGATGGGGTCGCATTTCAGGTTCACGATATCCACCGGCTGCTGCCCGGGCAGACCCAGCTTGCTTTTGGGCACAGTGGTGACCAGCGCAAACCACTTGCGGTTTGCCGCATGGCGGAACACCGCCGACTCCGGGGTGTCCATCCACGGGTAGTCCGGCTCCACGCTATAAGTATCAAAAATGAGCTGTTCCAATCCCTTGCGGTTCATTGGCTCGCCCCCTTTACGGCTGCTGTGCCAGCAGCTGCGCCAGCACATCCTCCGGGCGTGGAGTGTGGTTTTTGTATTTTGCCCGCAGCGGAGCGGCGGCGTTATCCATAATGTAGGGCACGCCCACCACGTCCAGCATGGTCTCGTCGTTGTAGTTGTCGCCAAAGGCCATCACCTGTGCAGGGTCGATGCCAAGGGTGCGGCACACGCACTGCACCCCGATGCCCTTGTTGGCAAAGGTGGTATCGATCCAGTACGGGCCCGCCACGGCGCAGTTGGCCTGCTTCCAGCGGGGCACAAAGCGCTCTACATAGTTTTCCACGCCCTCGTGCAGGTACACCGACACCTTGGTGATGTCCTCCGGCACCTCGGCGGGGCTGTGGATGATCTGGTAGTGGTTGCCCACGAACTGCACCCGCTGCAGCATGCCAAGACCGCGCTCCATCAGGTAGGCGGTGTTCTGGCCGGAGAGCATCACCTCGCCCTGCCCCTCGCTGCGGGTCCACATATCGTTGGCGATCTCCTCTGCCAGCGCCCGCGGCATGGGATTTTTGGCGATGCACTGTTCTTCCTTAAAAATCGTGCCGCCGTTTTCACAGATAAACACGCAGCAGTCCGCCACCGGTGCAAAGAGTTTGCGCAGGCTGGTATACTGCCGCCCGGAGGCCGGGCAGAACCAGATGCCCCGCTGATGCAGCGCCCGGATCTGATCAAATATCTCGCCCTCCAGCTCCTTTTTGCCGTATTGCAGCAGCGTACCGTCAATATCGCTGCAAACCAGTCTGATGTCCATGGCTGTTATTCCCTTTCCGTTTTTTCTTATTTTACCACGGTTTTCCGCTGCGGGAAAGCCCCGGGCACGGCTTTTGCGCCCTTTCTCCTGTGCCGCTCAGCGCTTGGGCTGGTAGTGCATACTGGATACATTATAGATGGTAACAAAGGCCTTGGGGTCCTCGCGGTTGATGAAGTTCATCAGCTTCTGATACTCGCTTTTGTCCACGATGGTAATGATCTCGTTGTGCTTTTCAAAGTTGTATGCACCGATGGCCTCGTACATGGTGGCACCACTGTGCAGGTCGTTGATGATGAACTGCCGCAGCGTCTCCTCCTTCTCGGTAATGATGCACACCCGGCGCTTGATGCTGTTGTCGAAGATGAAATGATCCAGCACGATGCCGTTGAAGTAAGTACCAAGAATGCTCAACACCACCGTCTTTTTATCGTAGACAAGGGCGGCAGAGAGCGCCACGCACATGCCCGAAAGAGACATGGCCTTGCCCAACTCCATGTGCAGGTACTTGTTCATGATCTTTGCCACAATATCCAGCCCGCCGGAGGATGCGTTGCGGTTGAACAGAATGCTCAGACCCACGCTGACCACCAGAATATAGCACAGCACATCCAGTTCCTGACTATCTGTCATGGAGCCAAAATCCGGGAACAAACGCTCGAAAAGCCCCAGAAATACCGGCAGCATCACGCTGGTATACACGGTTTTTGCGCCGAACTCCCTGCCGCAGGTGAAAAACCCGATGATGAGCAGCACGGTATTCAGCACCATAGTAATAGCCGAAAGTGGCAGCGGCACAAAATTAGAAAGCACGATGCCAAGGCCGGAAATACTGCTGACGGATGTATGGCTGGGCGCCAGAAAAAAATAGACCGCCGCCGCAATAATGGCAACGGCCCCGGTCAGGATGGCCGTCTCCTTGGCAATTGCGGGGTAGTTCAGCTTCTTGTTTGTCATTGTTGCTCCTCCAAGCTTTTGTTTTCAGCATTCAGTATACCATGCTTTGCGCTTGCAGGAAAGCACCGGGCGCAAAATAACAAAGCCGCCGCACAAAACACTGTGCAGCGGCCTTGCCACCTTATTAAAGCTCTTCGTCCGGGTCGCCACGCTCCGGCATGGTGCGCATCTCCCGCACCAGCATGGCGCGCAGATGATACTTGCGCTGCTCCCGCTCGGTCTCCGAGTCGGTGCGCAGCTCCACCGTGCCGTCAGGGCGGCTGTCGCCCGCGTACAGCGGAATGCTTACCACAGCCTTTGTGCCCTTTGCGGGGGCAGGCTCCAGCTGTAAGCTCCAGTCCATCCGGCGGCAACACTCCCGGCAGAGCAGCAGCCCCAGCTGTGCCCCGCCCAGAAAGCTGCGGCGGTTTTCCAGCGCTGCCTGTACATCCTCGCCGGGCAGCCCGCAGCCATCGT
Organism: Faecalibacterium sp. OM04-11BH; assembly: GCF_003482185.1. Classification (NCBI taxonomy): domain Bacteria; kingdom Bacillati; phylum Bacillota; class Clostridia; order Eubacteriales; family Oscillospiraceae; genus Faecalibacterium; species Faecalibacterium sp. OM04-11BH. Next base: position 121,178 of record NZ_QULS01000007.1, read on the forward strand.
CGGTGACCGTCAGCTGCCAGCCGCTTTCGGTGCGGCGCAGCGCGATGCAGACGCAGCCACCCTCCCGGCTGGCGCGCAGGGCATTGGAGAGCAGATGCAGGCACAGCAGCTCCGCATCTCTGCGGTCTGCCATTACGCAGCAGGCGGTACACCCGCCGTAATCCAGACGGATGTCCACCCCAAGCTGCGCCCGGATCATATCAGACTGCGCCGACACCTGCTGCAAAAGCTCACACAGATCAATGGGGTACAGCTGCGGTTTTGCTTCCTCGTGCAGAAATTCCAGCAGAGTGATTGCCTCGCTGAGGGTGCGGTCCAGCTGCATGGCAGCGGTGTTGATATCCGCCACTGCCTGCCGGGTAGACTCGTCTGCACCGGTGCGGTCAAAATGCTGCTCCAGATATTCACAGTTGCGCCCGATCAGCGCCAGCGAACGGAAGCAGACCTCCTCGACCCGTTTCTGCTGCTCTGCGGTGATAGACCGCATTTCTGTCCTTTGCTGCTCCATTGCTCTGCCTCCCCGGGCGATGCCATTTTTTCAACGGAACACCGCAGTGTTCCAACTGCCGCAACCGTGTGCAAGCCTTACGGGCGGGTGGGCGGTGCAGCCTTGGACTTTTGCCGCAGCACAACATCCCTGACCGCGTAGATCAGCTTGCCGGTGGTGGGCTTACCGCTGCCCAGCCTTGTATCAGCTTTAAATGCCAGCCACGCAGGGGTCGGTATTTCCTCCAGCTGATCCACCATCCGGCGGATGCCGCTTTCCACGGCAGCGACCGATGTATCAAACTGCTCACTCACCGCCTGCAAGATCTCCTTGCGGATTGCCAGCTTCTGGCTGGTGCTGCATGCGATGCCGACCGCGTAGGATAGATATCCGGCGTTGACATCCCCCTGCGGGATGCCCCACGCTGCATACAATTGACTGCACCGCTGCTCCAACTGCCGGTTCTGCCGCCCTGGCATCCGGTAAAGCTGCCACAGCAGCCTTTTCAGCTCGGTGCCCTCTACGCAGTAGCACCCCTCGCGGAGCTTTTGCAACGCCGTGCCGCTGCTGCGGCCATGGCTCTGTACGAGCAGCGTCGGTCGCTCCTTCAACTGGTACAGCTGCCGGACAAATTGCTCTGCGGACAAGTCCGTCAGCTCGCTGCAAAGCACCACGGCATCGTAACGGACACCCTGCCGCAGCTGTGCCAGCAGCTTTTCGCCGCTGCAAAAGCAGGTGCATACGATGGCGGTTCCCTGCTCCTGCAAATAACGCTTCTGGACACGCAGCTCCCTCAGGTCATAGCTTGCAAGGGCGACTTGCAGTTGGGCTGTTCGCTCACTGTTCACGCCATGCGCCGCCTTTCTTGCCTACCAGCCCGGCAGCTGTCAGGTCTGTGACCGCATCCCGCCAGAGCTCCGGCTGAACTCCATTTTCACACAAGTAGCGCAGGAGCCGGTAACAGAACTCCGGCGCTGCCGCAACATGCTGACTGACGATCTGCTGTCGGCTGCCGATCCGGCACAGGGACAGCCGACAGCCTTGTGTGCCCTCTACCTCCATGGCATACACCAGCGTATACTCCTGCTGCAAACCATCAATGGCAGAATACTGCCGGATCATGGGTGAAAATGTATGTTCCATTTCAGTTCCTCCTTACTACAAGGGCCAATTTTTTTCTGCCTTGTTTATATAAAATATATTTTATAAGGTAGGAGAAACCGTTACAATCCTAAAGAAGTGTCTGAACAGAGCATTTTCGGGCATTTTGCCTCCGGCATGCTCTACGCGCCGCTGTCAGTTTTAGAATAGCACGTTCCGTCTGCAAATTCAACCGGTATCTTTTTCCGCTTTTCTTTTTTGCCCCGTCCTTCCCGGCAAAACCGCTGCCCGGGCGCAAAAGTGCCGCAGCTTCAGCATTCCTACGGAATAATTTCACGTTTTTTTCACATTTTTTTGCTAAACTTAATAGGATATTGTCTGCAAACATTTCCGAATTTCAAACCACAGGCAGCAGCGCCCGGCGGCGCAGTACCGGAAAGGCACATTTATGCTCAAGCTCAAACAGATCAACAAAGAATATAAGACCGGCGAGCTGGTGCAGCACGCACTGAACAACGTCAGTCTGAACCTGCGGGACAACGAATTCGTGGCCATTCTGGGCCCCAGCGGCTCCGGCAAGACCACCCTGCTGAACATCATCGGCGGTCTGGATCGCTACGACAGCGGCGATCTGGTCATCAACGGCATCTCCACCAAAAAATACACCGACCGCGACTGGGACTCCTACCGGAACCACACCATCGGTTTTGTGTTCCAGAGCTATAACCTGATCCCCCACCAGACCGTGCTGGGCAACGTGGAACTGGCACTGACCATCTCGGGCGTTTCCAAGGCCGAGCGCCGCCGCCGTGCTGCCGCTGCGCTGGAGCAGGTGGGACTGGGCAACCAGCTGCACAAGCACCCCGGCGAGATGTCCGGCGGGCAGATGCAGCGCGTAGCCATTGCCCGCGCGCTGGTGAACAATCCCGACATCCTGCTGGCAGACGAGCCCACCGGCGCGCTGGACAGCGAGACCAGCATTCAGGTGATGGAACTGCTCAAGGAAGTGGCGCGGGACCGGCTGGTGGTCATGGTCACCCACAACCCGGAGCTGGCCGAGCGCTACGCCACCCGCATCGTGAACCTGAAGGACGGCGTGATCCGCTCTGACACCATGCCCTACGAGCCCGAGGACGAGGCTGCCGCCGCTGCCCCCGTGCACCGGAACATGGGGCATTCCTCCATGTCCCTGCTCACCTCCCTCTCCCTCAGCTTCAACAATCTGCTCACCAAAAAGGCGCGCACCCTGCTCACCGCCTTTGCCGGGTCTATCGGCATCATCGGCATTGCGCTGATCCTTTCCCTTTCCAACGGTGTGAGCCGCTATATCAGCAACATGGAAAAATCCACGCTGGCGGCCTACCCGCTGCAGATCAGCAGCACCGGCGTGGATCTGACCAGCATGATGGACCCGGACACCTACACCAGTGTTGCGTCCAGCGCTGCCCCTGCGCCGGATGGCATGGTCACGGTAAGCCAGCTGCTAGCTCAGCTGAACATCGGTGCCACCAGCAATGATCTGCGCTCGCTGAAGGAATATCTGGACAGTGACGCCTGCACCATCCGGGACAACGCCACGGTGGAATACGCCTATGCCTCTTATCCGCTGATCTACCGCCAGAACCCGGACGGCACCGTGCAGAAGCTGAACCCGGACACCACCTTCTCCGACATTGCCAGCGAGAACGCCTCGGTGACCAGCATCATGACCTCCATGTCCAGCCCCTATGTGTTCTGCGAAATGGCCGAGACCCCCGCCCTGTACGAGGATCAGTATGATATCAAGGCCGGTCGCTGGCCGGAAAAGTACAACGAGCTGGTGCTGACCCTGAACGCAGACGGCAGCGTTTCGGACTATTCTCTGTACGCCATGGGTCTGCGGGATCAGGCCGAGCTGGACAAAATTTTACAGCAGTATGCAAAGAACCAGAAGATCGATCTGCCCACGGACTACGGCACCTATACCTATGACGATTTTCTTGGCATGACCTTCAAACTTGTCAACAAGGCCGACTGCTATGTCTACGACACCGAGCACAAGGTCTGGCTGAGCAAGCTGAACGATGAAGCCTATATGCAGCAGCTGGTGGCCGACAGCGAGGAGCTGACCATCGTAGGCATCGTGCAGCCCAAGGCAGACGCCACCTCTGCCATCCTGCACAGCGGCCTGGACTACCTGCACGAGCTGACCTATCATGTCATCGACCAGGCCGCCAACAGCGAGATCGTGCGCCAGCAGCTGGCAGACCCGGACATCAACGTGCTGACCGGCGAGCCCTTCGATGCTGCCGGCAACAGCATGCTGGATATCGCCTCCCTGTTCTCGGTGGACACGGACGCCCTCAAGGACGCTTTCCAGTTCGACACCAGCGCCCTGCACTTCGATCTGGATGGCGCATTCGACCTGACCGACGGCTCCTTTGACCTCGCCACCCTCATCGACCCCTCCAGCTTCAAGCTGGATCTCAGCGGACTGCCGCTGCCGGACATGGAGATGGACATGAGCGAATTGTTCGACGGCGTAGAGCTGAACATCTCTCAGGACGGCTTACAGGCATTGATGAAAAAGATCCTGAACGGCTACAAGCGCTATATCATCAGCAACGGCCTGTTGAATCTGGACAAGATCGGTTTTTCCTCCTATATGAAAACCGAGGCCTTCCAGACGCTGCTGAACGAATCCATGGGCGACCTGCTGGACACCTCCGGGCTGGAGGAGCAGTTTGCTGATACGCTCCAGCAGAATTTGCAGACCGTGATGGAGAGCTACTCCGTCCAGTTGAGCGAAGCGCTGCAAGTCCAGCTCACCGCTGCTCTGCAGGAGCAGATGGGCCCCGCCATCCAGAAGCTGGCCGGACAGTTGGAGCAGAAGATCGGGCAGGCGATCCAGAGCAACATTGCGCAGCTGAGTACACAGGTGGAAAGCGCACTCAAGATCGACCCCGCCGTGTTCCAGCAGGCCATCCAGATCAACATGACCGGCTCCGACCTGACTGAGATGATCAAAAACACCCTGCTCTCCTCCGCTTCCAGCTACGAAAAGATTTTGAGCGACATCGGCTATGTGGACTACGCAAAGCCCGATGGCATCTATATCTATCCCAACAGCTTTGACACCAAAGCGCAGGTGGTAAGCGAGCTGGACGCCTACAACGCCGCCATGCGGCAGCAGGGCGAGGACGACAAGGTGATCCACTACACCGACATGGTGGGTACCCTGATGAACTCGGTCACCGAGATCGTGGGCATGGTCAGCAATGTGCTGGTGGCCTTTGTGGCCATCTCGCTGGTGGTGTCCTCCATCATGATCGGTGTCATCACCTATATCAGCGTGCTGGAGCGCCGCAAGGAGATCGGCATTCTGCGCGCCATCGGTGCCTCCAAGCACAACGTCTCGCAGGTGTTCAATGCCGAGACCTTTATCATCGGCCTGTGCTCCGGCGTGATGGGCGTGGTGCTCTGCCTGCTGCTGCTCGTCCCCGGCAATATGCTCATCCACCACATCGCGGGCGATGTCAGCGTATCGGCCTCGCTGCCGCCGCAGGCTGCACTGATTTTGATCGTTCTGGCCACCCTGCTTACCATGCTGGGTGGTGTGATCCCCGCCCGCAGCGCCGCAAAGAGCAACCCCGTCAAGGCGCTGCGCTCTGAGTAAACTGTTCCACATCCAAATCCCTGCTGTGCTCTGTGTGCAGCAGGGATTTTGCATTCTGTCCCGGCTTGTGCTACAATAGAAAAAACTTCATTTCAAAGGAGCGTTCCCATGCCTGTCATTCACGAGATCACCGACCTTACCGCCCCGGAACTGGACGTCTACGCCCGGCTCACGCAGGCGCAGCTGCGCAACCGGCTGGAGCCGGAAAAGGGTATTTTTATCGCCGAAAGCCCCAAGGTGATCGCCCGGGCGCTGGATGCCGGATACCATCCCCTTTCCCTGCTGATGGAGCGCAAGCAGATCACCGGCCCGGCACAGGAGATCTTGACCCGCTGCGGCAATGTGCCGGTGTACACCGCCGACCGGGAGCTGCTGGCACAGCTCACCGGCTTTGCGCTGACCCGTGGCGTGCTGTGCGCCTTCCGCCGCCCTGCACCCCGCACGGTGGAGCAGGTGTGTGCCCACGCCCGCCGGGTGGCTGTGCTGGAGAGCATCGTAGATTCCACCAACGTGGGCGCTATCTTCCGCAGCGCTGCCGCGCTGAACATGGATGCCGTACTCATTACCCCCTCCTGCTGCGACCCGCTGTGCCGCCGCGCGGTGCGGGTAAGCATGGGCACTGTATTTCAGGTGCCATGGGCGCAAATCGGCTCCTGCCCTGCCGACTGGCCGGAAAACGGCAGCGCCCAGCTCCATGCACTGGGCTTCAAGACTGCTGCCATGGCGCTGAGCGACCGCTCGGTCAGCATTGACGATGCCGCCCTTGCCGCCGAGCCAAAGCTTGCCATCGTGCTGGGCACCGAGGGCGATGGGCTGGCCAATAGTACCATCGCCGCCTGCGATTACACCGTAAAGATTCCCATGTCCCATGGGGTGGATTCCCTCAACGTAGCCGCAGCCAGTGCCGTGGCCTTCTGGCAGCTCGGCCGCTTGTAAGTTCCCCGCTTGTGCTCTCCGAAATTGCTTGACAAACGCCTCAAAACGCGGTACACTATCAGCGTTACATCATGGGCCTATAGCTCAGCTGGGAGAGCAAGCGTATCGCTTTTGTGCCCCACGGAGTTGTGGGCATTCAAATGGGGAGTATAACGGTTGGTCGCCCAACCGAATTACGCCCCTAAATATGGGCCTATAGCTCAGCTGGGAGAGCGTTCGGTTCGCATCCGAGAGGTCAAGGGTTCGAATCCCTCTAGGTCCACCAATTTGCCGCATCGTTTTGTACGATGCGGCGTTTTTTATGCCTGAAAAACTTTGGCAGACCGTGCCGGGCTCCGAACCCTGAAGTCGGATGCGAACCGGGCGGGGTCATCCATGTACTTTTTGAAAATCCATCGGTTTCACGCTTCTTTCTTTGCATTTTGCAGAGTTCTGCGGGCAAGTGCATCGCTTTTATGCCCCCTTCTCGGAAATTTCTTCAAAAATCTCCGCACCATCGTAGGTTGACACAGCCTTGAGCTGCTCCACTTGATTGAAGCTGGCGTTCAGCGTAATCGAGATCTCATAGTCTTTTCGGACGCGAATCTCCTTGATGAACTGCTGCAAAATGGCGCGGCGTTCATCGTGGTTGGCGGTGTCGTAAACATCCGCCCATGTAAACAGCTCGTTGCAGATGTAGTTGCTGCGCTTTGCCGTTTTGGTGGCTTCTTCGTATTCTTCCTGCGCCTGCACGAGCTGCTTTTCCAGAGTTTCCAGAGCCTCTCTTGCCTCGGCTACCAGTGTGCCCAGCAGTTCTTTGTCCAAGGCACTTACGCCACGAATGACCAGAATGGTTTCGGCTTTCAGGTCGTCCAACTCTTTCTGCTTGGCTTCCAAGTCTTTCTGGATTTTCTTGACCTTCTTCTGGATGCGGGCGGCATCGTTAGTCTTGACCGATTCCAGCAGCTTCTTCCGGGAAACCTCCCGGAACTGTGCGAAGATCTGCCGGACAACTTCTTCCACAATGGAATCCAGCTTAGAAACACCATAGCCGGACTGCCCATCGCAGTCACCCGGATGCCGGATCTTATAAAAGCAGCTATACCGCGGCCGGACTTCTTTCACCGTATGCCCATCGGCGTAGGTGTGTGTCCGTCCGCTGCTGGTCAGGCTCAAGCGGTTACCACAGTGGGCACAGTAGACCAGCCCGGTCAACAGGGCTTTGGAGCTGGTGCCCAGTGAAGTACCGCCACGCTCACAAGTGCGTGCCTGCCGCAGTTCCTGTGCCTGCTCGAACAGCTCTGGTTCGATGATGCGGAGCTGCGGACACTCCGTCTCCACCGCACCGTTGATGAGGTACCCCGTGTATCCTTTATTCTTGATCATCCGAACGATGCTGGTGTTGGGGATATTTTTGTTGTTCCGTCCTACGACTCCCTGTTCATAAAGATAGTGGCTCAACTTCTGTGCGCCGTAGCCCTCGTAAACGTACTTGTGGAAAATCAGCCGGACGATCTCAGCTTCTGCTTCGTCAACCACAAGGTCGCAGACTTCCTGATTCTTCTTGTTCACCCGACCAAGGCGGACACGCTTGTAGCCAAAAGCCACGGTGCCGCCTGTATAGTGGCCTTCCCCGGTGTGTCCCTTTGGTCGAAACACGGTATAATGTATAAACGCGTTTTTTCATTGCATTCTCACTTTCTTTTGGCGAGAAAAGCAAAATCAAACGGATATTGTCCATATCAGGTTTTCAAGGTTCAGTTCGATTTTATCTTATCTCACACAGTTAGCCTCCGCTCTGGGGTTGGATGAGGTTTACAGTGAACTGCTTCCTGCTGACAAGGTGGAGAAAGTGGAGCAGTTGATCCAAAACAAACCAGAGAAAGAAAAACTGGCTTTTGTGGGAGATGGCATCAACGACGCCCCGGTGTTTCGCCGGGCAGACATCGGCATTGCTATGGGCGCTATGGGTTCTGACGCCGCCATTGAAGCTGCGGATGTAGTACTGATGGATGACGACCCAATGCAAATTTCCAAAGCAATCAAAATCTCCCGCAAGTGCCTTGGCATCGTCTATCAGAACATCGTGGTGGCCATCGGCGTAAAACTGGCCTGCCTCGTACTGATTGCGCTGGGTTTCGCCAATATGTGGCTGGCCGTGTTTGCGGATGTGGGCGTAATGATCATCGCCGTCCTCAATGCTATCCGGGCACTGTTTGTGAAAAATCTTTAAAGTTCAGAAATCCCCGCCGACCGGATGGGGCCGAGAGTGCGCTACAATCAAGCCATACAAGAGATACGAGGAAGGCAAGGAGCAATGTACGATATCTGTCTTACCGTTTCAGCATGGTGCATCATCGGCCTATTGGGTGTTCTGTTTATAAGATCATTGGGATTCCGAGAGTTTCATCAAGAGAAAATTATCCCTTGGCTCGTGGGGATTGCTATGATTTTCTTCCTGATAGCACTCATGTTTAACTAGAACTGAAAGCAGTTGAATACGGACTGAAAGGTCGCATTGTTGTGGCAAGCAGTGCAGACGTATATACATCTGCTTATTCTGCGTTGCAAAACGCTTGCTGGGGAATACCCCAAGCCCCTTTGATCTGCATTTTCCAATGCAGGCTGCGCGTCCCGACGGGACGCTTTTTTACCCGGTGATGTGCTCCGGGTCGTTTAGGACTTGCATGAGGAAGGAAGCGGCTTCTGCCAAAGAAGCATACTTCATCTGTTCCGGTACAGTCGTGTTCAGAAGCGAAACGCCCCACACCTGCATACAGTCCGCAAGTTCTTTCTGTGCCTGCAATGCCGCCACCTTACGCACATCCGGGGTAGTTTCTGTATCCAGAACGTAGGCTGTAGAGTATTTTCCATTGCGATCTTCCGTCAACTGCACCATGGAGTAGCGCTCATCCCAAAAGTGGCAAAAACGCACCCTGCCGCCGATGTTCTCCATGTCATGGCACAGTTCTTCTTCGCCGCTCCATTGCGGAGTCTCGGACAAAATGCGATTCAGTTCCGAAAGAGCCTGCCGTTCTTCAGCCGATAACCTCCTAGACATGAAAAGCCCCGGCCTTTTCTGGCCGAGGCTTGATGGTTGCGGAGCAGAATGTAATCTGTTCGCTTCCGCTGACAGGGAGGGCAATCCATAGCTTAGGGTTCCACCCGCACCGTCAGGCGGGAGGCGTGCAACCCACCGTGGTATACCCGGTTATGGGCCACCACGGTCCGGGCGGAAGCAAAACCTTCCCGGGTGTTGCTGTTGGGGAAGATGAAATTCTTGGCGCTAGAGGTGACAGTCACCCGGATGCGGTGGCCTTTCCGGAAGCAATTGGACAACTTGGTGGTGCGGATCTTCAGGCAGACGATCTCGCCTTCCTGCAAAAACTCCGACCGGGCAAAGCCATTACGGTATCGGGCGCTGAGCAGGCCATCCGCCAGTTTGATGGACCGGCCGTTCTCATCCACGTCGGTAACGCGCACCACAAAGTCGGTATCCGGCGCGTCAGAAGAAATATACAACTCCGCCGTCATATCACCGGTCAGAACCAGGTTTTCCTTCAGCACAGGGGAGGTGTAGCACAGCAGATCCTGACGCAGTTCCTCCCGGGTGTAGTCCTCTGGCACTTCGATCTCGTTCTCCGACATATCGATGATGTGCTGGGACGGATGTTCGGGGTCATAGGCGTAACCGTCGCAGTTCTCCCGCTCCGGCCTAGCAAAAGTCAGCCGCCCGTCCCCGGCAGAGGTGTTGGCATGGCCGTCACTATCCAGATACAGGTGGGTGACCCGGGTCTCGGGCACTGGCCAGTTTTCGGCGGTCTTCCATACCTCCTGGCCTAGGGTGTAGTATTCTACCGGGGCAGTCTGGTCGATGCCGTTGTCCACTTCCTTGAGGTGATGCTCAAACCATCGGAAATACAGCCAGTCCAGATCAAAGCGCAGCGCCTGGCTGCCGAAGGATACCCCGTGCATGTCGTACTTACTGTTGCCGCTGTGCTGCCAGGGCCCCAGAATGACCTTGCGCATGCCCCGAGGGAAGTCATGGACCAGTTCCAGAGCTTCGGTGGTACCCATGCCGTTGTCGTCAAACCAGCCGGACTGAATCAGCGCCGGGATCTGCGCCCCGACGGAGCGTTCCTGCCAGTTGGACATACGCCAGAAATCGTTGTAGTCACTGGGTTCCAGCCACCGTGTGATGAAGGGCACATCGTACCCCAGAGCCTTTTTCGGCAGGTCGGTCAGGGGGCGGATGTTCAGCACTTCCTCCCAGTCATCGCGTTCCATCAGCTCAGGGTGGAAGGTTTTCTGAGACACCGCAAAGGCCCAGGCCAGCATGCCCGAGGTAAAAGACCCACCCCGGCGGGGCAGATCCACAAAGGAGCTGCCCGCACAGACTACGCTGATCAGAGCTTTCAGGTGGGGGTTGCCGCTGGCAGCGGCCGCCCACTGTACATAACCCAGGTAGGACCCGCCCACCATACCGATGCGTCCGCTGCACCATGGCTGGGCGGCGATCCAGTTCAGAGTATCGTCGCCGTCCTCCACCTCGTGGTAGTTGGGCAGCCATTCGCCTTCACTGGCGTTTCGGCCGCGCACATCCTGTACTACCACCGCGTAGCCGCGCTGAACGTAACGGTAGTATACCTCACAGCCGTCCTCTTTGCCGTAGGGGGTGCGTACCAGCACTGCGGGCACCGGGGTACTGCAGTTTTTAGGCAGGTATACGTCGGTGGAAAGATGTACCCCGTCCCGCATGGGCACTGGGAAGGTCAGCGCATGTTCTACCGGGAACAACTGTTCCTCCGGCCAGGTCGAGCGCCACAGGCGCAGGATGGTCTCCTCCTCGGCACCGGGTTCCACCAGCACCGTGACCATCTCCCGGGCAGGGCAGGTGACGGCGATCAGCCGCCCTTCTTTCATCTGTTTGTTGTTGGGGAATTTTACATCCCGCTGCAGGTAGTTGCAGCCGTCTTCGCTGGTGTAGCGCTCGCCGCACAGGGAAACTTCCCCGGTGCCATGCAGCCCCGACTCGTAATGGGACAGGTTCTGTCCCAGGGCGGCAAAGTCCATCTTCACAAAGAAACGGTAAAAATCCCGGTCCTGTTCAGTCAGGTCCTGCCAGTCCAGCAGCGCGCCGGTATGCACGTCCAGTTTCTGGATCTGGGATGTGCCGTCGCCCAGCCGCAGTCTGCCGTACAGGATGCCTGAAACATATAAGTCAAAATTACGCATTTCCGTTTCTCCCGTTTTCCGTTCAGGCGCCGATGAAGGCACGGATGGCATAGGCTACACCGATGCCCACATAGTTGCCCAGGGCACCGGCCAGTACGCCCATGAGCAAGCCGATGTTGATAAGGGTCTTCCACTGGGCGCTGGAGGCGATGAGGGCGGCGGTGGGGCCATCTGAGATACAGCCTACGATGGACAGCAGCACATACTCAAAACGGACTTTCAGCAGCCGGGTGATGAGCAGGTGCAGCAGAATGGAACAGACGATGACACAGAAGCAGAACAGGGTGATGTAGAAGGTGGATCCGAAGAACTGCTTCAGGTCCACCGCAAAGCCGATGGTCACCAGGAACAGCAACGCTACGAAAAGGCCCAGGTCAAAGTTGCCGCGCAGCTTGCGGACGGCTGGCACCTGTGCCAGGATGATGGAGAAGGTGGTGATGAGCAGGATGCGGCCTGCACTGCGGAACCCTGTTCCGAATACCATCGAGGAGATGCTGGTGGCAACCCACACGGTGCCAAAGCCGATGGCCAGCAACCAAGCGATTTCCTGGATGGACCATTCCTTGGAAGTCATCAGTTCCTCGTGGTTGCCATCCCCCAGCAGTTCCGGCTCGCTCATTTCATAGGGCCACAGCTTTTTCAGCCATTTGGAACTCTTGTACAGGGCGGGGGCAGCAAACATCAGGATCAGCGTGGGGATGCCCACCACATAGTCGGCGGCATTGGCCGAGGCGATGGTGGTCTTGCTGGCATCCAGGCCTACAGCGATGGCGGTCAGGTTGGAACTGCCGCCGGTGTAGGTGCCCACGAACATACCGGCCACCTTCCAGCCCTCGTCGATTTTGTCGGCGAACAGTACGCCAAACACCAAAGCTGCCACGCAGACGCTGAATATGGCCGAGATCAACGCAATGACCGGTTCCTTGGATAATTTGCGCATCTGTTTCAGGTCCAAGCTCAGCAGGCAGATGGAAATGGACAACGGCACACAATAGCTGCTGACGGCATCATAGGTAGCACTGGAGGTAGGCACGATCCGCAGGTTGGACAGCACGATACCCATGATGATAACCGTCAGGGCCGGACCCAGCGTTTTGAACGCCTTGAACCGCTGCAGCCAGAATCCCAGTGCGACCATGGCGACCATGATGAACAGGAGCGCGCCTTCGGAGGAAAAAATCGTATTCGGCATAATACACCTCTCTGCGGGATCCCGCTTAAAAATCAATATCGATGCCAAGGCCCGGTTTGTCGGACAGGGTGTAGACGCCGCCATTCACGGCAAAACCTCCGGGCATACCCATCTCGGGGTCCACGGCGTACATAAAGCTGTCGCAGTCCGCCTCAGTGATGTTCTGCTTGGCGGCAACCAGACCCACACCGGCAGCAATGGCCACCTTGGTCTCCAGCATGCAGCCCACCATGCACTGCACATGGTTTGCCTCGGCAATGGCGTTGATCTTTTCCGCCGGGTACAGGCCGCCGCACTTCATCAGTTTGATGTTGATAATATCTGCAGCATCGATCTTGCAGGCCTTTGCTGCGTCGATGGGGGTGTGGACCGACTCATCCAGCATGACCTTCAAGTCCACCTTGGAACGCACAAAGCGCATACCGTCCAGATCCCAGCTAGGCAGGCACTGTTCCACCGCTTCCACGCCCAGCTTTTCAAAGGCTTTCAGGGTGCGCACCGCATCGCTGACAGTGTAACCCTGATTGGCGTCCACACGCAGGCGGATGTTGGGGCCCACCGCCTGACGGATCAGGGTCAATGCCTGGATATCCTCGATCGGGTTGATGCCGGCCTTGATTTTCAGAATGGTGAAGCCATCCTTTTCCACCCGTTCCCGGGCTTCGGCGGCCATAGCTTCCGGTGTGTCAATGCCCACCGTCATGTCAGTGACGATCTGGTTCACGCTGCCACCCAGCACCTTGTACAGAGGCTGACCCATCAGTTTGCCCTTGATATCGTACAGGGCAATATCCACCGCGGCCTTTGCCGAGGTGTTGCCTGACAGCAGGCGGTCCATCATCCTGTGGATGCCCTCAATATCCAGCGGATCCATGCCGATCAATCCGGTGCGGAACAGTTTCAGCGCTTCCAGAACGGTGGCTGCGCTCTCGCCGGTCACCGGTTCAAAGGGCGCGGCCTCACCGATGCCCCACAGACCTTCGTCGGTGGAGATCTTCACCAGCACATTCAGCGAATGATCCTGTACCGCAAAAGCAATACGGAAGGGCTTTTTCATGGGGATACGGATGGTTTCTACCTTTACATCTGTGATTTTCATAGGGTTCCTCCTGCATAATAATTTTTATAAATTTTTTATGAATTTTTATAGAAATTTTACTATTTCTAAAATTTTTGTCAAGAGCTTTTCTATTTTTTTCACATTTTTCAGAGTATTTTATAGGATAAGCACGAAATTATCTGATTTTCTTTGTAAAACTTTTATAAATATCGAATATTTTCTCACTTATTTACGTACAGGGCATTTTGTGATATACTGTAAATAAACTTTTTACGAAAAAGCGGGAGGTCTTATGCTGGGCGAACACGTTCGAAATATTCGGAAAAAACGGGGAATCACCCTCAAAGAACTGGCCGAAAAGACTGGTTTGTCCATCGGGTATATCTCCCAAATCGAGCGCAATCTCACCGACCCGTCCCTGTCCACCCTGCGCAAACTCAGCGCCGCTCTGGACATCCCCACCTATCTGTTTATGGGAGGTGAGCACAACACTGGCCTGACAACCCGTCAGGCGGATATGATGATCCTCTCCCAGCCCAATTCCAATATACGGTATCATCTGCTTACGCCCATGCCCAACGGAGATTTTGTACCTCAGTCGTTGGTCATACGCTTTGAGCTGGAACCCCACTGTAAGGACGGCGACCTGCCGGTGATCCATCCCAGTGAGGAAATCCTGCTGCTGGAACAGGGGCAGCTGGATGTACTGGTGGAGTCCGAGACCATCCGCCTGAACGCCGGAGACACCACTGTGGTGCAGTCCAACCTGCCTCACATCGTTTCCAACCCCGGGGATACCACAGCGGTGGGGCTGGCTGTGTTCACCCCTGCCATTTGGTTTCCCAACAACCGGCGCAGTTTTAACCGCGGTGGCGAAACCTGAATCTTCGCATAAGAATACCAAAAAGAAGTACAGCCATTGCCTGTACTTCAGACTATTGAAAAAGGTCACCGGAAGGTGGCCTTTTTCTCGTAAATGGGAAGAAAACGAGATGCCTGTCGCAATTTTTGTTATACACAATCCATTTGTGTTCATTCAACGCTATTCGGGTAATTTCAAGGTGGAAAATTAAGGAAGCTCCAAACCTTTTCTCGAAAGAGAAGGGTTCGGATTTTTTGTTTTTGGCGGCGTGCCCTGCCGCACAACAAAAGCATCCGCAGCGCATGGCCGGGCTGCTTCAGCTCAGGCGCAGTGCGCTGCGGATGCTTATTTTTTATGCCGCGCCCCCTCTCCTGATGGGAAAGTCAGGGTATCGGCTGCGTTTTGATGTCATTTGCCGGAACACGCCCGCGTTCTTGGCTCTCCGGTCAGGGGAGCTGCCGGGCAAAGCGAGACTGAGAGGTTTTACCCTGCCAGCTTGCGGTAGGCGTTCAGCACCTGATAGGCCGG